>NZ_JBKORD010000007.1:0-410738 GCF_046764875.1 Nocardia arseniciresistens
CGTCTCGCTTCCGAGCAGTCGAAGCGCATGCGCCGAAGGCGCGAGTCTCGACTGCTCGGAAGCGAGACCAAGGGGGCCGCGAACACGCGACGCCGCAGGCGTCGCCAAACAAACACAGCTCAAGCGATATTGAACGGCTCCACCGAACTGCGCACCGAACCGAGCTGCGCCACAACGGCATACGAGCCCGCTGGCACCGGCACCCGGTCGCCCGCGCAGCTGGGCTGTGAGGTCGAGCCCGACCAGGTGACGGTGAAGGCCGCCTGCTCACCGCGGTTGAGTGTGCGCACGTCCGGTTGGCCGTCCGGGTAGCAGTCGGTGCTCGACCACAGCTTGCGCTGGCCGTCGAGGGTGAGCACCGAAACCTGCTGTAGACCCGAGCCGACATCGCGGGAGCACGGCGCCGTCGAGATATTGGTGATCACGATGCCGAACACCGGGGTCTCACCGATTTTGTAGGTGGGTTGTTCCACCGTCACCCGCACCGCGAGCGACTGATCCGGGCACTGGCCCTGCGCCACCGAGCTAGCGCTCGGTGTCGCCGACGCGCTGCCGGATGCCTGCGGCGCACTCGATTGTGCGCTGGTCGACGGCTTGGACGAGGACCCGTCGGTGGAACTGGTCGCCGACGACGAGGTCGCCGCGGCCTGCGTGCTCCCAGGGGCATCGCCGCCACGCGCGAACATCACCACCAACCAGATCACCAGCGCGAGCGCCACGACCAGGATTCCGATAGCGAGAACGCGGCGACGCCAGTAGATCTCCGGAGGCAGCGGTCCATTCGGTTCCAGCACGCCTCAACGGTAAGGGCACGATCGGGCGCAGCGACTCAGGACCCCGGCGTGTCGGCGCGGAAAAGGCGAACGCGGCGATCAACTTTGGGCCCGCACGCTGGGGAAACGCCTGAGCTTTCTTTTCAGACGAGCTCGCCGATGTTGCCGACGACACGTTGCAGCTTCACCTGGCCGTCGACCAGTTTGTATGTGACACAAGCGATCGCACACTCCCCTGTCGCCACCCGCTGGGAAATGATCATCGACCGCTGCATCAGCAGCCTGCTCGTTTCCACCACATGCCTGGCCTCCATCTCGTCGACGGTGGACAGGCCCTCTCTGCGGCCGATCAGGATCGAGGGCATGATCCGCTCGACCACGCTGCGGATGAACCCGCCGGGCACCTCGCCGCCGTCGAGCGCCTCGAGCGTCGCCTTCACCGCGCCGCAGCTGTCGTGCCCGAGTACCACGATGAGCGGCACGTTCAGCACTTGCACGCCGTACTCGATCGAGCCGAGCACCGAGCTGTCGACGACGTGGCCCGCGGTGCGCACCACGAACATGTCGCCGAGGCCCTGGTCGAAGATGAGCTCGGCGGCGACGCGGGAGTCACCGCAACCGAACAGGATTGCGGACGGGTGCTGGCCACTGACGAGCTTGGCTCGGTCCACGGCACCTTGACTAGGATGCAGCAGGTTGCCGTGGACGAAACGCTCGTTGCCCTCGCGGAGGGATTTCCAGGCACTGATCGGGTTGGAATCAGGCATACCGACCATTGTGCACATTGGATTGGTTACCAGCGAGTCGGTTTCGTTACGGGTTGGCAAATATCGACTGGCCGAAACACACGAGGAACGGTGAGGGCGGTGCAGAACAGCGGCGCAGCGCACAACGGTGTAAGGCCACTGAGCAAGGGCTTGACCTCGCATCACGGCATCGACGCTGAAGTGTTGCTGGACTGGTATGAGCAGACCGCGCGTGATCTGCCGTGGCGTCGGACCGAGGTGACGGCCTGGCAGATTCTGATGAGCGAGATCATGCTGCAGCAGACGCCGGTGGTGCGGGTCGAGCCGATCTGGCGCGAATGGGTCGCCCGATGGCCGGTGCCGTCGGCGATGGCGGCTTCGTCGCAGGCCGAGGTGCTGCGCGCCTGGGGCAAGCTCGGGTATCCGCGCCGTGCTCTACGGCTACACGAATGCTCGCGAGTGCTCGCCGAGCAGTACGGCGACGAAGTGCCCGCCGATGTGGACCTGCTACTCGGGCTGCCTGGTATCGGCGCGTACACCGCGCGCGCGGTCGCCTGCTTCGCCTACGGTCAGCGAGTTCCTGTGGTGGACACCAATGTTCGCCGGGTCGTGGCTCGCGCGGTGCACGGCCGCGCGGAGGCCGGTAACCCGTCTTCGCGCGATCTGCCAGAGACCGAGGCCCTGCTGCCACGCCAGATCGACAGGGCAGCGATTTTCTCGGCCGCGCTGATGGAACTCGGCGCGACGGTATGCACCGCACGCACTCCCGGCTGCGACCGTTGTCCACTGCCGCAGTGCGCCTGGGTGGCCGCCGGCAGGCCGGTGTCCGAGGTGGTTCGGCGCACCCAGAAATACGAGGGCACCGACCGGCAGGCTCGCGGCAGACTGCTCGACGTGCTTCGCGACGCCACCGGACCGGTGGAACGTGTGCGCATGGACCTGGCGTGGACGCGCGATCCCGGACAGCGTGACCGCGCGTTGGATTCGCTGCTCGTCGACGGTCTGATCGAACAAACCGTGGATGGCCTGTTCGCCCTCGCCGGCGAGGGCGGGCACCCGGCCTGAGGGCTACTCGCCGAGGCCGACTACTTACCGAGGACCCTGCGCAGGAACTGCTCGACCTCCGCGCGATACCGCTCGGGTTGGTCGTCGTGCACAAGGTGGCCGGAATTCGGGATCTTCACGTAGGCGGCATCCGGGTGAGCGAGGGCCATCTGCCACATCTGCCCCTCCGGCGTGATGGTGAATTCGCCCTCGATCAGCAACGCGGGCACGGTGATCGCCTTCCACTGCGCCCAGAAGTCACGGGTGCCCCACTCCTCGGAGATCGCACGGAAGGTGGCGACCGAGCCGTGCAGCCGGTAGCCGTCGGCCGCCTGCTCGAACGAGTTCAGGAAGTACCGCCCCGCGACCGGGCCGAAGAAGTCGAGCACCGCGCGCTCGTCCGGAAACGGCGGCCACGCCTCGATCATCGCCGCCCAGTTCGCGGCGGTGCGCCCGGTGAAATCCGGCGCTATGTCCTCGACGACGAGCGCGCGCACCCGGCCCGGATACCGCGCGGCGAAGACCCAGCCGTGCAGTCCGCCCATCGAGTGCCCGATCACCACCATGGGTTCGGTGATCTGGGCGGTCGCCGCCGCCAAGTCGTCGATGAACGCCTCGGTGGTCAGTTCTGTCGGCGCCGGTCGGCCGTGCCCGGCGGCGTCGAAGGTATAGACATGCCCGTACCCCCGCAGCCACTCCAACTGATCGCGCCAGGTGCGGGCACTGCCCATCAATCCATGCAGCAGCAGGATCGGCACTCCCGTCCCGCCCTCGTCATGCATGTGTTGATTTTGCCGCGTCTGCGACGCTGGGTGTCCGCGGGGGGCTGGGTTTTCCGGCCAGGCCTCGGGCGCCGCTCGCGACCCCTCGGTCTCGCGTGGTGGTCGCTTCATCGGCGAACGTATTGTCGAACGCATGGCAGTCGTGAAGATCAACGCAATCGAAGTTCCCGAGGGCGCGGGCCCCGAGTTGGAGAAGCGGTTCGCCGCTCGCGCGCATGCGGTGGAGGGCTCGCCCGGGTTCCTGAGCTTCCAGTTGCTGCGGCCGGTCTCCGGTGACAACCGGTACTTCGTTGTCACCCAGTGGGATTCGGAGGAATCCTTCACGGCGTGGCGGGAAGGGCCCGCCCGCGAGGCGCACGCGGGCGAGCGGCAGAAGCCGGTCTCCACGGGTGCGTCGCTCTTGGAATTCGAGGTCGTGCTCGACGTCGCCGCGAAATCCGCCTCCTGAGCGGAGACCCGCACACCCGGCCGCCGACGCGGCCGGGTGACTCGCCGATCGTGGCATCGACAACCCGACATCGTATTGACGGCGAGTGCATTCAGGTGTCACAGTTCGAATGACAAATGCGATGGTGACGTGGTAATTCCGGTGTGAATCCGGAGCGGTCGCGCCACTGTGTTCCATGCATCGGGGGATCATTTCCAGCCCCGGTGCCGGGCAGCCAGACACCGGCGCCGTCGCACCGACCACTCGACGGGACGCGCATCCCTAGGAGGATTCGAATGGCAATCGCGCATTCACCGAGCCGGGCAACCGATTCATTGGCAACACTGCTCATCGCAGTAGGCGTCGTTCTTCTCGCACTTCTCACGCTGTACCTGGTCGGCTTCGACCAAGGTGCCATCTCGCGCAGCGGGATGTACATGCATGAGTTGATGCACGACGGACGTCACCTGCTCGGTGTTCCGTGTCACTGACTTCGCCAACTCCGTCGGCCGTCGTCCCACTGCTCGGTTCACTGAAGACCCTGTTGCTCCGCGGCTTGCTGGCCGGTCTCATCGCCGGTCTGCTTGCCGGAACAGTGGGCTACTTCGTCGGCGAACCCAAGGTGGACGCCGCCATTGCCATCGAAGAGGCCGATTCCGCCAAAGCAGAGGCGCACCAACCTGGTGAGGCGACTGCTGGGCATTCGCACGGCGACGAGGAAGAACCACTGGTGAGCCGGACCGGGCAGAAGGCGGGTCAGTTCCTCGCACTCGGCCTCGCCGGAATGGCGTTCGGCGCCATATTCGCCGCGGCCGCACACTTCGCCCGCCGGTACACCACGCTGTCGGGCCCGCGGCTCGCGATCGGTCTCGCGATCGGCGGTTGGGCGGCGATCGTTGCCGTGCCGTTCTTCAAGTACCCGGCCAATCCGCCCGCGGTGGGTGATCCGGACACGATCAACGAACGCACCTGGCTCTGGGTGGCGGCGGTACTGCTCGGCCTCGCCGCCGTCGGGCTCGGCGTGTTCGTGCACAAAGCCCTTGCGGCACAGCAGGAGACGTTCCGGCTGATCGGCGGTGTCGCGGCCTTCGTGCTGATCGTGGTGCTCGGATACATCCTGCTTCCCGGCATCAACGAGGTGAAAGCGGACTTCCCGGCCAGCCTGCTGTGGCAGTTCCGCGCAGCCTCGCTGGCCGAATCGGCCACCTTGTGGGCGAGCCTCGGGCTCGCCTTCGCGGCACTCACCGAATTCGCGACGCGCGCTAGCACTCCGGTACGAGAGCAGGTCGCTACCACGGGCTGATCCGGAGTTCGGGATATCGAAGGCAGTGTTGGTCTCATGACCGGCACTGCCTTCTCCGTTTGGCCAGCACCCCTGCGCGCCGAACTTCCCGTTCGTCCGCCACGCGCTGTTTCGGTGGCATTCACCGGCCTCGTCGTCGCGCTGCTGTGCGGCGTCGGTGAGGCCCTCACCTATGTCGCGACAAAGCTCGACGGCCCGAACGCTGATGTCGGTTCCCTCGCGGGCGGCCTCGCCGTGCGGGGCGTCATCTACCTGGCGGTTCTCGCCGTCGCCATCCGGATGACACACGGGGCCCGCTGGGCTCGCATCGTCCTGACCATCGGCATCGGCGTCGTCGGCCTTATCTCGCTGATCATCGAACCCGCGGCCGCGACGCTGTCGGCCAAGGAAATCGGCGACCTCTTCGACAACCTGTCCCTGTCCGCGGTGCTCACCGGGATCTTCCGAACGGGGCACGTCCTCGCCGTGCTGATCGCCATCCCCGCGATGTACCACCCCGCCGCTCGCCGCTACTTCCGCGCGGCGGCCAGGTCGTCGTCGTAAGACTTCGTAAAACCACTCGGTTCCTCGCACATCGGCAGTTGTGCGATCAGTGCGAGGAACCGGGAAGTCATGCGAAGACTTCGCTTACGCGAGCGCGGCGTCCAGGGTGATGTTGTCCACGCCGGCCAGCGCCTTACTGACCGGGCAGCCCGCCTTCGCTGCCGCGGCCGCGGCTGCGAAACCGTCGGCATCGAGGCCGGAGACCGCGCCGCGGACGGTCAGCTTGATGCCGCTGATGCGGAATCCGCCGTCCGGGTCCGGGCCGAGGGTGACATCGGCGGTGACATCCAGGCTCTCCGGGGTGCCGCCCGCGTTGGCGATCTGCGCCGAGAGGGCCATCGCGAAGCACGAGGAATGCGCCGCCGCGATCAGTTCCTCCGGGCTGGTCGTGCCGTCGGCATCGTCGGCGGCACGCTTCGGGAACGACACGTCGTACTTGCCGACTCCGGAGCTGGCCAGCTCGACCTGTCCCGACCCCTCCTGGAGAGTGCCGGTCCAAGCGGTGCGCGCGGTACGTGTGGGCATCACGGTCCTTTCGATGATGTTCGAAACTCGGTTTCCGCTCGAACCTATAGGGAGGGCCGGGCACACCGCTATCCCACTACTCCGGGTTGGTGACACGGGCCAGCACGATGCCGCCGAGGATCAGCGATAGCGAGAGCATTCTGCCCGCGCTGACGGGGTCCTTGTTGACGATGACGCCGAGGCCGATCGCACCGACCGCGCCGATGCCGGTGAAGATCGCGTAAGAGGTGCCGACGGGCAGGGTCTGCATGGCGCGGGAGAGCAGATATACCGCGACGGTGCCCAGGACGAAGCAGATGACGGTGGGGACGAGGCGGGTGAAGTTCTCGGTGGGTTTGATGCTCTGTGACCAGACGATCTCCACCAAACCGGCTAGGCCGAGGACGACCCAGTTCATGTCAGTACTCCTTGGCGAGGTTGCGTGCCGACTCGATGGCGGCGGCGTAGGACGCGTCGTGCTCGCCGCGCAGTTTCGCCATCAGCGGATCTTGGCGGGAGTTGGCCAGTTCGGCATTCACGAAAACGGTGTCGTGCACCGCGTAGTGGCCCGCGAAGAAATCGCGCAGGTAGCGCTCCTGGTAGTCGTATGCGGCCTTGGGCGCCCCGGGTGAGTAGGCGCCACCACGGGCTGTCATGACAATGAATCGCCTGTGTCCCAATGACATTCGAGGGAACGTCACCTGATCGAGCCAGGCCTTGAGCGAGGCGGGTATCGAGTAGTTGTACATCGGCGTTCCGATCAGGATTACGTCGGCGGCCAGCATTTCCCCGAGCAGCGGTGCCACGATCGCCCAGGCTTCGGCCTGTGCGGGGGTACGCACCAGCTCGGGAAGTCGATCCAGATCGGTGTTGCCGATGGCGAGCACCGCGTCGCACAGCTCGGTCCATGCCTCGTCGATGAACGGCACCGGATTCGCCGCGAGATCCCGATAGAGGTAGTCGCCTTCAAGATTCTCGGCGCGCCAGGACTCGGCGAAAGCGGCGCTCAGCTCTCGACTGATCGACGTGCGACGGGCGCTCGCATCGAGGTGCAGCAGTGTGCTCATTTCAGGCCTCCAACTAACTGGACAGTATGTCCGCTTCATTCCGAGGATGACGTTAGCCGATAAGTGGACGTTTCGTCCACTTGATTGGAAATCGACTACAGTCGCGGACATGGAACCCCGATCCGACCTGTTCACCGACGTTTCACTCGGTGCGACAACGCAACGCGAAGCAACCGCGTCCCCGCCAGTCGAGCGCACCGACGCGGCACGTAACCGAGCCAAGGTGCTCGCCGCGGCCGCCGAACTGTTCGCCACACGCGACCCGCGCACCGTGACGATGGACGACATCGCCAAAGCGGCCGGAGTCGGCCGCGGCACGCTCTATCGCCGTTATCCGGACAAGAATTCGATAGCGGTCGCGCTACTGGACGAGCACGAACACGCGTTGCAGGAGAAGTTGCTGCGCGGCGATCCACCGCTGGGCCCCGGCGCACCGCCGGACGAGCGTCTCGCGGCCTTCTACGGTGCAATGGTCGAATTACTCGAGGCACATGCGCATTTGGTGCTCGGCGCCGAGACAGGTGGGGCCCGATTCCGAACCGGCGCGTACGGGTTCTGGTACTTGCATGTACGGTCGCTGCTTACCGCAGCGGGCGTGAAAGATACTGACGCACTGGTCGATCCACTGCTCGCACCATTGGCCGCGGAAGTCTTTCAGCACCAACGCGCCCGCGGCCTGAGCGCCGCGCAGATTACCGCGGCATTGCAGAAACTCGCTCATTTCACCCTCGGTTCGGCAACGAGTTGATCCGCTTTCCGCTGAACCCGGCAGCACGACGAAACCGCTGACGACTGTTGTCCGCCAGCGGTTTCGAGGTATTCGCATTTCCTGATATTCAGGCCATATCGCGCCGGCGTACCAGCCACAATGTGCCCGCCGCGAAAACAGCGACGTACACCGTGAGCGCGATCAACGACTCGGTCCGCGACAGGATATCGAGCACACCCGGTGTAGCCGGGCCCTGCACCGTACGCATGGCACCGGCCATCGAACCCGCGGCCGTTCCCGGCAGATGATCGGTGATCATCCTGATCGGCTCGAATATAGCCGCGACACCGCGTAATAGATTCTCCACAACAAGCACCCAGACCAGTCCGAGTCCGACAGCGAGCGCGGGTCCGCGGGCGATTGCCCCGATCAGCGCGCCCGCCAGCGTCCACATTCCGAGAATCGCGGCGCCGGTGATGATTCCGTTCACGGCCTGCCCGAAATCGGGCAGCGCGAGCGACTGCGACTGCGACACCGCGATCATCGACGCGACCCCGATATCCGCCGCGAATGCGACGTATACCAATGCGATGACGACCAACGCCAGGCTTACCACCGCACCCGCGACCGCGGAAACCCGCGACGGCCCCTGGGTCAGGACTGTTTTCCAGGTGCCCCAGCCATATCCGCTGCCGATGGTCAGCGCGCCGAGGATGAGCATCAGCGCACCGCCGAACATCGCCATGCCCTGGGTGAAGACTCCCGGGACGGCGGCGGGCAGCATTTGCTGTAGCAGCGCATCCTTGGGCAGCCCGTTCGACATCCGCGAGGATTCACCCGAGCTGTAGGCGAGATAGTTGAACAGGTACGAGAACGTGAGATTCAACAGAATCCAGGTGCCGAGAATGATCCAGAACGCGGGCCATTTCCGCAGCCGAAGCAACTCCGCGCCGGTGCTCGCCAACAGATCTTTCATTGCCTGCCCGGTCATTTCGCCGCCTCCAGCTGGGTCATTTCGAAGAAGACCTCTTCGAGGGATTTCTCGTCGATCCGAAGCTCCAGCAGATCCGCACCGGCCGCGACCACCGCGCGGGCGATCGCCGGTGCGGCCTCGACAGCGGATTCGATCCGAATACCGCCCACCGTCAGCAGCGCGGCACGATCGCCGACCACCCGCCGCACCGCGGGTAAGGCCAGCTCGAGCGGCTCGGCGCGCAGCAGTAGCGAAGAGGCGCCGCGCAATTCGGCGACGGTGGATTCCACGATCAGCTTGCCGCCGGAGATCACCCCGACCCGGTCGCAGATCTCCTGCACCTCGCTGAGCATGTGACTCGACAGCAGCACCGTGTGCCCATCGGCGGCGAGAGTCGTGATCAGCTCTCGCATTTCGGCCATACCCTGCGGGTCGAGACCGTTGGTCGGCTCGTCGAGGATCAGCAGATCGGGGTGGCCGAGCAGCGCCGCGCCGACGCCGAGGCGCTGCTTCATGCCGAGTGAGTAGGTGCGGAACTTGTCGTCGGCTCGGCCCGCGAGTCCGACGCGGTCCAGCGCCTCCTCCACCTCGGCGCGGCCGAGTGCGCGATATTTCGCGAGCACCCGCAGGTTGTCGCGACCGGACAGGTAGGGATAGAAGCCGGGCCCCTCGATGAGCACACCGATTCGGCGGACCGCCGCGGGATCACCTGGCGGACGGCCGAGCACGGTCGCGGTGCCGCTGCTCGGGCGGATCAATCCGACCAGCATTCGCAACGTGGTCGTTTTGCCCGCCCCGTTCGGGCCGAGGAATCCGTAGATCTCGCCCGCCGCGACACTCATCTGCACTCCGTCGACGGCGGTGTTGGGGCCGTAGCGTTTGGTCAGCCCCGCGGTGACCACGATGGAATCTTTCATGCATCGAGAATCCGCCACCGACCGGTTCCGCCGCATCCGTCGCGCGGCGCTGTCCGACATACGTATCTGGGCCTACAGCCGCGACGTACACAGCAAATACGCAGCGCGGCGGACGCCGAGTCGAGCGCGGCCTAATAGGCTGCAAGGGTGACAGCGCCAGGGGAATCGAAACGTGGCCCAGTCGTTCGGGACTTGGTCCTCGCGTTCGTCGTCGGGGTGATCCAACTTGTCGGTGGCGCCAATGCCAACATGCGCCAGACCGGCGCACACTCGCTGGACGTGCTCGGCTATGCGCTGTTGCTCGTCGGACCCGTCGCGCTGATTATGCGGCGATCGCAGCCGCTGCCCGTGCTGCTCGTAACGATCACATCCTGCGCGGTGTATCTGCTGCGCGGCTACGGCTACGGCCCGATCTTCATTTCACTGGTGATCGCCTTCATCTCCGCGGCGGTCATCGGATCACGTTGGTGGACATACCCACTCGTACCGATCGGCTATCTCATGCTGGTCTGGCCACTGCCCGCGCTGATCGGGCACCCCGCCAACCCGTGGCTGGCATTCGGCATGATCGCCTGGCTCGGCGTGCTGATATCGATCGCGGAGGGCATCCGGCAGCGGCAGGCGGTGCTGCTGGCGCGCAGGCAGCGGGCCGAGGCGGCCCGACGCGACGAGGAGGCGCAACAGCAGCGCCGCGCTAGCGAGGAGCGGCTTGCTATCGCGCGCGAGCTGCACGATGTGCTGGCACACAGTCTTTCGCTGATCAACGTGCAGTCCTCGGTGGCCTTGGAACTGTTCGATAAGAAGCCGCAGCAGGCGGAGTCCGCGCTCGCCGCGATCAAGGCCGCGAGCAAGGACGCACTCGCAGAGGTGCACACACTGTTGCACGCGATCCGCACCGGCGCGACGGCCGCCGAGGTCGAGCAGACCACGGCCGAACAGCCGCGTGCGCCGATCAACGGCACCTCGCGCGAGTTGGACACAGACCGTGATTCGAAGCGGGCACACCGCGATTCGGTTCCCGCCGACCGCGGGCCGTCCGAACAACAGCCACCACCGCTTCGCTCCGTCCCCGCACCACGGACGCCAGCACCGAGCATCGAAGACCTGGACACCCTTTTGCAGCGGGCCCGCGCGGCAGGATTGGTCGTGAACACCCGCGTAATCGGCACCGCACACCGCCTGCCGAGCGTTATCGACGTGGCGGCGGCCAGGCTCATCCAGGAATCGCTCACCAACGTGGTGCGTCACGCGCCGGGTGCCGCGGCGACGGTGACGGTGCGCTACGCGGCGGACTCGGTCGACATCACCGTCGACAACACCCGCCCCACCGGCACACCATCGAGGTCGGGATCCAGCGGTGGCAACGGTGTCATCGGCATGCGTGAGCGAGCGCACGCGCTCGGCGGCGCACTCACCGCTGGTCCACGACCGAGCGGTGGGTTCAGGGTCGCCGCCCGGCTGCCGTCCAGGGTGCCGACACAGGACGCGGGCAGCCCGAGCGGTTCCACTACCCGGGAGGTGTGATGACAGCCCCTCGCGCGAGCGTGGCGAATATTCGCGTTCTGGTCGCCGACGATCAGGCCCTGGTGCGCGGCGGTTTCGTCGCGCTGCTCGAGGCCCAGGACGGCATCGAGGTGATCGGTGAGGCCGACAATGGCGAACAAGCCGTCCGGATGACCCGCGCGCTGGCACCCGATGTGGTGCTTATGGACATCAGAATGCCGATTCTGGACGGGCTCGCGGCCACCAGAATGATCGCGGAGGATCCGAAACTCACCGAGGTGAGGGTGGTCGTGCTGACTACCTTCGAACTCGACGAATACGTCTTCGAGGCCATGCGCGCCGGCGCGACGGGTTTCCTGGTCAAACACACCGAACCGGCCGACCTCGTGCGCGCCATCCGGGTGGTCGCCGCAGGTGACGCACTGCTGTCCCCCGGCGTCACCCGCCGCCTGATCGCCGAATTCTCCACACACGCCAAACAGCCACCGCCCGCGGCGTTCACCGAACTCACCGACCGTGAGCGCGAGGTGATGACCCTGGTGGCCGAGGGCCTCACCAATGCCGAAATCGCCGAGCGCCTCTTCATGAGCCCGGCCACCGCCCGTACCCACGTGAGCCGCATCCTGATGAAGCTCGGCGCACGCGACCGCACGCAACTCGTTGTGATGGCCTACGAATCCGGTTTGGTCCGACCCGGCTGGCAGTAATGCCGCCCACCGCGATCTCGTACGCGCCGAGACGTACGCCAGGCAGCGCCGCGCGGCCGATGCCCGGGTAGCGGTGTGCGGCGCAGGCTTTCGTTATGAACATTTTCACCCAACCCGAGACCGTGACCTTCCTTGCCGACCACTACGACAACGGCTGGCACCCGTGGCCGTTCTTCTGGATCTTCCCGCTGCTGTTCTGGGTCACCTTCATCGTCATCGTGTTCTTCGCCCGTCGTCGATTCATCGGCCACCAGAGCGGAATCGGCGCACTGCGCACCGCATTCGCTCGCGGCGAGATCACCGAAGACCAGTACCGCAGCAGGCTGGCCGTGCTGCGCGAATCGAAGCAACGACCCACCAAGAACTGACGGCGACCGAATCACGGAGAACCCCATGAGCATGAATTTCGGCGTTATCCTCACCCCGCGCTCGGGAACCGAGTGGGCCGCCGCCGTCCAGGGTGCCGAGCAACAGGGCTATCGGACGATCTTGATGCCGGACACCCTCGGCACCCCATCGCCGTTTCCTTCGCTCGCGGCCGCCGCTGCCGTAACCACTACCGTGCGCCTGCGTCCGAATGTGCTGGCGGCACCCTTGCGCACTGTCGCAGTCACCGTGCGGGAAGCCGCTGCCCTGCAACTGCTTTCCGATGGCAGGTTCGAGCTCGGCATCGGTTCCGGACGCCCGGACGCCCGTTCGGAAGCCGAGCGACTCGGCATGCCGTGGGGCTCGGTCGGCCAGCGGCGCGACCTGTTGGTCGCCACGGTGGCCGCGATACGCGAAAATCTCGACCCGGCACCGCTGGTTGTCGTTGCCGCCAACGGCCCGCGAATGCTCGCCTGCGCGGCGGAATTCGCCGACCGCATCCTGCTGGCAGCGCGCCCACAGGCCACCGAGGGGGAGCTGGCCGAGATGGTGCGTATTGTCCGCGACAACACCGATCGCGATATCCGCTTCACCCATCAGGTGGTAGGCATCGGCGACCAGCTCCCGTACTGGACCAGCGCCCGGCTCGGCCTCACCGCCGACGGACTGCGGGACGAAGGCGCGGCGGGCCTACTGGATTCCGACCCGGCCGCCGCCGTCGAGATACTCGAATCCCGAAGGGAGAAGTACGGAATCGACGAACTGATCATCCCTGGCGAGCTCGCGCCCGCCTTCGCTCCGCTGCTTGCCGGGTTCGCACGGTAGTCGAGACCCGAAAAAGGCCTTTCCCCACTGGATTCCAGTGGGGAAAGGCCTTTTCGTTGCGTACGGAGCTTATTCGCCCGAAGCAGCGGCCTCGGTCGAGCCTTCGCCTGCGGCGGTCAGCACGACTTCCGGCTTCTCCTCGGTTGCCGGCTCCTTGGTCAGCTTCGCCTTACCGGTGAAGGTGAACTTGGCGTCCTCGCCCGAGCCTTCGCCGTCCCAGCCCTCGACGTCGACCACGATGGTCTGGCCTGCGCCGATCTCGCCGAAGAGGATCTTCTCCGAGAGCTGATCCTCGATTTCGCGCTGGATGGTCCGACGCAGCGGCCTCGCACCGAGCACGGGATCGAAGCCACGCTTGGCCAGCAGTGCCTTGCCCTGCGGGGCCAGCTCGATCTCCATGTCCTTGTTCTTCAGCTGCTTGGCGACGCGGGCGATCATCAGGTCCACCATCATCACGATCTGCTCGGTCGTGAGCTGGTGGAAGACGATGACGTCGTCGATGCGGTTGAGGAACTCGGGGCGGAAGTGCTTCTTCAGCTCGTCGTTGACCTTGAGCTTCATCCGCTCGTAGTTCGAACCCTCGGCGTTGGACTGCGTGAACCCGAGACCGACCGCCTTCGAGATGTCCGAGGTACCGAGGTTCGAGGTGAAGATCAGCACCGTGTTCTTGAAGTCCACGGTCCGACCCTGGCCGTCGGTGAGACGACCGTCCTCCAGGACCTGCAACAGCGTGTTGTAGATCTCCTGGTGGGCCTTTTCGATCTCGTCGAACAGAACCACGGAGAACGGCTTGCGGCGCACCTTTTCGGTGAGCTGGCCGCCCTCTTCGTAGCCGACGTACCCGGGAGGGGCACCGAACAGCCGCGACGCGGTGAAGCGGTCGTGGAACTCGCCCATGTCGATCTGGATGAGCGCGTCGTCGTCACCGAACAGGAAGTTCGCCAGCGACTTGGCGAGCTCGGTCTTACCGACACCGGACGGACCGGCGAAGATGAACGAGCCCGACGGACGCTTCGGATCCTTCAGGCCTGCCCGAGTACGGCGGATCGCCTTGGAGACGGCCTTGACGGCATCCTCCTGGCCGATGATCCGCTTGTGGATCTCGTCCTCCATACGGAGCAGCCGGGTGGTCTCCTCCTCGGTCAGCTTGAAGACGGGGATGCCGGTCCAGTTGGCGAGCACCTCCGCGATCTGCTCGTCGTCGACCTCGGCGACCACGTCGAGATCACCGGAGCGCCACTGCTTCTCACGCTCGGCGCGCTTGGCGACAAGCTGCTTCTCCTTGTCACGCAGTCGCGCGGCCTTCTCGAAGTCCTGCGCATCGATCGCGCTTTCCTTCTCCCGGCGCGCATCGGCGATCTTGTCGTCGAATTCGCGCAGGTCCGGCGGAGCGGTCATGCGACGAATGCGCATCCGCGCACCGGCCTCGTCGATCAGGTCGATCGCCTTGTCCGGCAGGAACCGGTCGTTGATGTAGCGGTCGGCCAGGGTCGCCGCGGCAACCAGGGCACCGTCGGTGATGGAAACCCGGTGGTGTGCCTCGTAGCGGTCGCGCAGACCCTTGAGGATGTTGATGGTGTGCTCGACGGTCGGCTCGCCGACCTGCACCGGCTGGAACCGGCGCTCGAGTGCGGCGTCCTTCTCGATGTACTTGCGGTACTCGTCGAGGGTGGTCGCACCGATGGTCTGCAGCTCACCACGGGCCAGCTTCGGCTTCAGGATCGAGGCCGCGTCGATGGCGCCTTCGGCAGCACCCGCGCCGACGAGTGTGTGCAGCTCGTCGATGAACAGGATGATGTCGCCGCGGGTATTGATCTCCTTGAGCACCTTCTTCAGGCGCTCTTCGAAGTCACCGCGGTAGCGGCTGCCCGCGACGAGGGACCCCAGGTCGAGGGTGTAGAGCTGCTTGTCCTTGAGGGTCTCGGGGACCTCGCCGTTGACGATGGCCTGCGCGAGGCCCTCGACTACAGCGGTCTTACCGACACCGGGCTCGCCGATCAGCACGGGGTTGTTCTTGGTGCGGCGGCTCAGTACCTGCATCACGCGCTCGATTTCCTTCGAGCGGCCGATAACGGGGTCGAGCTTGCCTTCGAGCGCGGCCTGGGTCAGGTTGCGACCGAACTGGTCGAGTACCAGCGAGGTGGACGGCGTACCCGCCTCACCGCGTGCCCCGGAACCCTCGACGGGCTCCTTGCCCTGGTATCCAGACAGCAGCTGGATGACCTGCTGGCGCACGCGGTTGAGATCCGCGCCCAGCTTGACCAGTACCTGCGCCGCGACGCCCTCACCCTCGCGGATGAGACCGAGCAGGATGTGCTCGGTGCCGATGTAGTTGTGGCCGAGCTGCAGCGCCTCGCGCAAACTCAGCTCGAGCACCTTCTTGGCCCGTGGAGTGAACGGGATATGACCGGACGGAGCCTGCTGGCCCTGACCGATGATCTCCTCCACCTGGCTGCGCACACCCTCCAACGAAATACCAAGCGACTCCAGCGACTTCGCTGCGACGCCCTCGCCCTCGTGGATCAACCCAAGCAGGATGTGCTCGGTGCCGATGTAGTTGTGGTTGAGCATCCGGGCCTCTTCTTGGGCCAGGACAACGACACGCCTTGCGCGGTCGGTGAACCTCTCGAACATCGCTCCCTCACTCTCCTGCTCGACGTCAATGGCGTCCGACACTTCAGTGTTCGACTGTGGCGCCAGCCTGCCATGAAGCCCGGGGGTTGTGGCCCCCGCCTCTACTCTAGTTGGCAGGGGTTCCCGCCGCCTCCGGTCCACCCTATTGCGGACCAGCGACGGCACGGTCATTCACTCATAACGTGGACGATGCGGGATTCGTTTCCGCTGAGGTTTTGCCCTCAGCGAACAGCGACCGGTTTCGACCCGTCATCCCGCCGTATGGATGTTTCCGGCTGCCCGCGATCGTCAGATAGCAGGAGAAGGCGACACACACCCGTCCTGAACATCCATGTTAGTGGTATTCCAACCCTGGCCGAACCCGAGGTGTGCCGACGGCCTAGCCGCACGCGCGGAACTCGCCGCGCTGATCCTCAGCGCGGCGAGCACGGTTGCGGTCGATGCGGTGTCTCAGGCGCGGTAATGAGCCGGTGCGCCGAACTGGCCGGAGTACCGGCCGTGCGTCAGCGATGCGGTGAACTGTCCCGGCACCTGCTGCCGGGCGTGCTGCTGGGGCGTCTGCTCGGCGACGAACCGGCCCTGCGCCGAAACTGCCGACGAACCGGTCCCCGCCGCGGTATTGCGTGCGTGCTGCATGCCCGCGACGAACAGCGCGCCGATCAGCACGAGGAAGGCCAGGGTGTGGAGAACGGCGCGGACGATATTCCAACGGACCCAGGTGGATTCGAAGTCGGCGCGGACCTGGGCCAGATCGGTGATCGAGGCGGGGTCGCCTGCGGCGGCCAGCTGGTCGTTGAGCGGGACGTTCAGTCCGGAGGTCACCGCGAAGGCGATCACATTGATTACCAAGGCAACTGCGATCCAGATCAGCGTGCTGCGTTGGTCCTTGCCGAGATGCAGAGCCGCCGCGAGAACAGTAAAGGCGACGGTGCCCATGAAGCCGATCATGAAGACCGGGTTGATGATTACCACATTGATCTTCTGCATCACATCGATCATGGTGCGATCGTCGGCGCGGTCGAGCGCGGGCATCACAGAGTTGGCGTATCCGTAGAACAGTCCCGCGATCAGGCCGGTGGCCAGCGTGGCCGCCACCAGTGCTGCGATTCGAAAGGCGGTCATGGTTTTCTCCTACCGTGGAAGCTGCCGGAGCCCTCATCGCTCCGATTCATGATTCTCAGTCAACAGCTTCATGGCGCGACCATCCATGGCTGAGACGCTCGCCCGGCTACGCGATCGTCTAGACCAGACGAGGCGGCGTACGACAGAAGAACGCTTATAGATCCCGATCGGAAATCAGCCCGCTCTGCATGGCGAGACCGGCAAGGCGAACCCTCTTGAGGTTCTGCGGCAGGCTTTCCACGCCGAACTTGGCGAACAGCGCACGCAGATGCGTCTTGATCGCGTCCACGCTGAGGAACAGCTCGTCGGCGATCTGCTGATTGGAGGCGGGGGTGGCAAAACCCGCCCCGTTCTTGTACGGGCGGCACAGTGCGACCAGCACCGCGCGCTGCGTTTCGGTGAGCGAGCGCAATGTCGGTATCGAGCCGGTCGAGGTCCTGGTGGCCTCGTCGACAACACCCCCGAACTCATGGAAGGACACCAGTGAGGTACCGACCCGAATTCGATCGCCCGCGATCAGCCTGCGCCTGCCGACCAGCCGCTCGCCGTTGATGAAGGTGCCGTTGCGAGACAAGCCGTCGTCGACGATGGTCCAGTGCGCACCGAGGTACTCGACAGCGGCGTGCAGCCTGGAGACCTCGGCGTCCCACGGCAACGCCAAATCGGCCTGCGGGGAACGGCCGATCGTGATGCGCTGCTGGTCCGGGGTGAGCATCAACTCCTGCTGACGTCCCTCGTCATCGGTGAACCGCAACAATGATCCGACGAATGCTGTCACTGCGCCGATACCCCATCTCTCCACACCATCAGTGACATCGTCCGCACAGTTTCCATGGTGCCGCGTCCCGGTTCGGCGGGCAAGATCGGACGACCCGGTCGCGCAGAGTCAGGTCAAAATGAAGCTGCCGCCCAGGCGTCGCACGATTTGCCCGGGCAGCAGCCCTGAAAAAGAGAAAACTCAGGCCTTCGCGGCCTTGTTGTACGCGTCGGTGATGTCGGCGGAGATACGACCCCGCGCTGACACCTTGTGGCCATTACGGCGCGCCCACTCGCGAATTGCAGCACTTTGTTCACGATCGATGGAAACCCGACTCTTCGGGCTTGTCGCGACCCCCGCCGCGGCCTTGACCCTGCGCCGACCACTCACTCGCCGAGCACTCGAAACCCACTCTTCCAGCCCGTCGCGCAGCTTCGCCGCATTTGCCGTCGACAAGTCGATCTCGTACGAGACACCGTCGATCGCAAACTCGATGGTCTCGTCCGCGATGGACTCACCGTCGACATCATCGATCAGACTTACGGTGACCTTCTTTGCCATGAGATGAACGTCCTCTCGAAATCGTGCGACCCGCATAGTAGGCCGATTACCCGACGCAAGAATACCCCGAATTTCGAAAATTCCAAGACGGGGACCTTCGGTATCGAATCCGATGGTCAGCGAGTGACTGGACGCACAATTGGGAACAGTATCGTTTCGCGGATTCCCAATCCCGTCAGTGCCATCAACAACCGATCGATTCCCATACCTGTACCCGTTGTCGGAGGCATGCCGTGCTCCATCGCGGCAAGGAAGTCCTCGTCCAGGACCATCGCCTCGTCGTCACCCTGCGCGGCCAACCGCGCTTGGTCGACGAACCGCTCGCGCTGGATCACCGGATCGACCAACTCCGAATAGCCCGTTGCCAACTCGAAGCCGCGTACATAGAGGTCCCACTTCTCGGTAACTCCGGGCTTGCTCCGATGCTGTCTGGTGAGCGGTGAGGTCTCGACCGGGAAGTCGCGCACGAATGTGGGGGCGTACAACTTGTCTCCGTACTGGTGCTCCCATAGTTCTTCTACAAGTTTGCCGTGGCCATAGCCCTTGTCCTCCGGAATTTCCAGACCGACCCGATCGGCAAGTGCGCGCAATTCCGAAACCGACGTTTCCGGAGTGACCGAGACACCCAGTGCATCAGACAGCGAGGGGTACATCTCAACCGTCGCCCAGTCTCCGCGCAGATCATATTCTGTGCCGTCCGCGAGCGTCACCACCTGCGTGCCGAACACCTCCTGCGCGACTTCCTGCACCAATTCTCGAGTCATGCGCTGAGCATCATCGTAGGTACCGTATGCCTGGTATGTTTCCAGCATCGCGAACTCCGGCGAATGCGTAGAGTCCGAACCCTCGTTGCGGAAGTTCCTGTTGATCTCGAAGACCTGCTCGAGGCCGCCGACCACACATCTCTTGAGGAACAGTTCCGGCGCAATTCGCAGGTAGAGGTCCATATCGAGGGCATTCGAATGGGTGCGGAACGGCCTGGCCGCCGCACCGCCGTGCAGCGTCTGCAACATCGGGGTCTCTACCTCGAGGAATCCTCGGTGCTCGAGCGCATTGCGCATCGCACGAACGACCGCGACCCTGGTCCGCGCCATTTCCCTGGCTTCGGGGCGCACGATCAGATCGACATAACGCTGCCGAACCCGAGACTCCTCGTTCATCTCCTTGTGCGCGACAGGCAGTGGCCGCAGCGACTTGGCCGACATCGACCAGGAATCGGCCATGACGCTCAATTCGCCGGTCCGCGACGAGATGACCTCACCATGCACGAAAACGAAGTCACCGAGATCGACATCGGACTTCCAGGCCGCGAGCGCGTCGGCGCCGACACCGTTCAGGCTGATCATCGCCTGCAGCTTGGTGCCGTTGCCCTCCTGCAGTGTCGCGAAACATAGCTTGCCGGTATTACGCATGAATATGACACGGCCCGCGACACCGGCCTGCAGGCCCGTCTTCGTATCCGGCTCCAGATCCGGATAGGCCGCCCGAATTTCGACGAGGGTATGGGTGCGCGGCACAACTACCGGATATGCCTCACCGCCCTGGGCGAGCAGTCGCTCGCGCTTCTCCCTGCGAATCCGTATCTGCTCCGGCGCGTCATCTACTTCCGACCCGGGAGGGTTTGATTGCTCCGCAGGAACCGAACCCGCAGAGCGACCGGACGAGGGCGTGTTCGGGGTGCTCACATCCAGCAACACTAGCGGGCACCGGAAATCGTTTTGCGGGCCGCCCGGACACTACTGCGGAGTAACGAGCCGGTTTCGGTTGCCGCACCCGGTCTCGACCTGCTTTTCGCAGGCCGAGACCGCCCCACGATCAAGGGGTTCCACGAAACCTACTGTGCCACGGAGTATTTCGAGATAGAACTAAATCGAGGAAAATTACAGCGAGGCGAGCGAGTCCAGCTCGCGCGCGAAGTGCGGCGCCTGGATTCCGATGGTGAGCAGGCTCGCCGCCTTCATCGCCTGGTAGCCGCCGATCACATCGGTCGCCCTATGCAGTCCGAGTTGCTGCAACGCGGCAGCGGCGAGGCTCGAGGTATAGCCCTCCGAGCAGACCACGATCCATTCCACATCGTGGTCGACGGCCAGCGCCAACCGCGCGGAACTGGTGGGATCCAATCGCCATTCCAGGACATTTCGCTCGATCACCAGTGCGCCGGGCAGCGAGCCTTCACGCCCACGCTGCGCCTGCGGGCGGATGTCCACCAGAATCGCACCCTTTGCGAGCGCCTTCGGCAATTCGAACGCATAGATCCGGTTGAGCTGGGCCCGCGCGTTGTCGAGCATCTGATCGATGGTCAAACGGGTCATCACATATCACCTTCGGGCTGGTCGGTGAGGACGGTTCGGGTGCGCCGCAGAGTGCCGCGGCCGGTGACCTCGTAATAGGACATGGCGGTGAGCGGCGGCGAATAGGCGTGCACGCTGAGCGTTGGATCGAGCGGGCCGACGGATTCGGCGGTGTCGTCGGTAACCGGACGCGGACCGGCGGGAGCGCGCATCACGTCGTGCACCCAGCCCATCGGGAACGAGGCCTGGTCACCCGCCGTCAGCGTGCGCCGCCGCAATTCCGTTCCGTTCCAGCGATATTCGGAGAGGGCGCCGCTCAGCACCGTCAAGGCCCCGAGAGAACCGGCGTGGTCGTGCAACTCGGTGGATTTGCCCGGGGTCCAGCTGATCAGCCAGACATCGACCTCTTCATCGGTGAGCAGCCTTGTCGCCCAGCGTTCGTCGGTCGGCCATAACCCGTCGGACGGGAGCAGATGGTCGTAGCGGCCACTGAGCACGTCCTCGGCGCCCTCGTCGGTCAGCCGAAGCAGATCGGCGGGACGCAGGCGAGTCGGCAAGGCGGAGGCGATAGCACGGTCCAGCGGCGGGGTGGCCGAAAAGGCGTCCCGGGCGGACGAAAGGGAAAGAACGGAAGAACGCATGAGCGAATCTCCAGGAGATGTGTCGACGGTCGAGGGACTAAGTCAGCCTCGAACGGTCGAGGCCAGATCAGCCTCGACAACACTCCTGGGTACGCACGCGGAAATTCACGTTTGCGAGTGTAGCAGAGCGCAGGATGCCGAACCGACACCGTTTCCCAACGATGGCAGGCGAATGACGGACGTCAAACAGCAGCGCTTTTGCGGCGCTGATTGCGTTCGTACACCAGGCGCAGGCCGGTCAGGGTCAGGTGCGGCTGGTGGTGGTCGATTGTTTCCGACTCGGGGACGATCAGCGGCGCGCTCGCACCGGTTGCGACGATCGTCACCTCATCACCCGCGAAGGCGTCGAATTCGTCGCGTATCCGATCGATCAGGCCGTCGACCATGCCCGCGAAACCGAAAATCGCACCGGATTGGATTGCCTCCACCGTGTTCTTGCCGACCACCGAACGCGGGCGGGCCAACTCGACCCTGCGCAGCGCGGCGCGCTCGATCAACGCCTCGCTGGAAATCTCTACACCGGGCGCGAGCACGCCACCGAGGAATTCACCCTTCGCCGAAACAAGGTCGACGGTGGTCGCGGTGCCGAAATCGACGACGATCGCGGCGGTGCCGTAAAGATGGTGCGCGGCAAGCGTGTTCACGATCCGGTCGGCGCCGATTTCCTTGGGATTGTCGACCAGCAGCGGAATTCCGGTACGCACACCGGGTTCGACCACCACATGCGGCAGATTCTCCCAATAGCGATTGAGCATCGTCCGGATCTCGCGCAGCACCGGCGGAACGGTGGACAGTGCCGAAATCCCGACAATTTCCTCCACCTGCGCGCCGACGAGTCCGCGCACCTGCATCGCGAATTCGTCCGCGGTCAGCAGCGGATTCGTATGCATCCGCCAGTGCCGCGCCAGCTTCGCGTGGGTGCCGCTGCCGGAGAACAGGCCCAGCTCGATGCTGGTGTTACGGACATCGATGGCCAGCAGCATGTCCGCCTCAGACGATAGTCAATGAGCGCGGAGTGACCAGGCCGGAGCCCACCGGTGCGTGCGCCGGATCCGAGCCGAGGTCGGTAGGGCGATTGCGGTCATCCACGAATACCACCTTCGGGGCATAGGCACGGATCTCGGCCTCGTCCATCATCCCGTAGGCGATCAGGATGACCAGGTCACCTGGGTGGACCAGATGAGCTGCGGCACCGTTGATTCCGATCACGCCGGAACCGCGCTCGCCCGCGATCACGTAGGTCTCGAGCCGAGCGCCGTTGTCGATATCGACGATGCAGACCTGCTCACCCTCCAGCAGATCGGCGGCGTCGAGCAGATCCTGGTCGACGGTTACCGAGCCGACGTAGTGCAGGTCGGCATGGGTCACCGTGGCACGGTGGATCTTCGACTTCATCATGGTGCGCAACATCGTCGTCGCCTTTCCTAAACCTTGGCCTCGTCCGCGGCTTCGCGCGAATCGGGAAGAGTGGGGTGGCCGCCGTCTATCGGTGCGCCGAGTGCGACGGCCGTGTTGTCGATCAGCCGGGTAGCGCCGACCTTCGCCGCGACGAGCAGCCGGGCATTTCCATTGGCGGGTGCGGGATCGAGCGTCGAGGACCGCAGCTCGAGGTAGTCGAGCTCGACGCCTGCGGCGGCATCGAGAACCCCACGCGCCGCGGCGAGCACGGCGTCCGCGCCGAGACCACCCGCGTGCTTGCCTGCGGCCAGCGCCGCCGACAGCGCGAGCGCCGATTCACGTTGCGCGGCATCGAGAAACCGGTTGCGGGAGGACAGCGCGAGACCATCCGGCTCGCGAACAGTCGGCAGCGGCACGATCTTCACATCGAAGTTCAGATCGCGAACCAGCTGACGGATCAGCGTGAGCTGCTGGTAGTCCTTCTCACCGAAGAACGCCTCCGTCGGCTTCGCGATCTGCAACAGCTTCGCCACGACGGTCAGCACACCCGCGAAATGGGTAGGGCGGCTCGCGCCTTCGAGCTCCGCGCCGACCGGACCGGGATGCACGGTAGTCCGCATGCCGTCCGGGTACATGTCGGCCGCGCTCGGCGCGAATACCAACTCCACGCCCTCCTTGCGGAGCAACTCGACGTCGGAGTCCAGGGTGCGCGGGTATTTGTCCAGATCCTCGCCCGCGCCGAACTGCAGGGGATTCACGAAGATCGACACGATCACGACCTGGTTGGTGCGCTTGGCGCGGCGCACGATCTCGAGGTGCCCCTCGTGCAGCGCGCCCATCGTCGGGACCAGGCCGACGGTGCGGCCGACGCCGCGCAGCGCCTTCGAGACCGCCTGTATCACCGCGGGATCGTGGTGCACGGTCAGTTCGCCCGGCCGGAAGGTACCGCGCAATTTCGGGTCCATTTATCGGCGTCCTTCCAAGAGTTCGATCAGGGCGGGATTGGTCTCGGCGCGCTCGGCCGTGCGCAGCGACATCGCGCGATAGCCCGCGGCCAGCCGCGCGTCGACGGCTTCCAGCGCGGTCAGATGGGCACGGACGGCATCCACGTCACCACGGGCCACCGGCCCGGTGAGTGCGGATCGGCCACGGCGCAAAGCATTATCGAGCGCCGCCGACGCCAACGGGGCGAGCAGCCGCTCGGCCAATCCGTTCGGCTGATCGTCGATGACCTGCTGGCCGAGCAGGCCGGGACCGGACAGCGCCGTGCGCAGCGCGTCGACCGCGTCGATGATCACCGTGACGAGGTGATTGCTGCCGTGCGCGAGCGCCGCGTGGTAGAGCTGGCGGTTCTCTTCCTCGACGCGGACCGGTTCGCCACCCATTTCGATCACAAGGGCCTGCGCGATGGCGAAACCGACCTCGTCGGCTGCGGTGACGCCGAAGCAGGCATTGCCGAGTCTGGCCAGGTCTTCGTCGTGGCCGGTGAAGGTCATCGCGGGGTGGATGGCCAGCGGCAGCGCGCCCGCCTCGGCCAGCGGAGCGAGCACTGCGACACCGTTGGCGCCCGAGGTGTGCGCGACGATGGTGCCCGGCCGCACTACCCCGGCGGACGCGAGTCCGCGCACCAATCCGGCCAATTCGGCGTCGGGCACCGCGAGCAGCAGTAGCTCACTGCGGGCCGCCACCTGTTCGACCGGAAGGATCTCGGAATCGGGCAGCCGGGTTCGCGCGCGCTGCACGGAAGGATCGGAAATCGCGGCGACACCGAACACCACATGTCCCGCCCGCTCGAGTGCCGCGCCGAGTGCCGAGCCGACACGTCCCGCCGAGACAATTCCCACCGTCAGGCGTGCGGGCGCGGGGTCGAAGCCCACAGGGTGCTTTCCAGCACCCACAGGCTCGTTCCCAGGACCTACAGGCTCGTTGTCGGAACTCGAGGTCAACGTTGTCCTCTCGAAGTGCGATGGCCGGACACTCGTCCGTCCAAGCGCTTGATCCGTTCCAGTCCCGCCATGCGGGTACCGGACGTTACGTGATGAGGATATCGGCCACGAGTTCGCCGATGCCATGCGGCACCGCGTGATTTACACCGCAGTGGCGCTACCTGCGGCCATTTTCCTCGGATTGCAGGTTGGCCATGATCTCGGCGACCGAGAGACGGCGCGAGGAATTGCCGGAGTCTCCGTCGGCGTCGACGCGTCGGCGTCTGCGGGAGCTCGGTGTGCCGATGGGTGGCGCCGGGGTGGTCGGGCGTGGCTGCGGGTCGGGTCGGGTCGGCTCGGCAGGCGTCGGCTCCGGTTGGGTCGGCTCGACCGGTGTGGGCGGTTCTTCGTCGAAGATGTCTTCGTCGAAAGGCTCCTCGGTGAAGGCTTCGGCCCAGCCCTGCGGCGTGCGAATCGGCCCGGCCAGCCGGTATTCGCCGATGTCGATGTTGACGTCGGTGATCTCGGCGAGACTCGCGCCGTCGTCGGGCTCGCGCGGTACCACGGAGGTCTCGGCGGTGACCGGCTCATCGAAAGGGCTGGCAAACATCGGCGGCTCGGGATGGTCGGCGACGAACACCGGCGTGACGCTGCTGCGTGGTTGCTGAGGGCCCATCAAATTCGAGCCGTTGGCATCCCCATAGCTATCGTTCGCCGGATCCGTGAGCCCGCTGGGCAATTCCTGAATCCGGGTCGCGTCGGCCCGCAATGTGGGCCGGTCCATCAGCAGATCGCCGTCGAAGAGACGCTGCAGGCTTTGCCGGAGCACGGTGAGTTCGGCCCGTAGGGCGGCGAGTTCGGTGGCATCGGCACCCACTTCCGCGCGCACCCGCGATTCGATGCCGAGCTCGTATTCACGGCGAGCGGTGATCTCGCGCTCCAACTGGAGCTCGTACACCGTCTGCAGGTCGCGGACCTTCGACTTATCGATCGTGGCCTCTTTGCGGTACCGCGTCGCGGCCAAGGCGCCGATAACGGCCGCCCACAAAGCGGCAACAAGACCGATTCGGACAAATTGCAGACTATCGCTGAAAACTAGGAAAACGCTGGCAACCAGACCGAGCAGAATCAAGACACCAATGAACAATTTTCCCGCATCGTCCCGTCGACGACGGGAAGTGCTGCTACGGGAGGGTGAAACCATGGACGCCAGGGTAGCTTGGATGCCGAGCCGCGCCCAGAATGGGATGTAGTGATTCCGTCAGCGATGCTTGCTATGTGGTTGCCGGATCATCCGATGGGTCATCCGGAGCGCGGCAGCAATACTCGAGCCACAGGGCAGCGGCAACCAGCGCCACCCCCGCCATCATGCCGACGACGGCACTCGGACTGTCCGCGGCGGCCGCGCGCAACGTGTCGCGCTGCGGCAGCACCCAGCACAGGAATCCGAGCCAGACACCGGCGGCGAGCGACCCGACCTGCGCGGAAGCCTTGGCAAGCGCGACCGCACGGGCCGCGGTGATCGGATGCAACTGGTGGGTGCCGTTACCGATCTCGCGGTCGTTGACACGGCTGCGGATCACGAAGGCGAGCGCGACCTCGATCGCGGCCACCGGGTACAGCGACGCACTCGCATACACCGAGATCGGCGGAAAATTGCTGTAGGTCAACCGGGTGGCGACCCATGCGATGACCGCGGCGATGACGACATTCGCCAGCAGATCCCAGATTCGGGTCGGCTTGAGCTTCACGACGACTACCCCTCCGCCGGCCGGGCCGATATCAGTGAAAACTCGGTCGGTCGCACACCGGCACGCTCGGCGACGTCGAGTCCATCGAGCAGTTCGCGCACCCGCAGTGCGGTGCCGTCGACCTCGAGCATCGCGTCCGGCTCGACGTCCAACCATGGGATGAGGACGAAGGCGCGCTTGTGCGCTTGCGGATGCGGCAGCGTCAGTTCTGGATCCGCACTGCTACAGACGGTTCCGTCGGCTTCGGCGCATTGGATCACATCGATGTCGAGAGTTCTTGCGCCCCAGCGCACTTCACGTACCCGGTCGGCAGCCCGTTCCAGCCGTTGACCGCCGTGCAGCCAGTCTCGACAGCCGAGTTCCGGATCATCCACCAGCACAACGGCATTCAGATAGTCGCTCTGCTCGACCCCGCCCCACGGCGCGGTCGAATATACCGGCGACACCGCGACGACCCGCGGCCCGAAGCCGTCGATCACGCTGCGCAGATGGGCGAGCCGGTCCCCCAGATTCGACCCGATCGACAGCACGGCACTGCTCACGCCACGTTCTCCCGGTGCCGCGAGGTGACAACGCGAACATCCGCGAACGCATGCGGGATCGGCGCGCCGGGTTTGTGCACAACCACCTCGACCGACTCGATGCGCGGATCGGTCATCACGTCGTCGGCGATCTCGGAGACCACCGTCTCGATGAGGTTGCGCGGCGGGCCCTTGATGATCCGCACGGCACGTTCGGCGAGCTGGCCGTAATCGACGGTGGCCGCGAGATCGTCCGACGCCGCGGCGACGGCGAAATCGAGCGACACCGTGAGGTCGACGATGAACTCCTGCCCGTCACGGCGTTCGTGCTCGAACACTCCGTGATGGCCGAAGGCTCGCAGGCCACGTAGCTCGATTCGGTCGCTCATCGGGCGGCTCCTGGCGAATTCTGCCCGGCGGCGCGTTGCCAGGCGTCGGTTACGGCAATGGCGTCCAGCGAGGCGCGGACGTCGTGCACCCGCACGCCCCAGGCACCGTGCTGAGCGGCAAGTGCTGAAATGGTCGCGGTGGCGGTCTCGCGACCATCCGGTGGGCGCGGACCCGCGGCGTCGGCGAGCAACGCGCCGAGGAAACGTTTGCGCGACGCTCCGATGAGAATCGGAAGTCCGTTGCCGACCAATTCGGGCAACGCACCGAGCAGCGCCCAGTTGTGTTCGGCATTCTTGGCGAAGCCGAGGCCGGGATCCAGAATCAGCCGTTCCGGATCGACGCCCGCCGCGACGGCCATATCCACCTGCGCGGACAGTTCCGCCAGCACCTCGGCCACGACATCGTCGTAGTGATCGGCCGGCCCCGTGTGCCGATAGTCGGCTCCGGCCCGCCAGTGCATGAGGATCCACGGAACATCCGCCGCCGAAACGACTTTCACCATATCGGGGTCGGAACGGCCGCCCGAGACGTCGTTCACCGCGCACACCCCTGCCGCGAGCGCCGCATCGGCCACACTCGCCCGCATGGTGTCGACACTGGTCGGCACGCCGGCGGCGACCAGGCCACGAATAACAGGGACCACCCGTGCGGCCTCCGCCTGCGGGTCGATCCGGATGGCGCCGGGACGGGTCGATTCGCCGCCGATATCGATGATGTCGGCACCGGCCTCGAAAAGTTCGACGCCGTGCGCGACGGCAAGGTCGGCGTCGAGATACCTGCCACCGTCGGAGAAGGAGTCACTTGTGACGTTCACGACCCCCATCACCACGCAGGAGCGCCCCCCACGCGCAGTGACGCTCCCGAGACCTGACACCGCGAACTCACTCACTTCCGCAGAATGAGATCGAGGGCCTCCGAGCGCGAGGCGGCACTGGATTGCAGCAGACCGCGCACCGCGGAGGTCGTGGTACTCGCACCGGGCTTGCGAATGCCACGCATCGCCATGCACAGGTGCTCGGCCTCCACCACCACGATCGCGCCGCGTGGTTCCAGCTTGCGCATGACGGCATCGGCGATCTGGCTGGTCAGCCGCTCTTGAACCTGCGGGCGCTTGGCGTAGAGATCGACCACCCTCGCCAGCTTCGACAGCCCTGTCACCCGGCCGTGGTCGCCGGGGATGTACCCGACGTGCGCGACGCCGTGGAAGGACACCAGGTGGTGTTCGCACGTCGAGTACAACGGGATATCGCGCACCAGCACGAGTTCCTGATGGCCCTCGTCGAACGTGGTGTTCAGCACCGCGTCCGGCTCGACATAGAGCCCGGCGAACATCTCCCGGTAGGCGCGGGCAACGCGCGAGGGAGTGTCGACCAGGCCGGGACGGTCGGGGTTCTCACCGACCGCGAGCAGCAACTCCCTTATCGCGGCTTCTGCACGGGCCTGGTCGAACGGTCGACCTGTCTCCAGCGCGATCAGTTCCGGCGTGGCCGCGGCCGATTCAGCGCCGATTTGCGCACGGTTGTCCGACTGGCCGTTGTCCGACCGCGCGAGCGCGTGGCCGCCGACGTGATTCTTGGCCGACAATCGAGGACACCTCCAAAATTTCGGGTGCAGGCAATTACTCGGCACCCCGACGGTCGAGCCTAATCGTCATTGGTCAATGCCGACCGTTCGGTCCATCCCAATCACGATTTTCGCCCTCGTCGTTCGGGTCGGCCCGACCCGGCTCGTTGTAGCCGCCCTGGTCGCCACGGCCGGCACCCGGCTGGCCGCCGACGGGCTGGTTCCACGGCTGCTGGTGGCCGTGGCGCGGTTGCGGCTCGCCCTGCCCCTGCCGACCGCCACCGTAGCCCGGTTGCCCCGGCTGCTGCTGCTCGTCGCGAGGCGGCCAGCCCGGTGCCGACCAACCGGCAGGAGCGCCGTAGTCCGGACGCGAGCCGTGCGTGCCACCGCCCTGGCGCGGGTAGCCCGCGTTCGGGGCCGGTGGCGCCGGGTAACCGGTCGCGGGCGGCGCGGGATAGCCGTATTGCGGGTTCTGGTAGCTGGGCTCCGGGTGACCGTTGGCGGCCGCTGCCACCGGCGGCACCACCGACTCCTGGGGCGGCCACGGCTCGCCGCGTTCGACGGCAAGCTCGCCCGGTGTCTTCACCGGCGGCTTGTCCGAGGGCAGCCGATCGCCGAAGTCGTTGAACGCGGTGATGCGTGGCCGCTTGTCCACCGCGGCGAGGAGCTCCTCGAGATCCTTGCGGTGCAACGTCTCTCGCTCCAGCAGCGCGGTGGCAAGGATGTCGAGCACGTCGCGGTATTCGTTGAGAATCGCCCACGCCTCGGTGTGCGCGGCCTCGATCAGGTTGCGCACCTCCTCGTCGATGGCGCCCGCGACCTCATGCGAGTACTCCGAAGCCATACCCATCGAGCGGCCGAGGAACGGGTCGCCCTGCTCCTGGCCGTAGCGCACCGCGCCGAGGCGCGCGCTCATGCCGTACTCGGTGACCATGGCGCGCGCGATCTTGGTGGCCTGGTCGATATCCGAGGATGCGCCGGTGGTCGGCTCGTGGAACACCAGCTCCTCTGCCGCACGGCCACCCATCGCCATCACGAGACGGGCGATCATCTCCGAGCGGGTCATCAGACCCTTGTCGTCCTCCGGCACCGTCATGGCGTGGCCGCCGGTGCGCCCTCGGGCCAGGATGGTGACCTTGTAGACCGGCTCGATATCCGGCATCGCCCACGCGGCCAGCGTGTGGCCACCCTCGTGGTAGGCGGTGATCTTCTTCTCGTGCTCGCTGATGATCCTGCTCTTGCGGCGCGGGCCGCCGACAACGCGGTCCACCGACTCTTCGAGCTGCTCACTGGTGATGACCGCGCCGTTCTCACGGGCGGTGAGCAGGGCGGCCTCGTTGATCACGTTCGCGAGGTCCGCGCCGGACATGCCGACGGTGCGCTTGGCGAGACCGTCGAGATCCGCCTCGGGCGCGATCGGCTTGCCCTGCGAGTGCACCCGAAGGATGGCGCGACGACCAGCGAGGTCGGGGTTGCCGACCGGGATCTGCCGGTCGAAACGGCCGGGACGCAGCAGCGCGGGGTCGAGGATGTCGGGGCGGTTGGTCGCCGCGATCAGGATCACGCCGGTGCGGTCACCGAAACCGTCCATCTCGACGAGCAACTGGTTGAGGGTCTGCTCACGCTCGTCGTGACCACCGCCGAGGCCGGCACCACGCTGGCGACCGACCGCGTCGATCTCGTCGACGAAAATGATGCACGGGCTGTTCTGCTTGGCCTGCTCGAACAGGTCGCGCACCCGGGAGGCGCCGACGCCGACGAACATCTCGACGAAGTCCGAACCGGAGATGGTGAAGAACGGCACGTTGGCCTCGCCAGCGACGGCGCGGGCCAGCAGCGTCTTACCGGTGCCCGGCGGACCGTAGAGCAGCACGCCCCTCGGAATCTTCGCGCCGAGAGCCTGGTAGCGAACCGGGTTCTGCAGGAAGTCCTTGATTTCATAGAGCTCTTCGACAGCCTCGTCGGCACCTGCCACATCCGCGAACGTGGTCTTGGGCATGTCCTTGGACAGCTGTTTGGCCTTCGATTTACCGAAGCCCATCATGCCGCCGCGACCACCACCCTGCATGCGGGACATCACGAAGATGAACAGCCCGAGCAGGATCACCATCGGCAGTACGAACAGCAGGATCTGGGTGAACCAGCTCTCCTGCTTGACCACCGTGTTGAAGGGTGCGCCGGACTTCTGCACAGCGTCGAATACCTGCGCGGACGACTCGCCACCGCCCGGATACTTGGCGATGATCTTGCTGGAGCCGCTGGTCGCGTCGTTGCCGTTGTTCAGCTCGATGCGCAGCTGTTGCTCGCGGTCGTCGATCTGGACGTTCTTGACGTTGCTCTTGTCGTTCAGCTGAGTTAACGCCACCGAGGTGTCGACGCTCTTCCAGCCGCGCGTGTCATTGCCGAAATAGCTGAACGCATATATGACGAGCAAAATGCCCGAAACTATGGCCAGGGTGCGAAACACAGTCTTGCGGTTCATAGAGCGTAGGCCGGGTGGCCAGTCCTTTCCGGTTCTCCGGTGCATGCCTGCGAAGCGTCGGGTTCGGCGGTGCCAGTCTCACCCTTTGCCCGGCCGGGGCTCGGCGGGTTCGGATGCGGACAAGCCACGTTACCGCGTACGGTTTACTCGATACATCGCGCAGTTCGGCAGTTGGTGCGGTTCGACAGGTAAACGGCCGAGGAACGTCGGTGGTTCCCGAGGACTCCGGTCGGGTTACTCCAAGTGGTCACAATCATGGCATGTTCGGCCTATCGTGAGCGACGACACAACAAGAGCGCAGGGGGTATGGACATAGTCGAGCTACGGACACCCACAGCGATAGTGCGGCACGGGCGCGGACGATTGATCGTTCTGCGACCGGGCACCGATGGTGAGCGCGTATTGGATGTACCGGTCACGGACCTGCTGAAGGTCCGGCTGAACCGGCGCGCCGATGACGCGGTCGTAATCGAGATCTACCTTCGTTACCCGACTCCGGTACTCACGGGCGTGCCAGCAGACCGTACCCCGTTGCCGGTATTGATAGCCGAACACGATGTCCCCGCAGCGACCGAGATCGTCGATCGGATCAACGATCAGATCCTCGCCTCGCAGCGCATCGATGTCGCCGCCCCCGATCTCGACCCACCAACCCCCACGTGGGGCAAGACCGGACCGACTCGCGCGGACGTCGATCGGGCCGTACGCCGGATGGCGCCCAAACGCGAAGCGAAGTCGGCGGTAGCCGCTCTGCATCGTTATGTCACGGCGGACGAATACGTGCTGGAGACCGCGATCGCGGTGGCGCACCCGCCCGCCGGCACCGGACCAGGGCTGCTTGCCGCTACCACAGGGCGGCTGCTGTTCATCGGCATCGGCACCGGCTCCCGATACGCCCACGAGCTACCCATCCCCGCCGTGCTCTGGGCACGCACCACCGAAGGCGCCACATCCGCGCCTGGTGAGGTCGGCGCGGTCCGCGGCGAGACGGGCATCGACGTGCACGACGGCAATGTCACGCTGCATTTCACCGGCGTCGATCGGGCCGACACCGAGCGGGTCACCTGTGCGGTGAATTTCGCCGTCCGGCGCGATTCCGCGGACGGCGCCGCAGGCCCTGCCGATCCCGGCGTCTCCCAGCTGTATTCCGAGTGGGAGCTGCTGGTCGAGCGCCATTCGCTCGGCATGGTCGACGACGCACAATTCCAGCGCTACGGGCGCGGGATCCTACGGTCACTCCCCGACGGAAACTGAAGGCGTTCGATTTGCGGCGCCTGCGGCGCTGAGTGTTCGCGGCCCCGAAGGCTCGCCCGCCGCGAACATCGCTCGTAAGACTCGCTCCGTGGTGGTTACCGGGGTGGCGTTATTTGGCGGGAGTGGATTCTGCCAAGGTAATTCGCCGCCACGGGCTCGTCGGGCGCGTCCACAGGCGCAGCAGTTCCATGCGCCGGTCGACGCCGCCGTTCTTGAGTTCGGCCAGGTCCTCGCATGCCTGCCAGTAGGTCCAGCCGGTCATGTAGGCATCGCCGAATTGGCGCCAGTTCTTGTACTTGCGCTGGGCGAGCGGCAATGCGCGCGCCAAGTAGCCCCATGCAACATCGGCGTCGAGATAACCTGCGGTGAAAGCCATTCGGGCCACCGCGACCACCCTGGCCAGATCCCATGCGTGGATATCACTCGGCAACGGCCGTGCGAGGTGATCGGTGAAACCGATCTTGATCGCCTGTGACCAGATGTCGTAGTCACGCACGAGCGCCTCGGGATTGTCCATGCCGCGGAACGAGCCGACCTGACGCAAGAAAGCGCGGTGCCGATCGGCCCGCTCGCCGAACCGATCCCGCTCACTCGCGTTGACCGAGGCCATCACCAGCGGGTGCACCATCGCGTACAGCGGCGCGTGCATGCCTTCGAGCAGCTGTTCCATCGAGGCCTGCGCCTCGGTGGCGTCGGTGATACCCCATGCGCCGGTCAACGTGTCGATGGCGAGTTCGCGGCGGTCGCCGAGCGGATGGTCGCGTTCCGGGCCGAGTAGCAGCGCGTCGTGGAAGGCGTCCCATCGAGCCGAATAGAAAGCACCGAGCGCCAAGGACCGCAGTTCGTCATCGGATACCGTGGCCCCGGACCAATGGTCCTCCTCCCGCTTGTCCAGCTCTTCGTAGGGGAAGGTGGTCAGGGTGGGAATACCGCGGGCAGGCATGCAACCGATTGTTCCCCATCGATCTTGAAACAACCTGTGTAATCGCGAAGGAATCCAGGGTGTCGGGTAACCGGCCGAAAACGCGCGCAGGCGACGGGAGCTCGCGCCACTCGGATACGAGCCTTCGGGGCAGCGAACACGCAGCGCCACGGCGCGCGGCAAATTAAACCACTATTTTCCTGCCTTGGGTTTCTTGGCCTGCGGCGCATGGTTACAGAGGGCTACTGTGCACCCATGAGTGGAAATATCACCCTCCTGCGTGGCCTGGACCCTGCCCCTACCGAGCAGGAAATCTATGCTGCCGCACTGCAGTACGTGCGCACAGTCGGTGGCGTTTCCGGCCTGAGCACGACCACCAAAGCCGCGGTGGACAAGGCCGTCGCGGCCATCGCGGCGGCAACGACTCAGCTGCTCGCGGATCTACCCGATGGCAGAGTCGAGCCACCACGCGAGGAGTAGTCGGCCGCCACACGGTGCCCGGTTCATTGCAGAGCGTCGACACCATAGGTGGCGACACAGGTCAGTGCCAGTTCCAACGGCAGGCTACGCTCCTCGACCGGATGACCGAGCAGTTCCTCGATCCGCTGGATTCGGTAGCGAATCGTGTTCTTGTGTACCCCAAGCAGTTTCGCCGCGGCCTCCGGGCTGCGATGACTTTTCAGATAAGCGTGCAGCGTCTCGCGCAGCCGTACGGCATTGGTGTCACGCCCGGCAAGCACGCGCAACTCCCTGCCGACAAGGGCACGCATCGCCGCGTCATCGGCACCGACCAGGTAAGCGATCTCCACCTCGCGATAACCGGTGACCCGATCGGCGTCCGGTAGCCCGCGCTCGGCGACGTGCCTTGCCGCGACCGCCTCGCGGTGGCTTTGCCGGAATCCGGCGACCTGCACTGCGGGAACCCCGAAGGCGACCCGCACCGGCGCTTCCACCAGTCCCGATGTGATGCGCTCCAGCTGGCGAGGCGCGGCAAGTTCGGCGGCGCGCTGTTCATCGTCGAGGCCGACCCACGCCCACATTCCGCTCGCGCCCGACGGCATGCTGAGCACCCGGCCGCTGCCGAGCGCGGCCGCGAGCCGCGCCGCGACCCGGTCGAGCAGCCCACTCAGCTCGCCGTCACCACCGCCGGGCTCATCGGTCCACAGCACGAAGGCCAGGTGCTGCTGGGCGAGCCGGTAGCCCAGGCGCAGCGAGGCCTGCTCGATATCCGGCTCATCGCCTGCGAGCAGGGCGCGTACGGTCTCGGTGCGCCGATTGAGGGCGGCGCGCATGACCCGCTCCCGCTCCTCCATGTAGGTGTCGGTGAGCATTTCCACCGAGGTGCTCACCCATCTCGTCGACCGCTCGAACAGGCGAAGCAGCACCGCGCGTTCGATCTCCGGTGGCGCCGTCCGCTCGTCGATGGCCTCGGTCATGTACTCGAGCACCGCTTCCTGGCCAACGTGGTAGGTCCGCAGCAGCAGTCGCAGGTCATAGCCACGACGGGCGAGGGTGCGGGCGAACGCGTGCGCCTCCTCCGGCAGCGTGAATTCGAATGTGTCGCTGGTGAGTCCGCTCAGCACCACCCTGGCGTGCGCGCGGGTGCTCGCGGCGAGATCGCGTCGTATATCGCGATCGGCCAACTCCGGAATCCGCGCGACGATCGCGCCGTCGAGGCGGTCGACAACTTGTTCGAGTGCCTCGGTCCGCATCGTTTCGTACACGTAGTCGGCGAGCCAGTCGCGCACCACTTCGCTATTGGGGCCGATGGCCCCGACTCGCGAACTTCGCGTCATGCTTCCTCCGATTTGTATTCTCGGAACAAATTTCCCGGCGTTTGTTGACAAATCGGTCCAAGAAAGTCGCGCGCACTTGTGCCACCATCATAGGTTAGTGAAGTGATTCACAGTAGTCATTCACCCAGCGGTTCACAGCACAACGGCAGTGGGAGAACAGCAGTGACCAACACCGAGTCCGCGGCAGGCGCGGCCAAGAAGGCTCCGGCACCCAAGGCGCCCGCGAAGAAGGTCGCGCCTGCGGTCGCGGTCGATCCGGCCGTCATCGAAGTGCGTAATCCCGGCACCGGCGAGGTAGTCGGCTCCGTGCCAACCGAGACCGCTGACGCGGTCGCGGCCAAGGTCCGCGAACTTCGGCTCTACCAGCCGGAGTGGGAGGCCATCGGCCCGGACGGCCGCAAAGAGTGGCTGCTGAAGCTGCAGGACTGGTTGGTCGACAACACCGAGCACCTCGCCGATGTGCTGCAGTCGGAAACGAGCAAGCCGCGCGTCGATGCCCTCATCGATCCCGCGTTCTCGGTGGATCTGACCGGCTACTACGCGCGCCGCGCCGCGAAGTTCCTCGCCGACGAGCACCCGTCGCCGCACAGCCCGCTCGCCAGGGTCAAGAAGCTCACGACGGTCTACAAGCCGTACCCGGTCGTCGGTGTCATCACGCCGTGGAACTTCCCGCTCGCGATGCCGGTGATCGACGTGATTCCGGCGCTGGCCGCCGGTGCCGCCGTGCTACTCAAGCCCTCCGAAGTGACCCCGCTTTCCGCGCTCGAACTGGCCCGCGGCTGGGCCGAGATCGGTGCGCCGCCGGTATTCGCCGTGGTCACCGGCGCGGGCGCGACCGGCGCCGCGGTGGTCGAGAACGCCGACTACATCCAGTTCACCGGCTCGACGGCCACCGGCCGCAAGATCGCCGCGGCCTGCGTCGAGCGGCTGATTCCCTACAGTCTGGAATTGGGCGGTAAGGATCCGGCCATCGTGCTCGCCGACGCCGATCTGGACCGTGCCGCGCACGGCATCGCCTTCGGCGGCATGTTCAACGCGGGCCAGGTGTGTATCTCGGTCGAGCGGGTGTACGTCGAAGCGCCGGTCTACGACGCATTCGTCGCCAAGCTGACCGCCGCGGTCAAGGACCTGCGCCAGGGCATCGACGGCCGTGAGTCCAAGCACGATGTCGGCGCGCTCGCCAACGAGAACCAGGTGCTGATCGTGCAGCGACACGTCGACGAGGCCGTCGCGGCGGGCGCGAAGGTGCTGACCGGCGGCAAGCGGACCGGTGTCGGAACATTCTTCGAGCCAACCGTTCTCGTCGATGTCGACCACACCATGTCGTGCATCGGCGAGGAGACCTTCGGCCCGACGCTGCCGGTGGTGAAGGTCGCCGACGAGGCCGAGGCGGTCCGCCTTGCCAATGATTCGGTCTACGGCCTGTCCGCTTCGGTCTGGACCGGTGACAAGGATCGCGGTGAACGCATTGCACGCCAACTGAACGCGGGCGCGGTCAATATCAACGACGTCTTCTCCAACCTGTTCAATTTCGCGCTGCCGATGGGCGGCTGGGGTCAGTCCGGTGTCGGCGCCCGCTGGGGCGGTGCGAGCGGCGTGCGCAAGTACTGCCGACAGAAGGCGATCACCAGGCCGATCCTGCCGACCCAGCAGAAGGAGCTGATCTGGTTCCCGTACCAGATGCCGAAGCTGCTGGTCGCCCTCGGCGCGATGCGCGCAGCGGGCGCACGCGGCCTGCGCCGTGTCGATATTCCGGCACTGCTGAAGCTCAAGGGGGACACCAAATGACAGACGTCGCGAAGATTCGCGGCAAGGTCGTCGTGATCACCGGTGGCGCCCGCGGTATCGGTCTTGCGACCGCGACCGCGTTGCAGGCGCTCGGCGCCGAGATAGCGATCGGCGATATCGATGAGACGACAGTCAAGGAGTCCGGCGTCGCGCGCGACTTCGCGTACTACGGCAAGCTCGATGTCACCGATCCACGCTCGTTCGAGAGCTTCCTCGACGAGGTGGAACGCACCGTCGGTCCGATCGACGTGTTGATCAACAATGCGGGCATCATGCCGACCGGCAAGCTTGTCGACGAGCCGGATCAGATCACCCGCCGAATTCTGGACATCAACGTCTACGGCGTAATTCTGGGCTCCAAGCTGGGCATCGCGCGAATGCTGCCGCGCAAGCGCGGGCACGTCATCAATATCGCGTCGCTGGCCGGCGAGACCCACATCCCCGGTCTTGCCACCTACAACGCGAGTAAGCACGCGGTGCTCGGATTCACCGACACGCTGCGCGAGGAGTACCGGCGTTCGGGCGTCGAGTTCTCGTCGGTGCTGCCGACGTTGACCAACACCGAACTCGGTTCCGGCGTGAGCGGCCCGAAGCTGCTGCGCTCGGCCGAGCCGGAGGAGATCGCCGACGCCATCGTCGCGCTGATCGCCACGCCGAAGTCGAAGGTCAGGGTGACGGCGATGGCCGGGTTCCTCTCGCAGGTGGTGAACCTGCTTCCCGAATCCGTCGCCGATGGTTTGGCGCGCGCGCTCGGTTCGGGCGATGCGTTCCTCGGTGCCGTCGACGCCGAGAAGCGCAAGGCTTACGAGGATCGGGCGCGCAGCGCCTGAGGGGTTCGATTCGCCCTGTGAGTCGAGGCGCCGCGGTCGTGATTTCACGACCGCGGCGCCTTTCGGCTATCCGGCGACGGTGTTCACGACCGCGGCCTGGCGGGTAGCCGCAGCCACATAACAAACCAATTTGTGATGAATATCACTATCTCACAACGTATCAACGCCCGTGGGCGGCCCCACCGGTTTTCCGGCATCGGCCGGGCTACCTCCGAGCGGCCCATGTCGAGCCGCCCCGCGACATTCGGTCGCCCATTACCGCTGGTCAACCGTCCATCAATGCCGGAATGGCTCGCACCACGGCGGATGCGGGGTATTCGCGGGCTCAATGGTGCAAATGACCCGGACAGGCAATATGCTGTGCCTAACAAACCCACCGACTGTTTCGGTGCCAGTATCCGAACTTTCCGGCCTAATTTAGCTGGAAATTCAGGACCGATTCTGATAGCAAGGGGCTATGGACCCGCATTTGCGCGACCTGCGGTATTTCGTCGCTGTCGCTGAGGAACTACATTTCACCAACGCCGCACAGCGGCTGCACATCGCTCAACCCACCCTGTCGCGTCAGATTCGTCAGCTGGAACGCCAGCTCGACGTGGTCCTGTTCGACCGCAACCAGCGCAGTGTCGCGTTGACCGTCGCGGGCAAGGAGTTGCTCGAAGGTGCACGCAAGATCCTGGAGCTCTGGGAGGTCACCAACGTCTCGCTCCAGGAGGCGGGCGAGGTACTTCGCGTCGGCATCCAATCCGCGCTCGGCCGCGGTTTGCTCAGTGACCTGGAAAGCGCGAGCGGTCATCGACTAGCACTGCACGCCGCGTCCTGGAACGACCCGTCCAGCGGCCTGGCCGGACGCCAGGCGGACCTGTCGCTTGTCTGGCTGCCCCTGCCCGACCAGAACCGTTTTCGGTGGCAGGTGCTGCGCACAGAGCCGCGCTGGGTACTGCTTCCGGAGAACCATCCGCTCGCCGATCAGGAGAGCATCGAGTTCGCCGATTTGCTCGACGAACCGTTCATCGCACTGCCGACCGAAGCCGGTGCGGTGCGCGACTTCTGGCTCGGTAACGATGCCAGGGGCGGTCGTCAGCCGAAGATCGGCGCGGAAGCGGCGACACCGGAGGACAAGCTGGAGGCCGTGAGCCTCGGCCTCGGCGTCTGCCTGCTCGCCGAGAACAATGTCCCGATGTACCGCTGGCCGGGTCTGACCGCGCGCCCGGTGGCCGGGCTCGCGCCGTGCGAACTGGCCGTGGCGTGGCGGGCCGATGACATTCGCCCAACCATCCTGGAGTTCGCGGGGCGCGCCGCCAACGGCGGCTTCTCCGCACAGGCGCAACAGGCGTCCGCCGTCACCGGCTGACGACTCACGGCGCGGGGGCGCCCGACATCACGGCGCGGTGCGCTCCCAGGGGTGCATGGCTTCCAGTTGCGCGGACAGGCGCAGCAGGGTCGATTCACTGCCGGGCGGTCCCGCGAGCTGAGCGGCCACCGGCGTACCCGAACGGGGATGCATCCCCATCGGCACCGATGCGGCGGGCCAGCCGACCATGTTCCACAGTGGGGTGAACGGTGAAAAGCGGGAGCTGGTAATCGCATTGGCGAGCCAGCCCCTTGCGTGCCAAGCCCGGGCTTTCGGCGGCGGTGTCGCGAGCGTTGGTGTGATCACCACGTCGTAGCGATCGAAGAATTCCAGTAGTCGTGCCTCGACCCGGTCGACCTGGTCGGGGCCGACCAGGCGCAGGCGCTGCACCAACCTGCCGAGCGCGAGGTGACGGCGGGTGCGCGGTTGCAGCCGGTCGGGATGGGCGAGGGTCGCGGCGTCACGGGTGCCGACGGCGAGCCAGCGCAAAAAGACCGAGATGATCGAATCGCCATAGGGCAGTGTTGTCGGTTCCACGAGGTGTCCGGCCGCGGCGGCGGCGGATCCCGCGGCGCGCGCGGCCGCGGTCCAGTGTCGATCGACCAGGAAGAAACGGGATGGCGGGGCAACGGCCAACCCGATGCGTAGTCGACCAGGTGGTTCCAGCTCGGCTAGGTCGGGCCGGGCCGCCAGCACCGATAGCGCGAGCGCAGCATCATCGACAGTCGTTGCGAGCACCCCGTTCTCGACCATGCCCGCCCACGAGTCGACGCCCATCTCCGCGGGCACGGTGTGCCGTCCCGGCTTGATCCCGAAGACCCCGCAGCAGGCCGCGCAGACGCGTATCGAACCGAGCCCGTCGTTGCCGTGCGCCACCGGAACCAACCCGCCCGCGACCGCGGCGGCCGAGCCGCCGGCCGAGCCACCCGCGCTGCGTGCGGTGTTCCATGGATTGCGAGTGACCCGGCCTTCGCCGTCGGTCATCGGCCACAGACCCAGCTCCGAAACCGCGGTCAGTCCGACGATCACCGCACCCGCGGCGCGCAGCCTGCGCAGCACCGGATGGTCGGCGGTCGCCGCAGCGGTGTCGGTGGCCGCCGAACCGCACAGGTTCGTCTCACCCGCGACCGCGACATTATGTTCGATCGCGATCGGAACCCCGGCCAGTGGGAGCAGATCCAGGTCGGCGCGCTGCTCGAGGGCAAGAGCCTCGGCCTTCGCCTTGGCGGAGCGAACAACGGTGAACGCGTTCAATTTCCGGGTATCGGCGGCGATGCGCTCGAGCACCGAGTCGAGCACCTCGGTCGGAATGGTGGAGCCGTCCCGCACTCCGGTCGCGATCGCTACGGCGGGTCCGCGCGGCGCGCCGGGGTCAATCGGAGAATTCGGACCCGCTGCATCGTTGGCGCCCTTGGCGACTTCCTGGGCGGCTACTGTCTGCGGAGCCGCGTGCGTTACGGCCGTAACGTCCGCCACTGCTGTGGCCTCATTGTGCATGTGCTGGTTCTCCCCCGTCGCGTCGTTGTCGAAATCGGGTGATCCGCTGTTGAGGCGCAAGTTATCATTCCGGATAGTGTGCGGGGGACGATGTCGTCGGGTGTGGCGGAATTTATCCGCTGCGTCAACAGACCGACCAGTGCGGATTCTTCGGCATCCGCGTAACCACTAGGTCCGAGAATGAGTGCGAATTCCGATAGAAGTTCCGAATCCACTTCGGGGTCTGCGACCGGAGTCGGTCACGCCAGCGCTGTCGAGGCCTTCGCTTCGGCGTGGTTATCTGCTGCCCGAGAATCGATACAGCAGCCGCCCCGGATAGCCGACTACCTGCCCGATGCGCACACCCTCCGGCAGCAGGCGCTGATCGAATTGATCCGCGTCGACCTGCGCCACCGTTGGGTGCAACATGCCGAAAGCACTGCACCACGCAAGCGCTTGGCCGATTATCGTGCCGATTTTCCCGAACTCGAACCCGAAGATATTCCGGCCGGCCTCGTCTACGAAGAGTTCGTCATCCGCAGGCACAGCGGCGAGCGCGTCGATCCACGGGACTGTCTGCGCGAATACCCGGAGCATGCGGCGGAGCTGCGGGCGATGCTCAATGCCGACGAGTTGGACCAGAGCACCAGGCGGGCGGCGCTGGAAGATCCGACCCTGACCGCATTGGCCGAGACCAGGACCGCGCGGGCAACGCAGCCGAACCAAACCACCCAGTCCTCTCGTAATACGGACATGACCCGCGTATCCGCCGACCTGACCGGAACGGCGACCGCCGTCCCGACCACGGTCGGGACCGGTCCCGGGCACCACGACGCGCTCGACCGCATCGAAATCGGCCAGCAGATCGATGATTTCGACCTGCTGACCGGCCTCGGCAGCGGCGCGTTCGCACGGGTGTTCCTGGCTCGGCAGCGCTCATTGCAGCGGCTGGTCGCGGTGAAGATCTCCGCCGACCACGGCACCGAGCCGCAGACACTCGCCCAGCTCGACCACGACTACATCGTGCGCGTCTTCGATCAGCGACTGCTCGAATCCCAGGAACTGCGCGACAAAGCGGGCAGACGGCTGCGGTTGCTCTACATGCAGTTCCTGCCCGGCGGCACGTTGCTCAGCGTGCTGCGCTGGATACGAGCCACACCGCCCGCCGAACGCAGCGGACAACTGCTGCTCGACGCGGTCGACGCCGCGATGGAGGAGAAGGGCGAGATCCGGCCGACCGATTCCAGTGTGCGCGCCGAGATCGCCTCGCTCAGTTGGCCGGAGACCGTGGCATGGCTTGGTCGACGACTGGCCGATGCACTCGAATACGCCTCGACCCACGGCGTGCTGCACCGCGACGTGAAGCCCGCCAATGTGCTGCTCACCGCCGAGGCGGTGCCGAAGCTGGCCGACTTCAACATCAGCTTCAGCCGCAACGTTGCCGACACCAGCCCGGTCGCCTACTTCGGTGGCTCGCTGGCCTACATGTCACCCGAGCAGTTGGAAGCCTGCCACCCTGGCCGCGAACGCACGGCAGCCGATCTGGACACCCGCTCCGATATCTATTCGCTGGGCGTGGTGATGTGGGAATTGCTGACCGGCGCAAAACCTTTCGACGACACCACCGCGGGAGCGGACGGCTACGGCGACGACACCACGCTCGAGGCGATGCTGGAACGGCGCACTTCGGGTGTGGATGCGGTCGCACTGGACCGGCTGCCCGCCAACTGTCCGGCAGCACTTCGCCGGGTGCTGCTGACCTGTCTGGAACCCGACCGCACCCGACGCTGGTCGGGCGGCGCGGTGCTGGCCAAGCAGCTGGACCTGTGCATGGACGCACGCGCACGTGACCTGGTCGACCCACCGCCCGGCAGCTGGCGGCTGAAGCTGCGCGCGTGGCGATTGCTGATCGTCTCGCTGGCCATCGGGGTGCCGAATGTGCTCGCCTCGATCTACAACATCCAGCACAACCAACACATGATCGTCAGCAGAATGAGCGAGGATGCCCAGCACACCTTCCTGATCATCACCAGCGTGGTGAACGGGGTGCTGTTCCCGCTCGGCGCGGCATTGATACTTTACAAGTCACGCTTGGTGCTTACGGTGCCGCACGGGCTGCGAAGAGGCCGACGATATGACCCGGACACACTCCGGCGAGCGAGAGCCGACGCATTGCTGTTCGCCAACCGAGCAGTGGTCATCGTGTTCTCGCTGTGGGTGTTCGCGAGCATCACCTTCCCGATCGCATTGAAATTGGCCACCGGTGAGATCGCGCTGAGCGCGGTCGTACATTTCCTCACTTCGATCGTGGTGTGCGGCGCGATCGCGGTGGCCTATCCGTTTTTCCTGGTGACCTTCTACATGGTCCGCTGCATATATCCGGTGTTTCTGCGGCACGGCGAAATCAGCCCCGACGACGCGGTATGGCTGCGCGGCCTCGACCGCCGCGCCAATGGCTATCTCGCGGTCGCGGCGTCGGTGCCGCTGCTCGCGGTGGCGGGGGTGACGTTCCTGCCGCCCGCCGATATTCCTTTGGTGATCTTCGCGGTCCGGGTGCTGTGCGCGGGCGGCATAGTCGCGTTCATCGGCTCCTATCTGCTCTTCCGCGCCTTGGAAGCCGATTTGAAGGCACTGGAAAGAGTGGTCGCGCCGAGTGACTCGATGGGACGGGAGCGGGCCGCACCCGCCGCGAAGGAGACGCGCACGTGATCGAATCGGGCCTCGATCACGTGGCAAGGTTCGTCGCCGCTTGGCAGCGTTACCTGCACGAGAACCGGCTCGACCCGCCCCTGCTCGCCGACTATGTGCCCGATGGTGCACAGGCGCGTCTTGCGGTACTCACCGACCTGGTGCGCATCGATCTGCGCCAACGCTGGATCCGGCCCGGCGGCGGTAAGCGGATCATGGAGTACCGCAAGGAATTTCCCGAGATCGAGCAGAGCCCGATATTGGCCGACCTCGTATACGAGGAGTTCCTGGCTCGGCGCAGGCACGCACCGGTCGACGCGACCGCTTTCCTTGCCGAGTACCCGGACCTGGCCGCCGAAGTACGCGAGCGCCTGTCCACGGTCGGCGCGGACGACGAAACTCAGGCCGAGCCCGCCGAACTCGATAGCGAACAGGCCGCCGCGCTCGTCGCCGACCTGACACCAGGACGGCGCATCGACGACTTCGATCTGCGCACAGATCTAGGGACCGGCGCGCTCGGCCGCGTTTTTCTCGCCACCCAGCGTTCCATGCAACGCCTTGTCGCCGTGCGGTTCTCCGCCGGTATCAGTGCCGCGCCGCGGACCATGGCACAGCTGGACCATCCACATATCGTCCGGGTCTTCGACCAGCGCATGCCCGCGGAATCGGCGGCATTGCGACTGGTGTACATGCAGTATCTGCCCGGCGGCACCGCCGAGGACGTGCTCGCCGAGCGACGCCGAGGCCCGGAATCGGCGGGCGGCGACCTGCTGTTGCGTGCCGTCGACGCGGCCATGGAGGTGCGAGGGGAGATCCGGCAGACAGATTCGAGCGTGCGTGCCGAGATCGCCGAGCTCAGCTGGCCGGAGACGGTCGCATGGCTTGGCAGGCGACTGGCCGACGCGCTCGATTACGCCGCTCGACAGGGAGTGTTGCACCGTGCGATCAAACCGTCGAACGTGCTGTTCACGGCCGAGGGCAGCCCGAAGCTGGCCGATTTCACGCTGCACGATTCGACCCGGACACGGGCACAACATGATTCATCCGCCTACCGCTCACCCGAGGAGCTGGCGCTGGAACTCGATCCCGCCGCCCCCGAGCCCGATACCCGCAGCGACATCTTTTCTCTCGGCACCCTGCTGTGGGAAATGCTGACGGGCAGTGCTGCTTTCGATGACGAAGCCGACACCGAGGCCGCCCGGCTCGACCATCGCAGACGCGGCGTGCGCAGCACTGCGCTGGAGCGTATTCCGGCGGACTGCCCGGCCGCATTGCGCCGGGTTTTGCTTACCTGCCTCGAGCCGGATCCCGAGCGCCGCTGGCCGAACGGCGCGACGCTGGCACAGCAGCTCGATCTGTGCCTCGACGATCGCGCGCGAAATCTCGTCGACCCTCCGGAGCGCAGTTGGCGACGGGCCCTGCGGCGGTGGCGGATCCTGCTCGTCACGCTCGCGGTCGCGGTGCCGAATGCCCTCGCGTCGGTCTACAACGTAGAGCACAACGCCAAATTGATCCACTACCGTCAGACCCAGGCGGCCCAGCACCAGTTCGAGATCTTCACCGCGGTGTCGAACGGGGTGGCCTTCTCGCTAGGTACCGTCGTCCTCGTATACCTGAGCAGATATCTGATCTTCGTGCCGCACGGGCTGCGCACCGGGGTCCGCTACAGCCCGGAGGTATTGCACAGGACTCGCACGGACGCGGTACTGCTCGGCGACCGCGCGGTACTCGTCATCTTCTCGATGTGGCTGCTGTCGGGGATATCGTTCCCGGTCGTGCTGTATGCGACCTCCGACGCTGTCACCGCGGCCGACTACGCACACTTCGTGGGTCTGCATGTGGTGAGCGGTGCCATCGCCCTGACCTATCCGTTCTTCCTGGTGAACTTCTACATCATCCGCTGCGTTTACCCGATGTTCCTGAGCCACGGCGAGATCCATGAAAAGGACGTGGCGCGGTTGCACGGGCTGCGCCGTCGGTCCGCGTTCTATTTGAGCCTCGCGGCGTCGATTCCGTTGCTCGCCGTCGCGGGCGCGACGCTGCTCGCGCCGCCGGATCTCGCCAAGATCATCGTCAATGTGCGGGTGTTGTGCATCGGAAGCATCATCGCCTTTGTCGCGGTCTATATCCTGTTCCGAGCGATGGAGAACGATCTGCGCGCACTGGAGCGAATGACCGCGCCACACCAGCGCGCGGAAGCCATGCCCGCGCAGTGAACGATGGAGAATCAGCAGCGATGAAGGCTCCGTTCGGCCGTCTGGTCAGTCTCTCGCATGTGCACGATCCCGCGACAACGCCGCTGTTCCCCGGCGATCCGGAATTTCGAACGGATATCGCGGCGACGGTCGCGAACGACGGCTACTACCTGCGCTACATCCAGCAGGGCGAGCACACCGGAACCCATTGGGGCGCACCGATTCACTTTCACGCCGACGGTCTTGCCGCCGACGAACTCGACATCGAGGATTTGCTGCTACCCGCGGTGAAGATCGATGTCCGAGATCGGTGCGAACGCGACCGCGGTTACGCGATCACCGTCGCGGATATCGAGGAATGGGAGACGAAACACGGCCGCATCGCCGACGGATCCGCGGTTATCGCCTGGACAGGCTGGGATATCAAGTGGGGCACACCTGAATTCATCGGCACCACCGAAACCGGTGCGAAGCAGCCGGGTTTCGCCGTGGCGACCATGGAATGGCTATTGCGCACCGGGCGACTCGGACGCCGCGGCGCTCTCGGTATCGATACCTTCGGCCCGGATCTAGGCAGCGACGACACATACGCGGTATCGAAATTGCTGTATCGGGAGCACCGCATCAGCTTGGAATGCCTCGCCAACCTCGCCGCCCTACCCGTCACCGGGGCCTGGGTACTCGTCGGCGGCGCACTTTATCGGGGCGGGTCGGGTTCGCCCGCAACAATATTCGCGTTGATCAACGACACACCCGGGTAGGACAGCTGGCGGAATTACTTCCCGCCGTAGACCTTCGGGTCCAGTGTGCCGATGTAGGGCAGGTCGCGGTAGCGCTCGGCGTAGTCGAGGCCGTAACCGACGACGAATTCGTTCGGGATATCGAAGCCGACGTGCGCGACGTCCACGTGGGTGCGCAGCGCATCGGGCTTACGCAGGAGCGTGACGACCTCGAGCGAGGCCGGGTTGCGGGTCGATAGGTTGCGCTTGAGCCAGGACAGCGTGAGACCGGAGTCGATGATGTCCTCGACGATCAGTACATTGCGGCCCGCGATGTCCTTGTCCAGGTCCTTCATGATGCGCACTACGCCGGAGGAGGAGGTGGAGGACCCGTAGGAGGAGACCGCCATGAATTCCAGCTGGGTCGGAATCGTCAGCGCCTTGGCCAGGTCGGTCATGAAGAAGATCGCGCCCTTGAGGACGCCGACCAGCAGCAGATCGCCTTCGGGAGCGTCGGCGGGATAGCGCTTGGCGATCAGCTCGGCCAGTTCGTGAGTCTTGGTGGCGATCTGTTCCTCGGTGATCAGCACCGACGCGATGTCATCCCCGTACACGTCAGTTGTGTCCTTCCGTGGTGCGATCCCGAGCGACCGATCCATTATGTGTCATCGGCCTGCGCTTGGAGGTGGCATCAGCGCAGACGCATGATCAGCCTGCCATGTTCGCGCGCAGCGACCAACCTGCTGCCCGGCCGTCCACCACCGACGGCGACGCCACCCTGGCCATGCCAATCGGTTATCAATGCGTCGACCGCGTGTAAATGCTTGCCGGTCAGCACTTTCGCACCGCCCGCGAGCAGCCAGGCCCGGATCGCACGGCGCCGCAGCGCTGCGGGGGCAGTGGCGAGGGTCTCGATCGACAGGCTCATCCCATCACTGTCGGAGCGGTCGGGGTCCGAGTCGGCGCTCGCGGCACCCAACAGCTCGTCCGCCATCGCATCGAGGAGCTCGCCATCCTCGCGCAACTGCTCGGCCGTGCGCGCCAGCGCCGACGCCACCGCGCCGCCGAGAACCTCCTCGAGCAACGGCAGCACCTCGGTGCGCAGCCGCACCCTGGTGAACTCCGGCGACGAGTTGTGCGGGTCCTCGTGCGGGGTCAACCCGAGATCCGCGCACAGCTGCCGTGTCGCGGCGCGGCGAACCCCGAGCAGCGGCCTGCCCCACGGATCGGCGAAGGCCGCCATCCCATGAATCGAACGCCCGCCGGACCCGCGCGCGAGGCCGAGCAAAACCGTCTCGGCCTGATCGTCGAGTGTGTGTCCGACCAGGACGGGCAAGCCCGCCCGCGCCGCGTCCAATGCCGCATAGCGCGCCTGCCGCGCCGCCGCCTCCAGCCCACCCGCGCTTCCGACATCCACCGCGAGCACCCTCGCCGACCGGCAGCCCAGTGCCAGCGCGGCCGCCGCGGCGTCGGCCGCGACCACATCCGAACCCGCCTGCAACCGATGATCGACAATCAGCGCGTCGACGCCGCCCGCCTCCACGACGGCCGCCGCGCAGAGCGCGAGCGAATCCGCCCCTCCGGAGAGCGCGACCGCGATGCCACGCGATCGGGCCTCCGGCGCGTACTCGGCCAGCCAGCCACGGACGGCACGACGGATCTCGAGTGCGGCACTGGTCTCGGGCAGGCGATGCACAACCGCTTCGCCGACCGCATCGGTCGGCGCTGATCGCGGCCCCGGTTTCGCTCCAGCCGCTGGCCGCGAACCTCGGGGCGTCGCTCCTGCCGCACGGCTCATACCCGGAGACTACCGAGGCCGGTCGCTCCGCCCCATCCTCGTCGTTCCGAAGCAGCTAACCGAGTACGCGGCTGATCCAGCGCTGTGGTTCGTCGACCTCGTCGGTGCGCGGCAGGGTCTGCGCATCGGTCCATACAGCGTTGAACTCCACCATGCCGACCCGGTCGACCACATGGTCGACGAATGCCTTGCCGCGGACGTACTGCGCAACCTTCGCATCGACGCCGAGCAGTGCGCGCAGCACGCGCTGCACCGGATTGGTCGGGCGCTTGCGGCGTTTGTCGAAGGCGGCGCGAATCTGTTCGACTGATGGGACAACGGCCGGTCCGACCGCATCCATCACGTGGTCGGCATGGCCCTCGAGCAAGGTGCCGAGCATCAGCAGCCGATCGAGCGCCGCTCGCTGCGGCGGCGCCTGGGTGGCGCGCAGCAGGCCGACGACGCCGCGCGCGTTCGGATCGTCGGCGGCACCGCTTCGACGGTCTCGGACCTCGGTGAGCAGCCGCGCGAGCATGTCCGCGATCGGTTCGTCGCCGACCGCGCCGAGGGTGTCGACATTGGCGCGCATGTATTCCGCGAGCCATGGCGCGGAGGAGAACTGCACCCGGTGGGTCACCTCGTGCAGGCAGACCCAGAAGCGGAAGTCGGTGGGCGAGACACCGAGTGCGCGTTCCACCGCCATGATGTTGGGCGCGACCAGCAGCAGCGTCCCGTCGGGACCGGTGAACGGGTCGTATTGGCCGAGGATCGCGGTGGACAGGAAGGCGAGCATCGCGCCCGCCTGCACGCCCGCGGGCTTGCCCGTCAGCAGACCGCGCTCAGCGTCGGTGTCGAGACCGGTTCCGGTGAGCTCGGCCATCGAGTCGGCGGCAGCGTCGATCCAGCCGGGCCGGTCGACGATGCGGGCGGCCGGCACCGGCTGGTCATCGAGCAGGCCGCTCACCTCGCGGACCGGCCCTTCGGCCCGCACCGACGCGTCGGCCAATTCGGCGACGACCTGCTCGGCGGAATACCGCGAAGCCCGCGGACCCGAGGGCACAATGGCCGCACCGGTGCGCGCGGCCAGCCGCCAATCGACAGCGCCGGACAATCCGGAACGACGTCGCTCGGTGGAGCCGCTGTCCGCGCCGGAGCGGGCCTCGGCTGGTTTGTCAGCGCCTTCGAACATCGTCAAGCACCCCTCACGAACATCCACAATCACGCAGCGTGCCTGCGATCGCGTCCAACGCGGGCCTGCTGAGCTCCGGTGGCCGATCGTTGGACATCAAAGCGAACGTCAGTACCCGCCCATCGCGGTCCAATACATAACCCACCAACGTGCTGGCCACCGAGAGAGTTCCGGTCTTGGCCCGCACCCATCCCGCGGCCGCCCGATCCCGGTTGACGTAGCGGTTACTCAACGAGCCGGTCGCGCCGGCAACCGGCAGGTCGTCGAGCAGCGGCGCCAGAGTGACCGCGATACGGTCGGTCTCGGGTCTGGCCATGGTGTTGGTCGGCTGCACCGCGCCCGCTCCGCTCGGCTCGGCGGCGGTCGCGAGAATCTTGTCGAGCAACCGCGCGGGCACCCGATCCTCGGTCGACAGTCCGCTGTTGTCCTGCATGGACATCCCGGTGAGATCGAATCCGGCCCTGCTCAGCGTCGCGGTCACGGTGGCGACCGCACCCGTGAACGACGGCTCGGCGCCAACCGAGGCCGCCAGCTCGCGGCCGATCGCCTCGGCGAGCACGTTGTCGGAGTGCACCATCATGTCGCGGAGGCGATCGCGCAGCGGCGCGGAGTGCACGCTCGCGATCTCCTGCGCGCCAGGTACTGCCGTGCCGATGCGCACCCGGTCCATGTCGAGACCGAGTTCGATGGCAAGTCGCCGTCCGGCATCCAAGGCGGGGGTCGCGGTGCGTGGTGAGTATTCGACGAGGGGGTCGAGCCTGCCGCCGTCGATCATCACCGGTTCGATCGGCGCGATCGAACCCTCGGGAATGTCGCGCGGCTCCCAGCCCGGTGCGAGGGTCGGTCCGGCAAAGGCCGAGACGTCCACCACAATGGTGTCCACCGCGCTGCCCGAGGCCCGGATCTGGGCCACCAGGTCCGAAAGGCGCGGTCCGTTGGGGTAGTAGCCGTTGCCATCGGGCTGCGCGGTCAGCGTCGGATCGCCACCGCCGACCAGCACCAGCTCGTTCGGCGCAGCACCCGCCACCACTCGAGTGCTCACCCGATGGTCCTGCGGCAGCGCGAGCAGCGCGGTGGCCGTGGTCAGAATCTTCGCGGTGGACGACGGGATCATCGGCTTGTCCGAGTCACCGCTCCACAACACCGTCGAGCTGTCGGCATCGCTGACCGATCCGCTGAACGCGCCGAGGTCGGGATTGCCGACGACACGCGCGAGCGCGCCCGCGATACCGCTTGGAGTCGGCGAGGGCGCATTCGACGGCGCGGGCACGACCTGTGGGAACGGCCGGACCGGTGCGGGTGGCGCGGCGATCGTCAGACCACCGTGGCGGAATTCGTCCGTCCACGGCTTGAGCGCGAGCAGCACCCCACCGCCAGCCACCAGCAGCACGACAAGAGTGATCGAGAAGACGATCCACAGATTCCGCCGCCGCCTGGCAGCCAAACCACCGATGTTCCTTTTGCTCCGACCAGCCACGTCCCGCCGTCTCTCCTCAACGCGGCCGCCTGCCGCACCTATGTGCTCGCGGACCACACTATCCTCGTTGCGCAAACGTTCCCCCGAACAACCTGACGAGTCGGCAGTGTGGTTTCGAGCTCGTGCCTGCTCGGCTCATGGCTGCACCGAAAGAAGGAGATGGCGTGGAGTTCGACGTCACCATCGAGATCCCCAAGGGTTCCCGTAACAAGTACGAGGTCGACCACGAGACCGGCAGGGTCCGGCTCGACCGGTACCTATACACGTCCATGGTCTACCCGGCCGACTACGGCTACATCGAGAACACCCTCGGTGAGGACGGCGACCCGCTGGACGCGCTCGTCCTACTGCCCGAATCGGTTTTCCCCGGCTGCCTCATCGAGGTGCGCCCGGTAGCGATGTACAAGATGGTCGACGAGGCCGGCGGCGACGACAAGGTGCTGTGCGTGCCCGCGGGCGACCAGCGCTGGAACCACATTCAGGACCTTGCCGACGTGCCGGAGTTCGAGCTGGCCGCGATCAAGCACTTCTTCGAGCGCTACAAGGACCTGGAGCCCGGCAAGTACGTCAAGGGCTCGGAGTGGGTCGGCCGCGCCGAGGCGGAGGCCGAGGTGGAGGCCTCCATCAAGCGGCTGAAGGATAACGGCGGTCACTGACCTACAGGTGTTCGCATGAACAAAGCGGGAAGTCCGGCAGGTACGGGCTTCCCGCTTTTGTAGTGCAGGCACTACCAACCCACCCCCGCAGTCCGTACCCCGAATCCGGGTGCGAGCGGCATGGGCGGCGCGGGCCCGGATTCCTAGGCTCGAACCCGACAGGGAGCAACGATGACTCCTGGGCTCGAACTGGAGGAATCACTGCTGATGAACATATTTCGGCGATACTCCACCGCGGTCGCGCTGTCGGGCATCGCGGCGGTCGAGGGCGGCATGGCGAGTACCGGCACCCAGCTCGACCCAACCTCCGAGGCGATCAGGTGGCAGCGCTTCGAGTCATCGGACCTGGTCCGCCGGGCGATGGCGATGCCGCCCGATTACGAACCGGGCGCGCGAGCGGAGTACACCAACACCTGGGGACACGGCGGTAGCATCCCCGGCTTCGAAGTCCGCACCGGCGTCGCCGCCGATGGGACCGCGGTCGTTGTGAGCTCGAACCAACTGCCGACCAACCGCGAAGCCGTCGATGCCGTCGAGAGGGTATTCGACACCGCCATCTGCGGCGCCTGATCAACGAGCACGAGCCGCTCCCCCATCGACCGAGTCGATCGAAAACCGGAGGACCCCTGATGAGTCACAAGCAGGTGACGCTGGCCATACAGTCCACCTGCGCCGCCATGATCGCCGCGACCGCGCTCGGCTGCACCGCGCAGGCGGAGGCGAACGATCCGAACCTGGACCGCTTCTACGGCCAACAGCTGCAATGGAAGTCGTGCGACGACCCGAAACTGGATCCGGCCGGAGCCAAGTGCACCGACGTCACGGTGCCGCTGAATTACGCTGAGCCGCAAGGTGAAACGATCACCGTCGCCATCTCACGGATTGCCGCCACCGATCCGGCGCAGCGTCACGGCGTGATCCTGTCCAACTCCGGTGGGCCCGGCGGCCCTGGACTCGATTTCATGGTCGACGTCGGCGCGGCGATGACACCCGATGTACGAGCACGCTATGACCTGATCGGCATAGACCCGCGCGGAGTCGGGCGTTCGACACCGGTCGACTGCCATTGGCCACGCGGCTTCGGACTGCAATCCACGGGAACAGATGGCGCTGGCTTCGCGGAAACTGTTGCAGCACAGTCCAATTTGGCCGCTCGCTGCGCGGCCACCGAGGGCGCGCGCCTACGATATTTCACCACTCGCAATACCGCGCGGGATATGGATGTGATCCGCGGTGCGCTCGGCGAGGAGAAGATCAGCTACTACGGCACCTCGTACGGCACCTATCTGGGATCTGTTTTCACCCAGATGTTTCCGGAACGCAGCGACCGAATCGTGTTGGACAGCAGCGCCGATCCAGACCGCTATGGCCCGGTCGGCATGATGCAGGATATGGGCGCGCCCAACGAGGTGGCCCTGGATATGTGGGCGGACTTCATGGCCGCGCACGATGGCGACTACCACTTCGGCACCGCTCGTGAACAAGTCCGTGGCAAGCTCGTCGACCTGATCGACCGTGCGGCAGCGGATCCGATCCGGCTCGGCGACTTCGCCATCGACGACCACACCCTGCCGATGATGCTGTTCACCGGGCTGGACGACCCGCGCAAGTATCCGAAGCTGGCCGCTCAGATCCGCCAGGTCGCCGACGCCGCCGAAGGTAAGCCCGTCGAGATCCTGCCCGAACTGAACGCGGACTTATCGTTCATGCTCAACGCACAGCCACGCGATGGTTCGGCACAGATGGCCATCATGTGCGGCGACATCGAAGCACCGCGGGACCCGAGCTGGTACCGGCGCAATGTCGAGGCCGCCCGCACCACGCAACCGATCTTCGGCGCCTTCACCAACCAGATCACCCCGTGCGCCTTTTGGGCACCGCCCGCCGAACCGCCCACTCGGGTACGGAATTCGGTCCCCTCGCTGATCGTGCAGTCCACCGGAGACACACGCACGACTTATCAGGGTGCGCAGGCGTTGCATCGTGCCCTGTCCGCGTCTCGCCTTGTCACGTTGCGGGATGTCCCGATCCACTGGATCTTCGGCAACTACCCGAACAAATGCACCGACGACATGGTGAACACCTACTTCCGCGACGGCACCCTGCCGGCCGCCGACGTAACCTGCCCGGCCGACTGATTCACGCGTTCAGATACGCGAGCACAGCAAGCACCCGCCGGTGCCCCACATCATCGGCAGCGAGCCCGAGCTTCGCGAAAATACTGCGAATGTGCTTGTGCACGGCTCCTTCACTGACCACCAACCGCTGGGCGATCGTGGTGTTGTTGTGCCCCTCCGCCATCAACGCGAGCACCTCACGCTCCCGCGCAGTGAGCGCACTGAGCGGATCGTCCGCTTTGCGCCGAACCAGCAGTTGCGAGATCACCTCGGGGTCCATCGCGGTGCCACCGTCGGCGACGCGCCGCAGCGAATCGAGGAAGCGGTCGACCTTGCCGACGCGCTCCTTGAGCAGGTAACCGACGCCGCCCGCACCGTCGCCGAGCAACTCGGCAGCGTAACTGTCCTCCACATAGGACGACAGCACGAGCACCGGAAGGCCGGGGTGCAGCTCGCGGGCGCGGACCGCCGCCCGCAGTCCGTCATCGGTGTAGGTGGGCGGCAGCCGGATATCGACGACGACGGCATCCGGCCGGTCGACGGCGACCGCGGCGAGGAAATCGTCCGCATTGTCGGCCGCCGCGACGACCTCGATGCCCGCGGTATTCAACAGCAGCACCAAGCCCTCCCGCAGGAGGGCGTCGTCTTCGGCGATCATGACCCGCACGGTAGCTCCACCCGCAACACAGTAGGCCCACCGTCCGGACTGGCCAGCGCCATCCGCCCGTCGAGCGCCTCGGCCCTGCGCCGGATACCGGCGAGCCCACCGCCGTAGGACTCTTCGGCCCCGCCGATACCGTCGTCGCGGATCTCGATCGTCAACAGTGCGGGCGCACCCCCGAGCACGATCGAAATGAATTCGGCACGAGAATGTTTGGTGGCATTGGTGATTGCCTCGGCGATGACGAAATACGCCGCGGCCTCGACGGCGGCGGGCCGCCTGCCAACGTGGCTCAGCTCGAGCGCGACCGGAATGGGACTACGGGCGGCGAGCGCCGAAATGGCGCTCACGAGACCGCGATCCGACAGCACCGGCGGATATACGCTGCGCACCACATCGCGCAGCTCGGCCAGCGCGGCGGTCGCGGTGTCCTGTGCCTTGCGCACCAGCCCCTGCGCCGCTTCCGGATCCTGTTCGCGCAGTTGGTCGGCCAGACCGAGCTGCATGATCACCGCGGCGATCCGAGCCTGCGCGCCGTCGTGCAGATCACGTTCGATCCGCCGTAGCTCCGCACCGTGTGCGTCGAGCGCGGCCGCCCTGGTGGCGGTCAGCGCGGCCACCCGATCGGCCAGCAGAACATCCTCCGAGGGCGAGAGCAGTATGCGGGCGGCCGTTGCCTGCCAACCCGCGATCACGGGCAGTTGCAAGACCACGACTCCCACGGGCACCGCGATCAGCATGCCGAGCAATGCCGACGACCACGAGTCGACCGTGATGCCGAAGTCGGCGATCGTTCCCTCGGGAACCAACCGCCAATACGCCGGGATCAAGAGCTGATTGACCGCGCTCAGCGGCAATGCGACGGCCAGCACCCCGACATAGATTCCGGTCACCGCGTGCAGCAGCAACCACCCGATATCGCGCCGATTGGCCGGATCGGTGAATACCGTCGCGAGCTGCTGCGGCAGGCGACCTTCCATCGGCCGATATACCGCCGCGATGGGTTCGCCGAGTCGCCTTGCCGCCCTTCGACGCTCGACGCCGACCAAGGGCCGGATCACCCGAATCGCCTCGGGTATCGCCGGAATCCCAACGCCGATCAGACTCAGCGCGACCACGACGAACAGCCCGATCAGCGCGAACATGGACAGCACCGAGGTGACGCCACCCAGCACCAGGTAACCGATCGCCGACGGCAGCCGCCGCAGCCGGTCCCGGAGGTATCGCATGGTCAGCGGGCAAACGACATAGTCACGACGCGACCGGGTCCTCAGGTCGATAACGTTCCACGACATCCGGCCCCGCGCCGTTCGCCGCGGCCGCCGCATCGCCCTTGGCCGCCTCGATACCGCTCATCATGCGCAGTGGCACTTCTTTCCAGAACAGCACCAGGATCAGCGCGAGCAGCGCGACGGCGGTCGCCGTAAGGAACACCGTCGACATCGAGTCGGCGAACCCGACCTTGAACGGCCGCGCCAGATCCGGGCTCAGTTGCTGGATGACCGAGCTGTCCTTCAGCACGTCACCGGCCGCCGACGTGTCCTGCGCGAGCAGACCCTTCGCGAGTGCGGCATCGGCGGGGTTGCTGCTCCGCGCGCCCTCGACGACCGCGTGCTGGAAGGTCGGATCGGTGGCCGCGGACTTCATCTCCGTCGAGATGTTCGGGGTCAGCTGCGCGAACAGAATCGAAAGGAACACCGCGACACCCAACGTGCCGCCGATCTGCCGGAAGAAGGTCGCCGAAGCGGTGGACACGCCCATGTCCTTGGGCGGCAACGCATTCTGCACCGCAAGGGTCAGCGGCTGCATCAGGTTTCCGAGGCCGAACCCGGTGCACGCCATGAAGACCATCACCAGCCACAGCGGGCTGTCGGCGTCCAGGAAGTGCAGCAGGAACAGGCCGAGTGTCAGCATGGACGCGCCGATCAGCGGGAACGCCCGGTAGCGGCCGGTACGCGAGATCAGCTGTCCGGACACGATCGAACCGGTCATCAGCCCGAGCACCATCGGCAGCATCTGTAGACCCGCCATGGTCGGGCTCGCGCCGCGAACCACCTGTAGGTACTGCGGCAGCAGCGAAATGCCACCGAACATCGCGGAGCCGACAACGAACGAGATGACAACGCCGAGTGCGAAGGTGCGGTTGGAGAACATCCGAAGCGGAATCAGCGCCTTGTCCTTCAACGCCTTCTCGACCAGCACGAACCCGAGAATGCCGAGCACGCCGATCACGTAACAGAGCACCGATCGCCCACTGCCCCAGCCCCATTCGCGGCCCTGTTCGGCGACGATGAGCAACGGGACGAGCCCGACCGCGAGCACGAAGGCACCCCACCAGTCGACCTTGTCGGTGGAGTGCGGACGCTTTGGCAGCTTCAGCACCTTGTAGACGACGCCGAGCGCGATCAGGCCGACCGGCACGTTGACCAGGAAGACCCAGCGCCAGCCGCTGACACCGAGGATGGTGTCCTGGCCGGCGAGCACGCCGCCGAGCACCGGCCCGACCACACTCGAGGTGCCGAACACTGCGAGGAAATAGCCCTGGTACTTGGCACGCTCACGCGGACCGACGATATCGCCGAGGATGGTCAGCGCCAACGACATCAGGCCGCCTGCTCCGAGCCCCTGGAACGCACGGAACGCCGCCAGCTCGTACATCGACTGCGAAATCGTGCACAGCAGCGAGCCGATCACGAAGATCGAGATCGCCGCCATGAAGAACGGCTTGCGGCCGAACATGTCGGACAACTTGCCGTACAGCGGTGTCGCCAGCGTCGCGGTGATCAGGTAGGCCGTGGTCGCCCACGCCTGCATCGAGTAGCCGTCGAGATCGTCGGCGATGGTGCGGATCGAGGTGGACACAATCGTCTGGTCCAGCGCCGCGAGCAGCATGCCGAGCATCAGACCACTGAGAATGGTCAGGATCTGCCGGTGGGTGAAACCCGTGGACTCCTCCACGGTTGCCGTTGCTGTCACGAATCGTTCTCCGTCCGAGTATTGTACAGGTCTTTGTCGATGCGGATGGCCGCGAGCATGCTCGGCTTGGCTTGCTCGAAGTCGTCGACGAACTGAGTGAGCAATCGGGCGAAGGCGGCCCGATCCTGCGGCGTCCAAGCGGCCGTCACCCGGGTCAAGTTCTCGCGCTTGCGCCTGCGGATCTGCTCGGCGACGGCACGGCCGTGCTCGGTGACGACCAGCACGGTGGCACGACCATCGGACGGGTCGGCCTGCCGCTCGACAAGCTTCCGCTCAACCAACTGCGCGACCTGACGACTGACCGTCGAGGCATCCGAGTGCACCGCGTCGGCGAGCGCACCCGAGCGCATCGGACCGTCGCAGAGCAATCGGAACAGGATCGCGAAGGCAGCGGGATCCACCCCATCCCTGGTACGCAGCTGCGCTGCGACCCGATCCCGGTGCCGTTGCAGCCTGGTGAGCTGGATGGCGATCGTGTCGACCGACTGCTCGTCCGCGTCCACTCAGCCCTGCCTTTACTTGCGACAATCAATTAGTTGTGTGATGCAAGTATGTAGACAATTCGTCGGCTGGGGCAAGCGATTTACTGGTCTTTACCGCCCCTTGAACTCCGGCGTCCGCTTCTCGAACACCGCTTGAATGGCCTCGGTCAGGTCCTCGGACGCCAGGAACGCGGAGTTCCACGCGGACACGTAGCGCAGCCCCGCGGCCACCTGATCCTTGGTCCGCTGCTCGAGCACGTCCTTCGCACCCTGCACCACAAGAGGCGGGTTCGCCGCGATCTCACGCGCGGTGGCGTGCGCCGCGTCCAGCACCGCCTCCTGATCGGCGAACACGTCGTTGACAAGGCCGATCTTCTCGGCACGCGCGGCGTCGATGTCCTTGCCGGTGTAGGCGAGTTCGCGCAGATGTCCCTCGCCGATGATGCCGGGCAGCCGGTGCAGCGAACCGATATCGGCGACGATCGCCACCTTCGCCTCACGCAGGCTGAACTTCGCCTCCGCGCTCGCATAGCGAATATCGACGGCGGCGATCAGATCGAGACCGCCACCGATGCACCAGCCGGACACCGCGGCGATGACCGGCTTGCGGCAGTCCGCCACCGCGGTCACCGCGGCCTGCATCCGGCGCACCTCGTAGAGGAATTCCGTGCGCGGCGCGGCGAAGGCCCTGTCGGCCATGAGCGGACCGAACGTCCCCGCCATCGCGGGCAGATCGAGGCCGTAGGTGAAATGTTTGCCGGAAGCGGTGAGCACGATCGCACGCACCTCCGGGTCGGCGTCGAGGCCCCGGAAGATCTCCGGCAGTTCACGCCAGAAATCCGGGCCCATCGCATTGCCCTTACCGGGACCGATCAGGGTCACCTGCGCGACGTGGTCCTTGGTTTCGACGGTGAAAGCCAGCCAATCAGTCATTTGTACAGCGTATCCAGCGCAGCGCGGACCGAGACTCCGGATCCCGGAAATGGCTCGACGCCCGGGGTCACCGCATGCGCCCGAGTGTTGAAGCCGCGCAAAGAACGCTGCGCCACACTGGTTCTCACCTCCTATCTGGTCATCCGCCCGGCATACCGCTCGCAATCGCTCTACCCTGGTTTCATGCGCAGGTCCCTTCCACCAGTCGCATGCCGGGTCTCGGACACGTTGATCGCGCGCGGCCATCACGGTGTCATCGTCACACAACCCGAGCCGACGCCCACCGCCGCCGATGCCGCGCGGGCACTCGGCATCGATGTGGGCGCGATCACAAAGTCACTGGTGTTCCTGCTCGACGACGATCCGGTGCTGTTGCTCGTCTCGGGCGCGCATCAGGTCGACCTGCGCCACACCGGCGAACGGCTGGAGGGAACGCTGACCCGGGCCCCCGCCGCGATGGTGCGCGAGGTCACCGGCCAGCCGATCGGCGGCGTCGCTCCCGTCGGCCACCCGACCAACCTGCCGACCTGGGTCGATAACGCGCTGTCCGAGCATCGCGAATTGTGGGCGGCGGGCGGTCATCCGAACACCATCTTCCGCACATCTTTTCGTGAACTGGTCCGCATTACCGCCGGACTCCCGCTCGACGTGGATTGAATGCCGACCGACCGGACGAAGAACGACGCGAGCTCCCCACACTCGTAAACGGGCGTAGTTTCGTCAGGTGACCGAAGCACAGCGGCCAGCCACGGATTTCCAGATTCCCGACGATCTGAGCGGTATCACCGCCGACCAGTACCGCGCCTCGATGCGCCATTACCCTGCGGGCGTCACCGTCGTCACGCTCCGCTCCGCGACCGGCCCCGTCGGTTTCACCGCGACGTCCTTCGCGTCGCTGTCGCTGGACCCACCACTGGTCTCCTTCAATATCGCGCACACCTCATCGAGCCTCACCGCGCTGCGGGCGGCCGACTCCGTTGTCATCCACTTCCTCGGCGAACACCAGCACGACCTGGCCAAGCGCTTCGCACGCACCGCCGACGAACGCTTCACCGACCGCTCACTGTGGACAACCCTGGACACCGGCGAGCCCGTGTTGCACGGCACCCCCATCTGGCTGCGCACCACGATCCGACAACTCATCCCCATCGGCGACCACACCTTCGTCGTCGGCCTCGTCACCCGAGTCCACGACAACACCGATGAAAAACCCGCCGCCGCCCCACTGCTCTACTACAACGGCAGCTACTACCGCCCGACCGCGCTCAACGACTGAACACGGCCGGACGGCAGTCGGATTCGCCGGTAGCGGCCGATTGGTTCCATCCGGATGAAATCGCCTGCGACACAGGCTTGTTTCCAGCTACTCGATCAGACAGGGTGCCGCACCGGCGAATGTGTCCGGGCCGGCGAAAGGACGGGTTTCGGGGGTCGGATTCCAGAGGCCGTCGGTGCCGGCGTAATTCCACTTCGAGCCGGACTCGACGAGGGTGGCGACCGCCCCGACGAGGCGGTCGACGTCGGCGGAGCTGGTACCGAGACCGACGCTGGCACGCAGCGCGCCGTCGAGGCCGAGGCGGGCAAGTAGCGGGTGGGCGCAGAAGCGGCCGTCGCGGACACCGATGCCGTGTTCGGCGGAGAGGTAGGCGGCGACGTGGCCGGGGACGAAGCCGTCGAGGGTGAAGGCGACGATGCCGACGGTGTCGGGGCTGTCGTCCCAGATACGCAGGAGATCGACGCCGGGGATGGCGCGCAGGCCGGCGCGCAGGCGCTCGGCGAGCGCACGCTCGTGGGTGATGAGGGTTTCGGGATCGATCGCGCAGAGCGCCTCACAGGCGGCGGCGAGCGCGGCCGCGCCGAGAACGTTCGGGGAGCCTGCCTCGTGCCGCTGCGGCGCGGGAGCCCACTCGGCGCCGGTTGTGCTGACCTCCCTGACCGCGCCGCCGCCCGCCAGATACGGATCCGCCGCATCCAGCCAATCGCGGCGACCGACAAGGACGCCGGCGCCGAACGGCGCGTACAGCTTGTGGCCCGAGAACGCGAGATAGTCGATTCCGGTGTCGCGCAGGCTGATTCGCCGATGCGGTGCCAGCTGCGCCGCATCGACCAGTATGCGTGCGCCGCACTGGTGGGCAATGGTGGCCAGCCGCTCGAGCGGTAGCACCTCGCCGGTGACATTGGACGCACCGGTGACCGCGAGCAACGCGGCGGGCTTGCTGCACAGTTCGGCGACGAGCAGCCGGATGGTCTCGGCCACGGTATCCGCGGCCCGCACGACCCGGCGGCCATTCCTGGTCCAGGCCAGGAAGTTCGCGTGGTGCTCGATGTCGAGCACCACGGTGTCACCGGGCACGCAGCCTGCAAGCAGGTTCAGCGAGTCGGTTGTGTTACGGGTGAACACGACCACCTGGTCGTCGTCGGCATCGAGGAACCGCGTCACCGAACCGCGTGCGGCCTCGTAGCACTCGGTGGAGATCCGCGAGGCGTACCCGGCACCGCGGTGCACACTCGCGTAGTACGGCAGCAGCTGCTGCACGCGGTCGGTGACCTGCGCCAATGCCGGAGCACTCGCGGCGTAGTCGAAGTTCGCGTAGGTGGTCGTCCCGCCTTGAACGAGCGGGACCTGGAGGTCGTCGCCGGAGACCCTGGCGAGAGCGGTACAGGTCTGATCCACAACAGCAGTCATCACGAAATCCCGTCGGTTTTAGGACCCAGAACCAGGAGGAACCAAGAGATTTGTTCGAGTCCGCGCTTGCCGCGCCCGGTCGGGCGGCGGCCAGGTCGTCACCTGGAGCACCCCACCGCGGAGGAGGGTTGCCGACCAGCTAGCCAGGGCTTGATGCTGGTACTCATGACCTGCACCGAGATTGGCAGACCTCACCCGCCCCTGTCAACAGCAATCACAAACGCCGCCCATCACGGCGTGGCGTGCGCAGGTCGAACTCGGTTGCGCAATGTCGTGATGTGCGGTCCCATCGGTGGGTGACGCTTTCCCTGCTGCTCAGTTTCATCGGTGTGTGCGTGCTGCTGTCGATCACGCCTGGGCCCGATACGTTCCTGGTGCTGCGTTTCTCGATGGTGGACGCGCGACCCGGGGTCGCCGCGGCGATCGGGTCGGCACTCGGCGGCATCGTGTGGGCCGTGGTGGTCGCGGCGGGCGTCGCCGCCCTGCTGGAGCAGTCGGCGACGGCCTATCGCGCGCTCAAGGTCGTCGGCGGAATCTACCTGGTGTACTTGGGCGTCCGCGCACTGATCGATCATCGGCGGCAACGCCGCGCGGCGGTTGCGGACCCCACGGAAGCGATTACCGCGCAGGCGAATTCCGGCACGCCGAGCTCGATTCGCTCGGCGTTCGCCGCCGGACTGGTGTCGTGCATGTTCAACCCGAAGGTCGGCCTGTTCTACCTGGCGGTGCTGCCCCAATTCCTCACCGAGGTCACCTTCGCCAATACCCTCGCCCTCGGCGCGGTCGAATCGAGCATCGCGGCGGTGGAGATGGTGCTGCTCGCGATCGCCGCCTCCCGCGCGGTGGCGATGCTGCGCAAGCCGAAGGTCCGCGATCGCCTCGAACAGGCGAGCGCGGCCATCCTCGCGGCACTCGGCATCGGCACCGCCGCCTCAGCTGCCTAACCTTTTTCCTTGCGCCACAACAAGACCGAGGCGACAAGCGCGATGAACCCCGCCGCCGTGAGCCACCAGAACGCCTGCTGGAAGCCGACGTCGATGGACCGGCCCGCGGCGCCGGCGCGGTACAGAACCACCGCCATCAGCGCCGCGCCGATGGACCCACCCACCCGCTGCAGAATATTCACGAACGACGCCGCATCCGGTAGCTGCTCGCGACCGACCGCCGCATAGGCCGCCGCGATGATGGGCATTCCGGTCAGCCCGGCCGCGATTCCTCGGACCAGCAATAACCCTTGCACCAGAACGGCATCGAGCGAGGCATCCGAGAGTGCGAACGGCATTGTGGTCGCGACGATCAATACATTGCCGACCACCGCGACGACACCACCGCCATAGCGGTCGGTTAGCCGCCCCGCTACCGGCATCGCGACGATGCCGCCGATACCGAACGCAAGCAGCAGCAGCCCCGTGGCGATCAACCCCTTGCCGTGCAGTAGCTGGAAGTACAGGGGCAGCAGCAGCATCGACCCGAACATCGCCGCACCCGAGAAGAAGTTGGCCACGTTCGCGGTCGCGAAGATCGGGCTGCGGAACAGGCCGATGTCGAGAACCTTCGGCCCGCGGCCCCACACCGATCGCAGCACGAAGCCACCGAGCGCGAGCGCACCTACGACCACGGGAACCCACACCGACACCGCGGAAAGACCGCCACGGCTACCGAATTCGCCGAGTCCGTAAACCAGCAGCGATAGGCCCGCTCCGATCAGCACGAACCCCGCGATATCGAACGGCTCGCGGCCGAGGGACACCTGTTCATGTGGCAGCACGCGCCGCGCGAGCACGAACGCCACCGCGCCGAACGGAATGTTGATCAAGAACAGCCACTCCCACGACAGCTGCGCCAGCAGCACGCCGCCGATCGTGGGCCCGACCGCGGGCGCGACGACCACCGCGATCCCGACCACGCTCATCACCCGGCCCAGCCGCTGCGGTCCCGCGACCCGGCCGATCAACGTCTGCCCCGCTGGCACCAACAGTCCGGCGGCCAATCCCTGCGCGATGCGCAGCGCGATGAGCCAGCCGATGTTCGGAGCCAGCGCGCAGAGGCCGGAGACGACCGTGAAAGCGACCAACGCGCCGAGCCACACCCGATCCGTCCCGACCCTTCGCCCCAGCCAGCCGCACAGCGGCAGCGTCACAGCGAGAGCGAGCAGATAGGCGCTGGCGATCCACTGCGCACTGTCCAGCGATGCGCCGAGATCGCCCGCGATCACGTTGAGCCCGATATTGACCAGCGATGTATCCAACATGCTCATCACCGCGCCGAAGACAACGACACCGGCCACTCGCCACACATGTGCGGGGATCGGTTCGAGTGTGGGCCCGGCAGTGGTGACCGTCGCTCGAGTTTCCGTCACGGCTTCTCCCATTTTGTTGAGCTTCTAGATTGTGGAGAGTATCAACAATCTGGAAGCTCAACAATGGGTAGACTTTCGAAATGTCCGCCGAATTCACCCACCCGCCCGGGCTGCTGCGCTTCCCGACCTTCGTGCTCGGCAAGCTGCACCAGGCCATCAAGGCGGAGGTGGGCTCGTCGCTGCGCGATCACTGGGTGCTCGTATATCTCGAGGATCACGACGACTTGAGCCAACAGCAGGTATCGGACGCACTGAAGATCGACCGCAGCGAAGTCGTGCGGCTGATCGACAGCCTCGAGCAGGCCGGTTTCGTGGTGCGCACCCGGGATACCAGCGATCGCCGCAAATACCGGCTCACCATCACCCAGGCCGGACGGGCCGAACGACGACGGTCCGACACACTCATAGAACAGGCCACCGACACCGTCCTACATCGCCTCGACGACGACGAAAGACGGACCATGCACCGACTCGCACTGAAGGCACTCGGCGAGGACATCCCCGACGGTTGCTGACCGCCCGGACGGTTCGCTACGCCACAAAAGCCCAGTACCGCAGGTACCGTGGACTGTTGGTCACCATGATGTTTGCCCATTGGTAACCCTCTTGTGAAACAACACTCGTGAAGCGTTAGGCAGGTCTATGAGAGGTGGGCAGGACGTGATGCTGCAGCCGCAGGTCGACGCGGCGACGGGCGAGGACAGCGATCCCGGGCAACCGGCACCGAGTCCACTGCTGCACGCCGTGCTCGCTCCGCAGGTCAGGACCCTTGTCGACATCTTGGCCAGCACGACCATCGCCCACCCCGACGCGGCCGCCATCGACGACGGCAGGGTCGTACTCAGCTACACCGAGCTGCGAGCCGAGATCGAAACAGGCGTTGCCCGGCTGATCGCGGCGGGCGTGCGCTCCGGCGACCGAGTCGGCATCCGGATGCCCTCGGGCGCCCATGAGCTCTACGTCACCATCCTCGCCATCCTGCACGCGGGCGCCGCCTACGTTCCTGTCGATGCCGATGACCCCGAGGAACGAGCCCGACTTGTGTTCGGCGAGGCGAAGGTCGCCGCGATCGTGACCGCGTCGGGCATCAAGACGACGGTCGAGGGCGCCCAACGGATCGCGGCGGGAGCCGACTCGGACGATGCGGACCCGGCCGACGACTCACCGCTGCGCCCGACCCCCGCCGACGATGCCTGGATCATCTTCACCTCCGGCTCCACCGGAACCCCGAAAGGCGTTGCGGTCACCCATCGCAATGCCGCCGCATTCGTCGACGCCGAGGCGCGACTGTTCCTGCGGGACGCCCCGATCGGGCCCGGCGACCGGGTCCTGGCCGGACTCTCGGTCGCGTTCGACGCCTCCTGCGAGGAAATGTGGCTGGCCTGGCGCAATGGCGCCTGCCTTGTGCCCGCACCGCGCGCACTGGTGCGCACCGGCGCAGACCTCGGCCCCTGGCTGGTGCGCAGGGAGATCAGCGTCGTCTCCACGGTGCCGACACTGGCCGCGACCTGGCCCGCCGAGGCGCTCGACCCGGTCCGATTGCTGATCTTCGGCGGCGAAGCGGTACCACCGGAGCTCGCCGAACGCCTGGCGGGCAACACTGCGGCGCGAACGACGGGCCCGGAGGAGGTGGGGCCCCACGAACGCCACGAAGCCAACACCGACCCCGACCGCGAGGTGTGGAATACCTACGGCCCCACCGAAGCAACGGTCGTCGCCTGCGCGGCACTACTGGACGGGAGCTTCCCGGTTCGGATCGGCCTCCCACTCGACGGCTGGGACCTCGCCGTAGTCGACGCGGCCGGAGATCCGGTGGGCGAGGGCGAATCCGGCGAGCTGGTGATCGGCGGTGTCGGATTGGCCCGCTACCTCGATCCGGCAAAGGACGCCGAAAAGTACGCCCCACTACCATCTTTGGGCTGGGATCGGGCCTACCGCAGCGGTGACCTCGTCCGCAACGACAGCGCTGGCCTCGTTTTCCTCGGCCGCGCCGATGATCAGGTCAAACTCGGCGGCCGCCGCATCGAACTCGGCGAGATCGATAACGCGTTGCAGCACCTGCCCGGCGTGACCGGCGCCGCCGCGGCAATCCGAACCACCAAGGCGGGCAACAAGATCCTCGTCGGCTACCTGACCGGCACGGCGTCCGACTTCGACATCTCCGCCGCCAGAGCCGCACTCGCCGAACAACTTCCCGCGCCACTTGTGCCACGCCTGGCCGTCGTCTCTGAACTGCCGACCCGCACCTCGGGCAAGGTCGACCGCGACGCACTGCCGTGGCCACTGCCCAACGACACCGACACCGACACCCCGAGCCACGATCTCACCGAAACCGAACAATGGGTTGCGCGACTGTGGGATTCGATCCTCGGAGCCGAAGTCACCAGCCCCGATACCGACTTCTTCGACGTGGGCGGCGGCTCGCTCGCGGCCGCCCAACTGGTCACCGCGCTGCGCGAACGCTACCCACGCATCGCGGTCGCCGACCTCTACGACCATCCCCGCCTCGGCGCGCTCGCGGAATTGCTCGACGAGACCGCGCCGAGCGCCGCCGCCGAAAAACGCATCGTGCGCCCGATGCCACTCGGCGCCCAGTGGATCCAGGTGCTCGCGACCATTCCGCTGTCCACCCTCACCGGCATGCAGTGGCTCACCTGGCTGGCGGTTGTCGGGAATATCGCGGGCTGGTCCGGCTCGCTGCCCTGGCTGCCGCACCTGTCCTGGTGGTGGACCATTGCCGCGTTCACGCTCTTCATCTCACCGCCCGGCCGCATGGTCATCTGCGCGATCGGCGCTCGCGTGCTGCTGCGCGGGGTATCGCCCGGGAACTACCCGCGCGGCGGATCGGTGCACCTGCGCCTGTGGGCGGCGGTCCGATTGTCGGAGGCGAGTGGGGCCGAAAGCCTCTCCGGCGCACCATGGATGGTGCCTTTCGCGCGCGCACTCGGCGCGAAAATCGGCAATGGCGTCGACCTGCACACACTGCCACCGGTGACCGGCATGCTGGAACTCGGCAACGGCTGCAGCGTGGAACCGGAGGTCGATCTGTCCGGGTACTGGATCGACGGCGATGTGGTGCATATCGGACCGATCGTCATCGGACCTGGCGCGGTGATCGGCGCGCGATCGATCCTGCTGCCCGGTAGCAAGATCGGCAAGAATGCGGAGATCGCGCCGGGCTCCGCGGTATCGGGCAAGGTCAAGGCCGAGCAGGAGTGGGCGGGCTCGCCCGCGACGAAAGTCGGCAAGGCCCAACACCGCTGGCCCGACTATACCCCGGCAAGGGCCGCGCACTGGATCGCGATCTTCGGCGTGACCTCGATGGCGCTGGCTTCCATGCCCATTTTCGGGCTCGCCGTTGGCGGCGCGTTCATCGCCTGGTTCATCCGCGACGCCCGCACGGTCGCCGGTGCGCTCGGCCGTGGCTTCGCCATCCTGCCCGTCGCCACGCTGCTGAGCCTCACCGTGTACGCGGTGATGACGCTGGTCGCGGTGCGGCTGCTCAGCATCGGGCTCGTCGAAGGCCACCATCCGGTGCGCAGCCGGGTCGGCTGGCAGGCATGGGCCACCGAGCGGCTGCTGGATTCGGCGCGCAACTTCCTGTTCCCGCTGTATGCCAGCCTGCTCACCCCGGTGTGGCTGCGGCTGCTCGGCGCGAAGATCGGCAAAAACGTCGAGGCGTCGACGGTACTGCTGCTGCCGAAATTCACCACCGTCGCCGACGGCGCGTTCCTCGCCGACGACACCATGATCGCCAGCTACGAGCTCGGCGGCGGCTGGCTGCGCATCGGTGACGCGAAGATCGGCAAACGCGCGTTCCTCGGTAACTCCGGGATGACCGCGCCGGGACGGCGGGTACCGAAAAACGGTCTTGTCGCGGTACTTTCCGCCGCACCATCCAAGTCCAAGGCAGGCTCTTCCTGGCTCGGCAGCCCACCCGTTCGCCTGCGGCGAGCCTCCGGCACCGGCGACACCGAGCGCACCTTCGATCCACCGCTGCGGCTCGAGCTGGCACGCGCCGTCGTCGAAACGTGCAGGCTCTTCCCCGTACTGGTGACCTTCGCCATCGGACTCGGCGTGCTGTTCACCCTGGCCTGGACCGCCCGATCGATCGGCTACTCGGCCGCCGCATTACTGAGCGGACTGGTCCTGATGGCCGCGGGCGCGGTGGCAGGCGCGAGCGCGATCACCGCAAAGTGGTTGCTGGTCGGCCGAATCCAGGCCGGTGAACATCCGTTGTGGAGCTCGTTCGTGTGGCGAAACGAGGTTGCCGACACCTTCGTCGAAACCGTTGCCGCGCCGTGGTTCGCGCGCGCCGCGACCGGAACGCCGGTGCTCAATCTCTGGCTGCGAGGCCTCGGTGCGCGCATCGGGCGAGGAGTATGGTGCGAGTCCTACTGGCTACCGGAGGCGGACCTGGTGACTCTCGGCGATGGCGCAACCGTGGAACGCGGCTGCGTGGTGCAGACCCACCTGTTTCACGATCGAATCATGGCCATGGACACCGTCACCATCGGCGCGGGCGCCACCCTCGGGCCGCACTGCGTCGCACTGCCTGCCGCGACCATCGGCGACGGCGCGACCATCGGCCCCGCCTCGCTGGTCATGCGTGGTGACACAGTGCCCCCGTCCACCCGCTGGTGGGGCAATCCGATCGCGCCGTGGTCGGGTCCGGCTAACGGCACACAGGTCGCCCGAAGAGACCGGCAGAGTGAGGCCGGGGCAGTCGACTGATGCCGGGCAAGTTCTACGAAGAGCCCATCGACGAGTACCTGCCGCAGAACGGAAACCGTGGCTACCGGGTATCGCGGTACGAGCTCGACCTCGTCTATAAGGTCGCTGGCAACCGGCTGGCGGGCCGCGCCGAGATCACCGCGATAACCACCGCCATCCAACCTCGGTTCACACTGGATCTTTCCCAATCACTCACCGTTTCCAAGGTATTCGTCAACGGCGCGAAGCCCGCGAAATATGTGCACCAGCACGGCAAGCTGGTCATCACGCCGCAGCAGAGCATTCCGGCGGGCGGCCTGCTCTCGCTGGCCATCCAGTACGGCGGGATACCGAAACCGGTGCGGGGCCCGTGGGGCGAGGTCGGCTGGGAGGAACTGGCCGAGGGTGCGCTGGTGGCCAGCCAGCCCAATGGCGCCGCGTCCTGGTTCCCCTGCGACGATCATCCGAGTTCCAAAGCGAGCTACCGGATTTCGATCACCACCGATACCCCGTACTATGCGATCGCCAACGGCACCCTGATGCGCAAACAGATCAAGGCGAGTCAGACCACCTGGGTGTACGAACAGTCGGAGCCGATGTCGACCTACCTGGCCACCATCCAGATCGGCCCCTATCAAAAGCATCGCATCGGTTCCGCGCACGGCCCGGTGCCGATGCAGGCCATCGTCCCCGCCCGCCTTCGCGCCGAATTCGAGTACGATTTCGCCCGTCAGCCGCAGATGATGGACCTGTTCATCGAACGCTTCGGTCCGTACCCCTTCGAGGGTTACACGGTGGTGGTCACCGACGACGAGTTGGAAATCCCCATCGAGGCACAGGGCATTTCGATTTTCGGCGCCAACCACTGCGACGGTCGCCGCGGTGCGGAACGACTTGTCGCGCACGAATTGGCGCATCAGTGGTTCGGCAACAGCCTCACCATCCGGCAGTGGCGCGATATCTGGCTGCACGAGGGCTTCGCCTGCTACGCCGAATGGATGTGGTCCGAGGCCGCGGGCGGGCCGACCGCCGATCAGCTGGCGCGCGCCGCCCGGCACAATCTGTCGCGGCAACCGCAGGACATCACCGTCGGGGACCCGGGGCCGCAGCGCATGTTCGACGACCGCGTCTACAAACGTGGTGCGCTCGCCCTGCACGCGCTGCGGCTGCAGCTGGGCGAGCAGTCGTTCTTCGATCTGCTCCGGGAATGGACCCTCCGCTACCGGCACGCGTCGGTCACCACCGAGGAATTCACCGACCTGGCAGGCCATTACAGCCTGCTCCCACTGCGCCCGCTGTGGGATGTCTGGCTGTTCAGCGAGCCGCTGCCGCAGCTGCCGCCCTACAACGGCGTCTCAGCCGGAGTCTGACCCGCTCAGAAGACGAGATAGCGGCTCGCCAGTTCTTCGATCAGCGGGTCGTCATCGGCGACGCTGTTCAATACCTCGAGATCGGTCTCCACCGAGAGCTGCCGTGGATCGTCCTGCTCCGCATCCGGCGTGCCGTCCCCGGCGAGCAGGCGCAGCAGCTTCGCGCGGACACGGTCCTTCAATGAGTCACTCATGATCGAAGCTTGCCCAGTTCTTACCGGAAGATTCACGAAGGCCACGCCGAAGAGCGACTAAACCGGCGTCAGCCAGCTTCCCCACGGGGTGTTGCGCAGCACCGAATACGCCCCGAACAGCGCGAACACCACCCACATCGTGGTGCGACTGATCCGGGGCATCCGCATCCGCTGACCGCGCCAGGCACGCACCGACCAATCGCCGACCAGCAGCACGAAGGCGAGCACCAGCGGCACGGCGAGCACATTGCTGTGCAGCGAGTCGATGAGGTGGCCGTCGGTCAGGTTGTGCATCGCGCGCAGCCCGCCGCATCCGGGACAGTAATAGCCCGTCAGTGCGTAGACCGGGCAGATCCCGTAGGAACCCTCGCTGTGCGGATCACGGAAGTGCAGCAGCACCGCGGCGCCGATACCAACGCCCGCCACCAACAGCGGTACCCCGAGCGCGCGCCACCCCGAGCGATTCGCACCCTCCGGCTCCGGGTGCGCGGCCGGGTCGGCTACGTGCGTGGTCTCCACAAGTAATAACGGTAGCGGTGCCGCACCCGCCGCCGCCACCTATGGAAAACGACCCTCTGCGGCCCACAGACCCGACATGGTCTCCCGAATTGTCGGATCATGATCGAAAACTTCCAGCGTTTCCGCAGCTAGAGTACAATTTCCCGACGTGGACGCCGCTGGATTTGCCCGGCTCGACGGATTCGGGGTCAGTGCGGCTCGCAAGCTCGAATTCGGGCACGTGGGCCACTGGCAGTTCGCACCGGACAGCGATACCCCAAGCTCCGTCGCGGTGGAAATCGACCCAGGCGACGGTTCCTCCCTCGTGGTCTTCGTCCGGGCTCCCAACCGCCGCGACCTCCCCGGCGATTTTCACCCCGACGACCAGGTCTGTCTGGTCGTGCCGGAGGACATCGCCGCCCTCTATACCCGCTGACCGGTAGCACGACACTCGACGCCGCGGGGCCCTGCCCCGCTGGATAACGCCGCCTCCCGCCATCTCGATAATCACGAGAGGTGACGGTCCGGATTTATTCGTAGCGCGTCCGGAAGAACTCGCTCGTACACGATGTTCGTTCCGAAAGAAGAGTTCACCCGTCCGAATATCGGGTATTCACCTGGGTGAGCCAGGTTTCCCGGTCAGTGGGCGCTTGCACTAGCAAGCACCTTGCTTGCACGGTACGGTGGCGGCAGACACAAAGGAGTGCTCTAATGCTGGTGAAGTCGATGAAGACGCTGGCGGAGGCGCGAAATGGCGCCCTCACCGCCGCCTACCGTGCAGGGTTGCGATCGCGCACTTTCCGGACCGCGTCGTTGAATACGCCCACTGTTCCGCATGAGGTCATCCCCGTCACCACCGTCGACGGCGCCCGACTGCGTGTGCACGCCTACGGCCCGGCCGATGGTCAGACGATCGTGCTGATCCACGGCTGGAGTTGCAGCATCGAGTACTGGAACCCGCAGATCAACGCGTTCGCCGACCGGTATCGCGTGGTCTGCTACGACCAGCGCGGCCACGGCGAAAGCCAGCTCGGCACCGTCGGCCCCGGCGCGGAAACCCTCGCCGACGATCTCTCGGCGGTCCTCGACGCCACCTTGCGTCCCGGCGAGCTCGCGGTGCTCGCCGGACACAGCATGGGCGGAATGACGTTGCAGGCGTGGGCAGCTCGCTATCCCGAGCAAGTCGAGCGCCGCGCCCGCGCGGTCATACTGGTGAATACCACCTCGGGCAACGTCAGGTACGACACCGACCTGCTCCCGCTGCTGAACAGGACATTGACGATCTCCAACAAGCCGGTCACCGTGTTCGGCTCCCCCGTCCGCATGCCGGCCCTCGTCTCCGAAACCGTTCTGACAACACCGGTTCCACTGCCCGGCGGCTGGCCGGTCGCCACGGTCTTCAAATCCCGCGTGATGTCCAAGAACTCGACCAGCGACGAGGTGAACTTCTCCCTCGGCATCGTGCGCTCCTGCCGCCCGCTGACCCGAGGCAGGTACGCCGCGGCACTCGCCGACCTCCAACTAGGTGACGCCGCAAAGCATCTCACCGTCCCCACCACCGTAATCGCGGGCAGCAACGACCACCTGCTTCCAGCGCGCATGTCCCGCACAATCGCCGAAACCCTTTCCGGGACCGGCTATCTCGCCGACTATCACGTCTGGCCGACCGGCCACCTCGGCAATATCGAAGCAGCCGACCGCTTCAACGCGGTACTCGAGCAGGTCGCCGGAGGCGAAACCCTCCGCACCGCCGAAGCAGGCTGACACGACGTTCTCCTGGACCGATCAACGGCGCCCGGTCCAGGAGTAACACCCACACCCGGCTCAGCGCAATAGCTTCGAGGTGAGCTCGGACAGCCGGTCAGCCGCTGCGGAGTCGAACGGCCCGCCGTGTACGTCGATCGGGTTGTCTTGCATGAACGCCGTCAGCGGTGCGGTCGGCGGGTTGTCGAGGTGACGGAGAATTCGAACGAGAGCCGCTTCTATCGGCTGGCCTCGTTCTCGCATGCGTTCGACCAATTCGGCACTGGCAGCGTCATATTCGCCGGTGAACCCGGTCGCTGTCAGTCCTGGGTGCAGGAGAACGTATCGAACCCGGGTGGCGGGATAGCGGCGAGTGAAGGCTACTGCGAGTAGATCGCTCAGCTTCCCGCACTGTCCCATGACCTCGTCAGGGTTGTAGCCCTGCGCGAATTGCAAATCGTCCCAGCGGATTCTGGACAGCTCGCCGCCGGGGCCGGCCAGGTCGAGGATCACAGGTGCGGCGGCCTGATCGAGTTGCGCCATGAGGCCGTGCCCGAACAAGTATCGACTCAGATAGAACAGTGCGAAGTTGGCTTCGAAGCCTTCTGTTGTGACGAACCTCGTCGCACGGAAGTACCGCGCACCAAGCACAAGGGCATCCACCGCCTGATGTGTCGATGCGATCTGGTCGATCACCCGCCGGTTCTCGGCCAGCAGGCTCAGGTCCGCCTGGATGAACTCGATGCGCCGATCGGCACCGAGTTCGGTGGCGGCGTCAAGGACCGCCTGGCCCTTGCGTGCGTTGGTGCCAATGACGACAACCTGCTCGCCGCGCCGCAGATAGGTCAGCGCGAGCGCCTTGCCCATGCCATCGGTCCCGCCGGTAATGACCACGGTCTTCACACGAATCTCCTCACACAACTGCACTTGCAAGTTCACTACATTACACCCGCGAGTCTAATCGGAGGCAGCAACGACCAGCCTGCGAAACTGTGGGAGGTCGGATTGCAGCTCGCCAGGTGCTACCGCATAGAAGAATCCCGCGCGCTGCGGCGGTTGCTCACCGCCGAAGCCGCACGGTTCCCCGACCTGCTAGACATCGTCGATGAGGTTCCGCGCCGGGTTATGCGGGCACTCGCAGACCGGCTCGGCACCCGCCCGATCCCCGACACCGAACTACCCGCCATCACCGACGCCGCGGCGGCGCACCTGGCTGTGGGGACGCCCGGACTATTCACCCCTTCTCGCCGAACTGGAGGACCTCGCGTGTGCATCCCGACTTTCCTCGAGCCCGGTTTCAGCCCCGACCTCGACGCGGTGGCGCGGTGGCCAACCCGCACGGGTATGGCTACGCGATCATCACCGGCGACACCTTCACCGTCGGCCGTGGCATGGACCCCGAACTGGTGATCGTCGAATCGCTGCTGTGCGAACGCTGTACCCAGAAGGTCCGGCGCTGTTCCATTCCCGATTTGCGACCCACGGCGTGCGTTCGGTGGAGAACTGCCACCCGCTCGCTGTCGGTGGCGATGAGCGAACGGTGCTCGCGCACAACGGGATCCTGGCGCGACATCCACGGCCAACCGGTGATCACCAGCACCGATGGCCACCGGGTCCGGCGGCTGATCCACGAGGGCGAAGACCCTCAGAGTGGTTGGTATTACACAAATCTCGGGCCCGAGGCCGCCGATGCTCGCCGCGGCGCTGACCAACCGCTATCGACCACGGCCGATGCGTGGCCTGCCCCGCTGGTTCGGCTCCTACAGGACTCGTCGATGAATGTATCGGCTCAACGTCTGCGTGGTGCGCGCAAGAGGAACCATCGCGCTGCCGTCCCCAGCCGATAGAGGTGGGATGTTCCGACGCTGGGTCGAACCTCCCCGGTGGGCATTCCATCCGTCCGGGAGCGGACTTCACACCCGGCTGCATCGCAGTCGTGCGCCGATGACCGAGATCGAGCCGCCCCGGCGAAACGAAATCGCCCCATCCGTCGCGACGCTGCTCGCAGTCTCCCCATGCGGCCATCCTGTTCGAGCTCGAACGCACTCCTGCGGACAGCTCTCCGCTGTACCAGCGCGCGAATGGTTCGCTCTGCGACATGGACGAAGACGGCTACCGCACCGAATACGACGACCTGGACAACGTCGACGCGATCCTCGTCAAGCCAACCGACATTCGCGACTTTGCCATGGTCCGCCCGATCTCGGGCTGGATGACCGGCGGGTAGGCCGCAAGCGTGGCCGTCGTACGCACTCGGGGAAGTAGGAGTGTCCGTGAAAGCCATGTGGTTCATCGGAGCCTCGACTCGCAGTTCGAGTGGATTCGGGTACGGGCGCAGATACGGACGGCGCGCCGGTGGGCGCATTCGCGGGCGGAGGTCACATCCGGCGAGCACCCGTCATCGGCATCGACGAGATCGGCGACGTGGTCACTCCAGTGCCGTAGGTCGAGGCGTGGATGACTTGGCCGTCACCGGCGTAAAGGGCAGAGTGGCTGCCGCCGTAGAACGACACCACATCGCCCGGCTGCAGGTCGTCCAGCGGCACCGGCGTTCCGGCGGCGAGCTGACCGTAGCTGGTGCGCGGCACGTCAACGCCGGCCTGCTCGTAGGACCACTGCACCAGACCCGAGCAGTCGAAGGCACCTGGGCCCACCGCGCCATAGGCGTAGTCAGCACCGAGCCTGGTCCGCGCGGCGTCGACGGCGACCTCGCCGGTTGTTTTCTGCGGCTTCACCACAGCGGGAGCGGCCTGCGCCGGAGGAGCCAATCCGGGAATGCCGGTAAGGATTGGGACCTCGATACGAGGAAGGCCGTTGGGGAATAGGAGCTCCATCCCCGGAATGATCGCAGGCACCGAAAGTTGCGCTCCCGGGACAGCCAAGGGCGCCGAAAGCTCGATGCCCGGAGCGGTGGCGGGTATTGCAATCTCAATTACAGGAACCGCGGCCGGTTCGAGAAACTCGATTCCGACAACATCGGGACCGATCGAGGCTTCCAATTCCGGCAATATCGTGTTGTGCCGCAAATCGATTCCGACAACATCGGCACCGATCGGGGCTTCCAGATCGGGCAATATCGTGTTGTGCCGCAAATCGGTTCCGACAATATCTGCAGGGATCGAAATTTCGTCGGGGATCTCGAATGTTCCCACGCTCGGGATCGTCACCGGCTGGGCCGCTGCCTGACCGGAATTCAGCAGCATTGCCATGAAGGCGACAGCTCCTGCAGCAAGCGCCCAAAGAACAGCGCGCCGCAGGAAGCTAAAATATCGGACGTCGGTAGTTGATGCCATGATACGGTCCTCCGATTTTCATATCGACTGCCGATGATGGGCCGCGCGACGCCGTATTTCTTGACGTGCAGGGCTTCACCAAGACCTCGAACTGATTCGAATACCATCACGGTGATCTGTTAACAGCGGATCCGATCCGAGCGCCTACCTTTCGGCACATAGCGCACGCCGCAAAGCGCAACACACTTAAATTTCGATAACGAAACAATAACTACTTTCGACGGCCGTGGCACTCTAATTCGAAGATCCATATTCCGCACAGCAATTTCGACCCGTTACGCAAAGGCCCCGCAGCGGAAATACATTCCACTGCGGGGCACGTCGACGTTGGATCTCAGGCGGTAATCTGCTCCTCGATCTGTTCCGCGATCGTGCGGAGTTTCGCTGCGAATTCGCGCGCCGCGACCGGGTCGCCGCTCGACCCCTTGACAACTCGCCGGGTCAGCGCGACGAGCCGCGATTCCATGGCGGTGAACATGTCCGCCGCTCGGTTGTTCGAATCGTCCGGCAATTCACCACGCAGCCACGCCTGGAGTCGCTCGACCACCGCGGCCTCGTCGTAACGCTCAGGAATGAGCGCGACCGCTTCCCGGAGCTTGCCCGCAGTGACCTTCACATCGGCGCCACCAGCGAGCGTGGTGTATATGGTGATCGCCGCGTCTTCGCCGTGTTCGGCAGCTACCGGCAGCAATTCGCGTACCTGCCCCTCGTTGATGGCAGGCGCCAGTGGGTGCAGCCGGGCGGCAAGCGGCCAGGCTCGAATGAGCTTGTGGGCGTATGACCGCTGCATATCCCACCGCTGTTCCACGTAATCGTCGAATGTCTCGTGGTCGTCGCGGTACAGCCGCCCGTCACGCACAATCTGCAGAGCTCGCCCGGCGGCCCAGAATGCGATGCGCAGCGTGTCGATCGACGACTCGCACAATGTCAACTGCGACCGCTCCCGCTCGCTCAGCGGGCCATCACCGGCGACGGGCACCGGCATGGTCAAGACATTCAGACCCGGGGCCGGTGCCGGGGCTTGTTCCCGGGGCGGCTCCGGGGCTTGCTCCGGGGGCGCGGCGGAGGCGACGGAAGCCGGCGCGACCACCTCGGTAGCACCCCGCCGCCGCCATTCGGCGTCGCGCAGCGGCGAAACCGGCGGAGTGTGCTCAGCACCGTCGGCCAGCGGATTGAGGCCGCCTATCAAACCCTTCCTACGTTGGGGAGGCATCAGGCAGGCACCTCCACCGCGACCCGATATGCGCTCACCAGCTCGTCGCCCACCTGCCGATACTCTCCCAGATCTTCGATCGGGTTCTCGGCACCGTCACCGACCTCCCCGTCGGCCGCCTCTCGATACCATTTCCAAGAGCTCAAATACGTTTGGAATACGTCATACCCAGCGCTCTCCAGATTCCCCCGTTGCGTCCGGTATTCGGTCGAGATATTCACGCCGTTCTTCATCGTCACCGGAACCTTGGTCATCAGGACTCGCACTCGAATCTCCCGATTGCCTTCGGCCGCCGCCTCCTCGGCGGCCCTATATGTACTCGGCACTCGTTTGACCTCAGAGGGGCTCACACTTGTCAGCAGTACGAGCTCATCGCTCGCGGGGATGGCAGCTTTGAATATTTCGGCCGACTCGCCACCGGCATCCACGATGATGACATCGAAATCGGCGGCATTGTCGGTGATGCAATCATTGACGTGCCTGGAAGGGAAAGCAATCAACTCGAACGGCACGTCGATTTCCCCCTTGATCAGCCGCCGATGCCACGAGTAGCCGGTTTGACTGAGCGGGTCGGCATCGATTACCAGCACCCGCAGCCCGTGAATCGAAGCGAAGTAACTTGCCAAGAAAAATGCTGATGTCGTCTTGCCGACACCGCCCTTGAGATTCCCCAGCGTAATAACCAGAGGTTCGGGCAGATCGAGTGTCGCAACAGAATTCGTCATGGACAGTCCTCCGAGGGTGAGGAGTTAAATTACTGTGCGGGGCAAGTTTCGCACAGCGCCGGCGAATTGCAGCTGATTGCGGCAGTCTATTTCGCGGGCGTGGCGCAAACCGCATGTGTCCAATTGGACACACTGCGTCCACTGGACGCTATTCTGATATTCACCGACTCCAGCCGCCTGCTCCGGCGCCAATCGGTGGCTCCGGGCACAGCAGCCTTGCCGCACGCGACACTCGTGCCGTACCGATTCCGGCGGGCCATTCGGCACGGAAGATGATTCGCAGTGGGGTCTAATCGCCGCCGCCGAAGACGATGACGACGTCGAAACCAGGTCGTGGACGGTGGATGAGGTCGATGCATTCCGCGAATCGGTGCGCACCGAGCGGCTGTACGCCTGCTGGCTGTTGTCCTGCTACGGGATGCGACGCAGCGAAGTACTCGCCGCTTGGTGGACACGGTTTGGCAAGTCCAAACTTCGCGTGAGGCGTGGCCGCGTGGCAGTCGGCACTGAGACCGAGGAGAACCTGCCCAAGTCCCGACGCAGCCGCCGCGACCGTCCCCCGCCACCCGATGTCACCGAAGCGCTGGATGCGCTCATGACGCTGCAGAAGACCGAATGCCGGGCAATGCGTATCCCGTGGACCGACGATCGGCTGATCGTGGTCCACGAGGACGGGACGCCGGTCAGGCCCGAGTGGTACAGCGACGCGGCCTGGCACGGCCACGACCCCGCGGTTTCCCTGTCCATCTACAGCGACGCACAACCCGAAGATCTGAAGGCCGCAGGCGCCGCGCTCTTCAAGTGATTCAAGAGCGTTGGCACGCTGGGGGTCCCACCAAAGGTAGGTGAGTGATGGAATGGCTTCTGACCTGGAGCCGCCTGCGAGAATCGAACTCGCGACCTTTTCATTACGAGTGAAGCGCTCTACCGACTGAGCTAAGGCGGCGTGCCTTTCGGCGTCGCGAGTCTATCGCCTCGGCGGGCGGATCGCGAAAACGGCTGGTCATCGCAGCGCGAACGGCAGACCCGACCGCAGCGGCCGGCCAGTTCTCGGTCGGATGCAGGCGCCCGGTCAGCGCGCCACGGCACGCAGCCGCAGCGCCCGCGGAGCGAGCACAAATCGGGGTGCGGCCCGAACAGGATCGTCGGAGACTGCTTCGAAGCGCCATTTCGAGGCGATGGTGGCCAAAGTGAGGGTCGCTTCGGCCAGGGCGAAGCTGTCACCGAGACACTTACGCGCACCGGCCCCGAAGGGGAACAGCGCGTGCAGAGCCCGCCGGTCGTAGTTCCGGTCCGGGTCGAATCGCTCCGGATCCGGATAGATATCGGCGCGGTGATGCATCAGATAGGGGCTGCATAGCAGCGTAGCTCCTACCGGAATGTGGTATCCGCCCAGTTCAGTGCCAGTCCGCGCGACGCGAGTAAGAGCCCAGGCCGGGGGATACAGCCGGAGGGTTTCCGTGATGACGCGCCTGGTGAGCTCGAGCGCGGGCAGGTCGGCGGCCGTCGGGGTACGACCGGCCAGCACCGTGTCGGTCTCCCGGTGCAGTCGTTCCGCGATATCCGGATGTTCGGTCAGCAGATGCAGCGCCCATGTCAAAGTGGCCCCGACGGTATCGACTGTCGCCGCCAGGAAGTTCATCACCTGGTCCACCAGCTCCGTTTCGGAAGGCCCGTCGCCGTTCTCGTCGCACTCAGCCTTCAGAACAGACAGGATGACACCAGGGTCGGTGGTCGGCGAACCGGTCACGATGGCGGCACCGAGATTGCGCATGCGGGCTACCGCTTCGTCGAAACGACGCCTTCCCGGAGTCGGAAGCCCGTCCAGCAGCGATGGAAGAATAATGCGCCGATACACCCCTGACAAGAAGATGTCGAGGTCACGTGTCACTTGGGTGATGCGGTGAGCGGGTAGCTCGGTCGCGAACATCGTCGCACAGCTGATCCGCGTGGTGATCGCGTACATCGCCGCCATCACATCGACGACCTCGCCATCTCGCCAGGTTTCGATCACTGTCGTGACCTGCTCGGGCATCATCTCGGTATAGCCGCGCAGCAAATCCTTATGGAATGCGGGTTGCACCAACCGACGCTGGCGGCGATGGTCGACATGGCTACAAGTGGCCACGCCGTTGCCGAGAAGGACGCTGAACCGTTCAGCGATCAGCCCGCCTTTATCGTAGGTCCGGTCGTCGACCAGAACCTGCTTCAACAGCTCCGGTTCACAGACCACGAATGCCCGCCACCGGCCTACCCCTATCGCCACGATGTCGCCGTGGGCGGGCAGTTCGGTCAACGCACGCAAGGGATTCCACAGCAACCGCAAGGTGCTGCCGAACAAACGAAACCGGCCCGGTGTGGTCGCAGTCGTCACCGTCTCGAGATTAGGCGCACGCGAGCCGATCTCCATTGCGGAGAACAAAGTTCGTGCGCTGCTGTGGTCCGGAAGCTGCCTACGCGCGGTCGGTGGCCGACTACTCGCCCACTCTCGGTCCGGGATCGACCGATTCGGGGCGCAGGTGCGGCGGCTGGTTCCTGGCTACGGTCCCCCGCCTATCGGGCGATCTCATCCGAACCAAAGCTATTGTCCCACAACAATATTCTGCGCATGTTGGTCATCGGATGACGGAATCGAGAGTGGTCGCCGCAGCACTCTGCCCGACTTCTGCGCCGGCAGTGTCCAGAAAGCCCGAGATGACCATCAGCCATCAGACGATCTACCGGTCGATCTACGTGACGGGGAGGGTCATGCCGATTGGGCGGATATGAGGGTTGCGACCATAGCGGCGAGAGCGAAGCGGGGCTTGACGTTGAGGTCCAGGGCCTCGCGGCAGGCCAGGACGGCCTCGACCGAGCGGAGCAGGCCCTCGGGGCGGACTCGATCGGCGAGATCATGGATCTGGTCGGAGAGGTCCGGGTGGGTGAGTGCGACGCCGGAACCGTTGCGCGCGGCGCCGAAGCGGACCGCGAGTGCGTCGCGGTACACGCCTGCGACGTCGATCAGGGCCCGGTCGAGCGCGTCGCGACCCGTTCGGGTCGCGCGGGACTTCTGTCTGCGCTCCAGGTCTTTCAATACTCCGGCCGAGCCACGAGTCGCGCCCGCGGCGCCCTTGCCGGTGCCACCGGCACCGAGCGCGGTCGCCAGCTCGTCCCGTTCGCGTTCGTCACGGGCCGCACTCATCTGTTTGGCCTCGTCGTCGGCGGACTTGACCAACTCGTCGGCCGCCGCATAGGCGGCACCTGGTCGCGCCACCGCCGCAGCCAACCCCACCGCACGCTGACGCCGCGCTCGCGCCTCCTCGTCGGTGGCAAGTCGTCGCGCGCGACCGACGTGCCCGCCGCTGATCGAGGCCGCCCAGGTGGCCGTCTTCTCGTCGAGTTTGTCGCGGTCCCGCAGCACCTGCGCGATGGCGGGCACCGACGGCGTCACCAGATGTACATGCCTGCATCGGGAGCGCAGCGTCACCGAGATGTCCTCGGGATCCACCGAAGGCGCGCACAGCAGGAACACCGTGCGATCCGGCGGTTCCTCGACCACCTTCAGTAATACATTGCCTGCCGCCTCGGTGAGCCGGTCGGCATCTTCGATGAGCACCACCTGCCAGCGGCCTGTGCTCGGCCGCCGCGACGCGATCTGCACGATCTCGCGCATTTCCTTGGTGCTGATACTCAAGCCCTCGGGAATCACCCGGCGCACATCACCGTGTGTCCCCGCCATCGTCGTCGTACAGGCATGGCAGCGGCCACACCCGGGAGTGCCCTCGTCGGTGCACTGCAACGCGGCCGCAAAGCACAGCGCCGCAACCGATCTGCCCGATCCGGGCGGGCCGGTGAACAACCACGAGTGCGTCATCGCGCCGGAAATATTGCCGCCACGGGCATCGATCGCGGCAGCAGTCAGTGTGGACTCGACCACATCTTGGCCGACCAGCCGATCGAAGACACCCGCCACGCCGTACACCCTAGCCGCCCCCACCGACACGATTATTCCGGCGCGGCCCCGCCCTATGCCGATGCCCGTCCAGTAGACCGGATCAGACCCGCTGATACGTGGTATTCGCGCCGTCGAGCGCCTCGCGGATGATGTCGGCGTGCCCGCTGTGATGGGTGATCTCGCGCAGGATGTGCAGCACCGTGGACCGCACCGTCCACCAGACCCGGTCGGGCGTCCAGGGGGTTGTCGGGGTGGGGATGGAGGTGTCCAGGCTCGCTTCGGAGCGGATCAGGTTCGCGGTCGCCTCGGCCACCGTTTCCCACTCGGCGAGCAGGCCCGCCACCGTTTCTTCGTCGGCCAAAACGTATTCGCCGTCGAACGTCGAGATGTCCAGCTCCGCGGTCTCGTCACGCTCTTCGATGACAGTCACCCAGTGCCGTTCGCAGTTGACAAGGTGATGCAGCAGACCGCCGAGGGTCAGCTCACTGGCCGTGGTGCGCAGCCTGGCCTGTTCATCGTCGATGCCACGCAGCGTGATACGGAACAGCTCGCGCTGACTGGCAAGCGCGGCAATGAGATCAATACGTTCCTGTTCGGTTGCCATCGGCGTCCTTTCGCGGTCGATAGGCGATCGGACCGAGGCTACGGCACATTCGCACCGCCGTCGCCCGACGACTCGGGCGACCGGGTGCGCTCAGGACTTCTCGGCCGCCGTTTTCTTCGCGGCCGTTTTCTTCACCGCGGTTTTAGTGGTCGTGGCCTTCTTGGCCGCAGTCGTCTTCTTGGCCGCGGTCTTCTTGGCTGGTGCCTTCTTGGCCACGGCCTTCTTCTTCACCGGTCCGCGCGCGCGCCGATCCGCGAGCAGTTCCGAGGCGCGCTCGTCGGTGATCGACTCGACCTCGTCGCCCTTGCGCAGGCTGGCGTTGGTCTCACCGTCGGTGACGTACGGGCCGAAACGCCCATCCTTGATCACCATCGGCTTGTCGGTGGCCGCGTCCTTACCGAGCTCGCGCAGCGACGCCGCGCTTGCGGCCTGCCTGCCGCGCCGCTTGGGCTCGGCGTAGATCTTCAACGCCTCCTCCAACGACACGGTGAACAGCTGAGCCTCATCGGTCAGCGAACGAGAGTCCGTGCCCTTCTTCAGGTATGGGCCGTAGCGACCGTTCTGCGCGGTGATTTCCGCGTTATCGGCCGGGTCGACACCGACAACGCGAGGCAACGACAAGAGTTTCAGAGCGTCGTCGAGGGTGATCGTGGCCAGATCCATTGTCTTGAACAATGATCCGGTGCGCGGCTTCGGCGCGACCGCCTTCTTCGCGGTCTTCTTTGCCGGCGCTGGTGTCTCCTCGGCGGGCGGATCCGGAAGCACCTCGGTGACGTACGGGCCGAAACGTCCTTCCTTGGCGACGATTTCGTGCCCGGTCACCGGATCCGTGCCGAGCGAGCGTCCCTCCTGCGGTGTGGAGAACAGCTTCTCGGCGACCTCGTTGGTCAGCTCGTCCGGCGGCAGATCGTCGGGCAGGTTGGCCCGCTGCGAGATCGAATCACCTTCGGGGTCATCCGGATTGGTGACCATCCGCTCGAGGTACGGACCGAACCGGCCGACCCGAACGACGACGTCGCGCCCCTCTTCGTCGGCAAACAACCTGATCGAGTTGACCTCGCGGGCATCGATCTCGTCGAGCCGTTCGCCGACCATCTTCTTCAGACCACCGGAGCGCGCCACCGAACCCTCGACGCCGTGATCACCGCCGAAATAGAAGCCGGACAACCAGTTTCCGCGTTGCTCACGCCCACCGGCGATGGCATCGAGGTCGTCCTCCATACCGGCTGTGAAGTCGAAGTCGACCAGTCTGCCGAAGTACGACTCCAGCAAACCGATCACCGCGAACGCCACCCACGACGGCACCAGCGCACTGCCGCGCTTGTAGACATAGCCGCGGTCGAGGATCGTCTTGATGATCGACGAATAAGTCGACGGGCGACCGATGCCGAGCTCTTCGAGCGTCTTGATCAGCGACGCCTCGGTGTATCGGGCAGGCGGATTGGTGCTGTGCCCATCAGGATTCAGCTCCGCCGCGGTGACACTCTGCCCCTCGTCGAGAGCGGGCAACCTGGATTCGGCGTCGTCGGACTGACCGCCTGCCTCTTCGTCAACACTCTCGACGTATGCCTTCAGGAAACCCGGGAAGGTCAGGGTGCGACCCGAGGCCGAGAACACGCATTCCTCGCCGGTGCTCGCGACGCCGGTGATGCGCAGCGTGAGGGTGGTACCCCTGGCGTCGGCCATCTGTGAGGCGACGGTGCGCTGCCAAATCAGCTCGTAGAGCCGGAATTCGTCATTGTCCAGCCGTGCGTGCAGCTGACCCGGCGTCTGGAAGGTATCGCCGGACGGGCGGATCGCCTCGTGTGCTTCCTGCGCGTTCTTCACCTTGCGGGTGTATTGACGCGGCGTCGGATGCACATACTCCGCACCGTAGAGCTGGGCCGCCTGTGACCTGGCCGCAGAGATCGCCGACTCCGACAATGTGGTCGAGTCGGTACGCATGTAGGTGATGTAGCCGTTTTCGTACAACCGCTGCGCGACCCGCATGGCCCGATCGGAGGTGAAACGCAGCTTGCGAGCCGCCTCCTGCTGCAGCGTGGATGTCATGAACGGCGGGTATGGCTTACGGGTATACGGCTTGGCTTCCGCGGAGGAAACCGCCAGGTCGGCACCCTCGAGCGCCGCGGAGAGCCGGCGCGCGTGCGCCTCATCCAGTACGACGACCCCACTGCCCTTGAGCTGCCCGTCCGGACCGAAGTCCCGGCCGCTCGCCACTCGGGCGCCCGCGACGTTGACCAGCCGCGCACCGAAAGTCCTCGGGTTGGTTGTGTCGCCGTTCTCCCCGCCCGCATCGAGCTTGGCCGCGATATCCCAGTATTCGGCGGAGCGGAATGCCATCCGCTCGCGTTCGCGCTGCACGATCACCCTGGTCGCGACGGACTGCACCCGGCCTGCCGACAACCGCGGCATGACCTTCTTCCACAACACGGGGCTGACCTCGTAGCCGTACAACCTGTCCAGGATGCGGCGAGTTTCCTGCGCGTCGACCAGATCGGTGTCGAGATCACGGGTGTCGGCCGCGGCGGCCAAGATGGCTGGCTCGGTGATCTCGTGGAACACCATGCGCCGGACCGGGACCTTCGGCTTGAGGGTCTCCAGCAGGTGCCAGGCGATGGCCTCGCCCTCGCGGTCGGGGTCGGTGGCCAGGTAGAGCTCGTCGGCGTCCTGCAACAGGCTCTTGAGCTCGGATACCTTGGCCTTCTTATCCGGGCTCACCACATAGATCGGCTCGAAGTCGTTATCGACATCGACGCCGAGGCGCGCCCAGGACTGGCCTTTGTACTTGGCAGGGACATCCGCCGCACCGCGTGGGAGGTCCCTGATATGACCAACCGAGGCCTCGACCGTGTAATTGGACCCCAAGTAGGGCGCAATCTTACGGGCCTTGGTCGGGGACTCGACGATCACGAGACGACGCAGGGGACGGCCCTGGTCGGCTGCACCGCGGTCTCGTGTTGCCACCGGCGAATACACCTTTCCTGTCGACCCGCGCGACGCTGTTCATGCACTGCGCGGCTGGGGCAAGCGGCGGCGACAGCTCTTGATGGCGCCACCAGACACGTTTATACCTTGACGCTCTGTGTGGTCGGGTGCTTGCGACCCGAACCACAGAGCGTACGCGCGTCATTGCCGATCAGTATGCCCTGTCTTTTTGCGGCACCTGCGACGCGCCGTGTTCGGAGCCTCGCATTTCGACGGTCGCCGCAACGGCTCCGACGTGCGTTGATCGTGCCGACAGGCCGAATGACATTGGTGCGCTTGGGTTGTGCGCGTGTCCGCTGTATCTGCCCCAGATATAGCTCGTCCCCCACCCCCGTTGCCGGTGGTGAGGGACGCGCTGCGGATCGTTGCGTGCTCAGCTGAGCGCGCGAACTCCGGTGGCCTGCGGACCCTTCGTGCCCTGGCCAACCTCGAACTCGACCTTCTGGTTTTCCTCGAGGGTACGGAAGCCGGACCCCTGGATCTCGGAGTAGTGGACGAAGACGTCAGCGGAGCCGTCCTCGGGCGCGATGAAGCCGAACCCCTTCTCCGCGTTGAACCACTTCACAGTTCCCTGTGCCATTCTGTTCCTTCTCTTTTCTACCGGAACGGTGGACAAGTAGGTTCGCCCACCGGGTCCGTTCCGATCGTTGTACTGTTGGTTCCCCCTGCAGGAAAGCACCAAGCACAGCGTTCGCAACATCGATCCTGCTGCGGTTTGGATTTGGATCCGTCCCTCGAACACAGAAGCTTGCGACCAGGAACCAGTGAACCATGTCTCCGAGCAATTCAACAGTCGAGTTACCGACAATTTGCAAAAAAGTTGATCTTGCGAATGCGCAGGTGAGGGACACAATGCCAGAATCCAGACTTGAGGTTCGTTTGCCTCCTGATAACCGAGCGAGCGTCTGGCTAACCGCCTGTGACCCAGGTCGCTATTGGGTATCGAAATGGCAGGTGAAGCTTCCAAAGCGCACACGTTTCACACTTTCTATGCGTGTCGCGGTGCCCGAGTCATGAATCCGGCAGAGCCGACAACCCAACCGCGCGCCGGCAACCACCTCAGCTACGGGGGATCGTTGCTGAATCGTGTCCTGGCCGGAGCACCCGGCGACGACTCCCGACTTACCCATGTCGTCGAGCTGCCCGCGCGGCTTGCGACCACGGCAACCTGGCCGGATTGGGCGGCGCCGGAGGTGGTCGAGGCCTTTCGCGGCGCCGGCATCACAGCACCGTGGACGCACCAGACCAAGACCGCGGACCTGGCGGTCGGCGGCGACCACGTCGTGGTCAGCACCGGTACGGCATCCGGCAAATCACTGGGCTATCAGCTGCCCGTCCTTACGGCGCTGCGCGCGGACCCGCGGGCTACCGCCCTGTATCTCGCGCCGACCAAGGCGTTGGGCGCCGATCAACTGCGTGCGGTGAACGAGCTGACACACGAAGGCGCGCTCCGGGATATTCATCCGGCCGCCTATGACGGTGATACCCCTGCCGAAATCCGGCAATGGGTGCGTGCGAACGGCCGCTGGATCTTCACCAATCCCGACATGCTGCACGTCGGCATCCTGCGCTCCCACCAGCGCTGGGCCAGGGTGCTGCGCAGGTTGCGCTACGTCGTAGTCGACGAATGCCACGCCTACCGGGGCGTCTTCGGCTCCCACGTCGCACTCGTGCTGCGCAGGCTTCGGCGCATCGCGGCGCATTACGGCGCCGAACCGATATTCGTACTGTGCTCGGCGACAACAGCCGACCCCGCGGCCGCCGCATCCCGGCTGATCGGCGCGCCCTGCGTCGCGGTCACCGAGGACGGATCACCACAGGGCCCGCGCACCGTCGCACTGTGGGAGCCGCCCCTGCTCACCGCTGTGACCGGCGAGAATGGTGCTCCCGTTCGACGCTCGGCCACTTCGGAGGCGGCGCGGATCATGGCGGATCTGGTGGTCGAGGGCGCCCGAACGCTGACCTTCGTCCGGTCACGCAGGGCAGCCGAGCTGACCGCCATGGAAACGCGCAGGCTGCTCGCCGAGACCGACCCTGACCTCACCGAACGGGTTGCCGCATATCGCGCGGGCTATCTGGCGGAGGACCGACGGGACCTGGAGACCGCACTGTCCACCGGGGCGCTGCTCGGCGCGGCCACCACCAATGCGCTCGAGCTCGGTCTCGATATCGCGGGGCTCGACGCAGTGGTGATCTCCGGATTCCCCGGCACCGTCGCCTCGTTCTGGCAGCAGGCCGGACGCGCGGGACGCCGCACTCAGGGCTCTCTGGTACTCCTCGTGGCCAGGGACGATCCGCTCGACACCTTCCTCGTGCACCATCCGGAGGCGCTGCTGGACAAGCCGGTCGAGGCCACCATCACCGACCCGCACAACCCATACGTGCTCGGTCCGCAACTGTTGTGCGCGGCGCTGGAGCTGCCACTGACCGATGCCGAGGTCGACGCACTCGACGCTCGCGAACTGCTCACTGATCTCGCAGGTCAGGGACTGATACGCCGCCGTGTGATCGCCGAGGCGAAGGGTGGTGCGCGCTGGTATGTCACCGCGGAAACGCAGCCGCACGATGCCGTCGACGTGCGCGGCGGCATCGGCACGCCGGTCGCGATCGTCGACGGCGAGACCGGCAGGCTGCTCGGTACCGCGGATGCTGGACGCGCCCACGCAACACTGCACGAGGGCGCGGTTCACCTGCATCAAGGCGATACCTACGTCGTCGATGAGCTGGACCTGGACGAGGGTGTCGCCTTCGTGCACGCCGGCGATCCCGGCTGGACCACCAGCGCGCGACAGGTCACCTCCATCGCGGTCGACGCGATGACCGAGCAGCACGCCCACGGCCGGGTGACCACCGCCTTGGCGCACGTGAGGGTGACCAGCCAGGTCATCGGCTATTTGCGCACCCTGTTCAACGGCGAGGTCCTCGATCTGGTCGAGCTGGATCTGCCCGCGCAGACACTGCCGACCCGTGCGGTTCTGTACACCGTGACGCCCGATCTCCTGGCCGTGGCAGGCATCGATCCGCAGCAGGCGCCGGGCGCGCTTCATGCCGCCGAGCACGCGGCAATCGGCCTGTTACCGCTGGTAGCGACCTGCGACCGCTGGGATATCGGGGGTGTATCCACCGCCGAACATCCGGACACCGGCCTGCCGACCGTGTTCGTCTACGACGGACAGCCCGGGGGCGCCGGCTTCGCCGAGCGAGGTTTCGCGCAGCTGCGGCGCTGGTTGTCGGCGACCCTCTCGGTCATCGACTCCTGTGCCTGCGCGGCAGGCTGTCCATCCTGCGTTCAGTCACCCAAGTGCGGCAACGGCAATCACCCGCTGGACAAAGCTGGTGCGGGACGCCTGCTCACGGCGGTACTAGCCGAGCTCGGCACCAGCCCATGACCTTCTCTACGGCAGGTCGCGCGGCCGAGCTCGATCCGTGACGGGGTATCGATATGGCCGGATGGTCACCAGAACTCAACGGCAGGCCCGCGCGGCGGTACCTGAGGTGCGGGGACGACCGAATAAAGAGGAATAAATTCATGTTAACTGAGGTATTGCCACAGACTTTCCCTCGCGACATGCGCATTCATTTATTGCTTTGTCCGGTAACTTGCGGGAATTGATGTGGGACCACAATTATCCGACCATTCGAATTACCGAATTACACCATGTTGAGCTACCACGCATGAGTGCGTGTACACACGGGTCACAGTTCATCTTCTACCGGACCCGCACGAGCGACAGCTCGAACAGACCACTTTCCGTACAGACCCATTGGTCCATTCCGTACGACAGTGACGGTGACATCCCACTGCGCGACTTCGCACTCCTGAATCCCCACTTGCATGCGTCGCGCGATCTCTGACGCGAGCGCACAACCGGCCTCCGCTCCTTGCTCCAGTGCACCCGCCGCGGCCAATGCCCCAAGATCCGCCGCGGCTTGCGCACGATGCCTCGCCACCACCACAACACCGACCTGAGCAACCAGCAGCGTCGCCCCGATCAGCCCCGCAAGCGCGAGGCAGGCCAACACCGTCGCACCGCCTTCGTCCGCCCGACGCACACCGAGCCCGCGCGCGCCCCGGACACCCTTACGATCTCCGCCCGCCGCAGGCGCACGGCCCACGTCTTGCCCGCCCAGAACGGCACGCCATAGACTCGCCGCCGCACGCCGCAGGCTCTGGTGTGCCGGCGAGCGCGCCGTGACCTGGATCGGTCGTGCGCACTCACTCACTGAACGACTCCCGGCTCGAGTACCGCAACAGCCTCGGCACGCAGGTCCAACAGCGGCAGTAGGACGGAGCGCGCGGTGACGACCGCGATTACCCGATCACCTTCGTTGCGCACGGCGATGTCGGCGGCGGGCGGGGCGATCCGCTCGGCCGCCGACATCGCATTCGATTGATCGCCCCTTGCGGTGAGCCGCGCTGCCTCACGAGCGGCATCGACACAGCGCACCTGTGTCGATGCCGCGAGGAGTGCACCCAGGCACAGCACTACCGCGACAACGATGGCGGCGAACGCGATCGCGGCTTCGACCGTCACCGACCCCCGCTCATCACCGAGAACCGTTGAACCGCAACTCTTTACCAGCCTCGCTACACCGCGGTGTTCAGCGCCCGATCGATGATCTTCGTCAACGCGTTCACTATGCTGTCGCCCGTAACCACCCCGTAGAGAACAGCACCGAAGGCGGCTGCCGCGATCGTCCCGATCGCGTACTCGGCGGTACTCATGCCATCGTCGGCGACCGCCATGCGCACCAGTCGCGCTCTCAACTCCACATATACGGTGTCCAGCCGATGCAGCGCCCGATCCGTCATCTGCTCGATTCGCATCGTCTTCCCCTCTCTCTCCAGCCCGTGCGGCCGATCCGCACGAACAAGCCCTCCCCGGCATCGCAACATGCTCGGCCGCAACAACACTCCGCAGAGTTTTCGCTACCCGGCGGGACGCTCCCCCCATCGCAACAGCACTCCGCGAACGTCGCCCCAACCCGTCGGGCGGCCAGTCGGTCGCAACAACGCTGCACCCGCACCCCACTCCCCCACGGGACACCCGGTCGGCCGCAACGACACTGCAACCGCACCCCACTCCCCCACAGGACACCCGGTCGGCCGCAACGACACTGCATACGCACCCCACGATCTCGCCGCACGCCGAGCTCCTGCTTCGCTCGCTCACAGCAGCCCACCACCCAGGACCCGGCCTGCGAGGCCGATCACCACGGGCACAATGCCCAGGCAGATGAATGCGGGCAGGAAACAGAGGCCGAGCGGGCCGCTGATCATCACGCCGGCCCGCTCGGCACGTGCCGCCGCCGCATCTTCCATCGCGCCACGACGCTGTTCGGCCAGTTCGCCGACCGCCAGCGCCAGCGAGGCGCCCGAACGAGCCGACCGTCGCGCCATCCGCGCAAGCGACTCGACCTCTTCCGCCCCGGGCTTACCCACGGCGTCCTGCGCCGCGCGGCCCCACGCCGTCGCGGCGTCCGCCCCCAACGCCAGGAGATCGGCGGCCCGCCGAAGCGCGTCGCCGAGCACCGCGGGAGCACCCGGCGCCACCGCCCGCGCCGCACCCACCATCGGCAACCCCGCCCGTAGACACGCGGCAAGTAGATCGAACACCGAAGCAACCGCCAACGGATCGTCCGCACCTCCCCGCCCGGCCACCACCGACGGCTCCGCCCCCTGCCCGCGCAACCTCCGCAACCTTCGAGTCACCGCCACTCGCCCAGGTAGCACCAGAAGCGCCGCCGCCGACAACAACACCGCCCCACCAGCAATCCCGGTCACTGCTCCCCTCCCTTTCATCGAGCTGCCACCCGCCCACACCGGTCGAGTCACTACACCCTTCTCAGGCCAAGCCATTTCGGGCGAACACCTCTCGGACGATCCATCGACCGCACGCCTCGACGAACAGACGAGAACCTCCTTCCCCGGCTCATACGAGCACCTTTCGGGTGATCGCGTCTGTCCATAGCAGGCCCGCGCATGCCAGACCGGTGCCGAGTGGAAGCAGCACGGCGCCCGCGGAGGAGGCGAACAACACGTTCAGCGGTGCTGCGCCCATCAGTTGGCCGAGCGCGATGCCGAGTAGGGGGAGACCGGCGAGGACTGCGGCGGTGGCGCGGGCTCCGGCCAGGGCGGCGGCGGTGCGGCCGCGAAAACGGATGCGCCCGAGGAGATCTGTGCGGGCGGCGGATAGCAGTTCGGCTAGGGCCAGGCCGTGGTGTTCGGCGACCCGCCACGCGTCGGCTATCCCAGCCAGTTCCGTGGCTACCACGGAACTCAGGTCTCGCAGGCCGTCGGCACCTGAGCCGCCCAGTCGGCTGCGGGCCGCGCTGACGGCGAACGCGTGTGCCGCCTCGCCGCGAGATTCGTTTGCCGCGGCCGCGGCGGCGGCGCTCGGGTGGGCGCCTACTCGCAGTTCGCCGATGACGGCATCGACCGCGTCGAGCAGGTGAGCGCATTCGGTATGGCGCAGGCGGTCACGGCGAGCGCGACTGATCCGGATAACAGCGGTGCCCGTCACCAGGGCAGCGGCGATGAGAGGACCGATGCCCGCGGCTGCCGTCGCCGCGATGCCGCCGACGATTGCCACTCGAAACAAGCTGTTGCGCTGAGGTTTTCGAGCGACATCGGAGGCGACGAACAGTGCGATGAAACGTCGGCGGTGTATCGATGCCGGCGCGCTGAGTAGCGCGAGGGCCAGGCAGATCAATGCGGCGATCATCGGTCGAGCCGTTCGGCGAGCAGGGCGGACAGTTCAGCGGCGGCCGCAGCTGGGCCATCGTCCGCGCGCCAGGCCGCCACGATGCGCACCCGCCCGCTCTCATCGGGCTGGACCACGCCGATCTCGCGCAATCCGCGAGAACCGTCCGATCTCCGGTGCACGTGCAGTACCACCTGCACTGCGGCGGCGAGCTGACTGTGCAGCGCGGCGCGGTCCATGCCACCCAGTGCCGCAAGAGCTTCCAATCGCGCGGGAACCTCCTGGGGCGAGTTCGCGTGCACAGTGCCCGCGCCACCGTCATGCCCGGTGTTCAGTGCCGTGAGCAGGTCGACGACCTCGGCACCGCGCACCTCACCGACAACGATCCGGTCCGGCCGCATCCGCAGCGCCTGGCGTACCAGGTCCCGCACTGTCACCTCGCCGACGCCTTCGACATTCGCGGTTCGCGCAACCAAACGAACGACATGGGGATGCGGCGGCGCGAGTTCTGCCGCGTCCTCGACACAGATGATCCGTTCTTCGGGATCGACCTTGGCGAGCAGCCCGGACAGCAGCGTGGTCTTCCCGGCACCGGTCCCTCCGACGACAAGAAACGCCAATCTGGCCCGAATAATCCGCTCCAGCAGCAGTTTCGCCTCAGGGGCCACCGCGCCGGAAGCCGCTAGCGCATCCAACCCCTGCGTTGCGGGGCGCAGGACACGTAGTGACACACAGGTGCCACCGTGCGCCACCGGCGCCAATACCGCGTGGAGCCGGACACCGAAGGAATCCCCGAGCGCCCCTTCCCTTCCCGAAAGCCTGCCGTCGACCCATGGCTGCGCGTCGTCGAGCCGCCGACCCGCGGAGAGAGCCAGCCGCTGCGCCAGCCTGCGCACCGCGGCCTCATCAGGGAAGGTGACCGAGGTTTTCCGCAGTCCGTGTCCCCGGTCTATCCAGACCGCATCCGGCGCTGTCACCAGGACATCGGCGACCTGTGGATCGTGCAACAGCGGTTCGAGTACCCCGGCCCCGGTCATCTCCGTCTGCAACAACCGCAGTGCGCGCAGCAGATCCGTATCACCGAGCACTCCGCCCGCCTCGGCCCGAATAGCGGCGGCCACCTGAGCGGGGTCCGGATCTCCTGCCCCACCGGCGAGGCGTTCCCGAACACGGTCCAGCAGTTCGGGTGTCACCAATGGGCTCATCGCCGACCCCGCCCTGTCGGCGCGCTCAGGACCTCGAGCACCGCATCTGCCGCGTCTCGAAGTGGTCCTCGGCGACGGACGGTCAGGCCGCCGCGTTCGAGGCGGGCTGCGAGGCCCGGTTGGGCTCGGACCGCCGCGAGCAGTGGCAGGTCGAGTACCTCGGCGACCTCGTTTCCCCGTAGCCCGCCGGGTGCTGGGCCGCGTACTACCAAGCCCTGGTTCGGGTTTCGCCGACCGATGTAGGCGGCAACGGATTGCGCGGCGGCCATCGCACGCAGCCTGGCCGGAACCACCAGCACCACGAGGTCGGCCGAGTCGAGCATTTGGTCGGTGTGTGGACCGCGCTCACCGGATACGTCGCAGACCACCAAATCGCCTGCGGTACGGCCTGCTTCGACTACCGCACGGACCGCGGCCGGGCCGACCGCGCTCGGCAAGCGCCCGGCACCACCGCGGCCGCAGGACAGCACGGCGAGCCCGGGCACCGCCGCGGGCAGCGCATTGTGCAGCGCGGCAGCGGACACCCTTCCGTCCTCGATGACCAGATCCGGCCATCGAAGACCGGCGACCATCTCGATGCCGAGCAGCAGGTCGAGGCCACCGCCGAGCGGTGCGCCGTCGACGAGGACGGTGTCGGGCCGGAACCGTTCAGCGGCCGCGCGCAGCGCCGTCGCGGCCGCCAATGTGGACGCGCCCGCACCGCCGCCCGCACCGGCGATCGCGACGACTACACCTTCCCCGACACGGTTTTCACCGTGCTCAGCAAACTTCTCGATAAGCCCCACCGCGGCACCGGGGAGCGCGATCACCCGCTCCGCTCCGACCGCGGCCGCCACCTGCCAATCAGGCAGATCGGGCTCACCATCGGTCACCAGAACGACGCCGACACGCCGCAGATATCCGGCCGCCGCGCACTCTTCGGCGGCCGTAGTGTCGAGAATCACCAGCGGCGCGCCGGTCCAGGCGTGCCTACCCACCGGCAGTTCGCGTTCGTCGAGCGCGCGTTCCGCGGCCGCCGCGACCCGGCGCACCTCGTCGCGAAGTCGGGTATCGCAGATGAGCACAAGGGCCGGCGACGTTGTCACCGGCTGCGCAGCGTCGAAATCCATGCAGGTCAGCGTGGTCGAAACGGAGGCGGTACAGAAGAGGCAATATGCAGAATGTGGATAACTCCGGGGGTGTGGATAAATCCGGAGTAGAAGGGAGGGTGAACCGTCCCTTGGATAGAGGACGGCCCCAGCCGGGGGGGGAGGAGGCTGGGGCCGTCGGGTTCAGCCCCGGGGGGTCGGGCTGAACGCGCCTGGACTATGTCCAGGTGCCAGCAATACTACACCCAAGCCCTGGCCACAACGCAAGTCTGTGGTTGGACAATTTTATGCCTGTCACCGGCCCGGCGTCTCCAGGGCAAACTCCTAGAATGGCCGTCACCGCAGTGCGCTTGGCGTAGCGGAGGCGGAGTCACCGCCTATTCTGAACACGTGACTGCCGAGGGTGACCGAACCGGGCTTCCGGACCAACCAACCGGCGGCGGACGTGTCGCTGCCTTCTTCGATCTCGACAAGACGGTGATCGCGAAGTCGAGCACTTTCGTGTTCAGCAAGCCCTTCTACGCACAGGGTCTGCTGAACCGCCGCGCGGTACTCGAGAGCAGCTATGCCCACTTCCTGTTCATGCTGTCCGGCGCCGACCACGATCAGATGGAGCGGATGCGCGCCCACTTGACCAATATGTGCGCGGGCTGGGACGTCGAACAGGTGAAATCCATTGTGGCCGAGACGTTGCACGAGCTGGTCGACCCGCTGATCTATGCCGAAGCCGCCGATTTGATCGCCGACCACAAGATCCGCGGCCACGACGTGGTGATCGTTTCGGCCTCGGGTGAGGAGATCGTCGGCCCGATCGCCGAGGTGCTCGGCGCCTCGCATACCGCGGCGACCCGAATGGTCGTCGCGGATGGTCTATATACCGGCGAGGTCGAGTTCTACTGCTATGGCGATGGCAAGGTCACCGCGATCGAAAAGCTGGCCGCCAGCGAGGGGTATGACCTTTCGCGGTGCTACGCATATTCCGACTCGGTGACCGATCTGCCGATGCTCGGCGCGGTCGGCCATCCGACAGCCGTGAACCCCGATCGCAACCTGCGGCGTGAGGCACTGGCACGGGGCTGGCCGACGCTGACGTTTTCCAACCCGGTTTCGCTGTGGGCCCGCTTCCAAACCCCCTCGTCGACCACCCTTGCCGCGACCGCGGTGGTCGGATTGAGCGCGGTGGTGGCCGGGGCGCTCAGCTACCGGTTGTTGCGCCGACGTCGCTGAGGCTCAACTGGTACGAAGATCCCAGACGCACCGGCTGTTGGAGAGCCAGCGGGCTACTTGCCGGAGCGTTTGCTGACATTCATTTCCAGCACGTCAGAACCGCGGATTGAACCATGAAACGCCGAAATTTGCGCCGGTTATCGAATGTTTTACCAGCCCTTGATGTGAGTGCCGTCACAGTGTAGAAAGGTACTTACGGAAGGCCGGAAGGCTAAGGCGGAACCGGAAGAGAAGGTTCAGTCTCCCGTCCATCCTTCCCAGCACGGACACCAGGCACCCACGCGGAGCGCGCCGCGAAAGGGCAGAAGCGTTGTGGGCCTGCGAAATTTGAGTTGCCGACGGCGAGAGCCTCGCACAGGTTGCGGGGATGAACCGGCGGAGTTCGAATTATCGCCGAGGCCGAAGAACACAACCCACCGAGCACGCTTGGTAACCGGGTATCCGTGCTCGCGGGCGGTGAGGTCGATCAACGACACGCCGCCCGCTTTAACGTGTATGTGCCTAACCAGACGCCGAGTCGGCGATCGATGTAGCCTCCCGAGCGCCGTCCTCGAAGGCTCCGCAGCACAGGATCACCCAGCTGCCAACGGCCTCCGCGGCACCCGTCCCGAACCCGGCCGCGGCATCCAGATACCCCTGCCGCCGCCGCAGCCAGAACACCTCGGGCACACCGAGGCTGTGCGGGTCGAGCCCACTGGACACGGCGACGAGTCGCGAGGCCGCTCGCGCGACAATGCCGTCGGCCGTCCCGAACGGCCGCAACGCCAACAATTCGCCATGCACAACGGCCGCGACGACCGGCGCCGGCACGCTGGACCCGTGTACCGCCTGCACCAGCATGTCGAGCCGTTCGGCAACGCCCGCTTCTGAGCGGGGCCGCCCGAGCAATGCCTCGTCGGTCACCAGATCGGCCGCGGCCAGCAGGTGCAGCCGAGCAAGTGCCTGAAGGGGGGCCCGCTGCCAGGTACCGACCAGGTTCCGCAGCGCGTCGCCGTCCAGCGCCTGTCCCACCCGCAACGACCCCGCCAGGATCGGATCGGCCACTCTGCCGTCCGCGGGCAGCTCGGTAGATCCGCCATCGATCGCCGCAGAGGATCGCGCCGCTCGCACCGCGGCCTCGGCGGCCGTGGTCGGCCAGCCGCGCCGGTTCGCCTTGTGCCGATGCACCTCGGCGAGCGCGTCGCGGGCCCGATCAGCGCTTTCGCGCACACCGGGCATATCGACGAGAGGCTGTAGCGGATCGGTCACGGGATACGAGGCTAGTTCATGACGATGGGGCTCACCCCGCCAGCAGTTCGCGTCCCGGGATCGCGTCCAGTAGGCGCCGGGTGTACTCCTCTCGCGGATTGTCGAAGACCTCGTCGGTGGTGGCCGCCTCGACGACCTTGCCGTTCTGCATGACGAGAACATCGTCGGCGATCTGCCGAACCACGGCCAGATCGTGCGTGATGAACAGGTACGAAAGCCCGAGTTCCGCTTGTAAATCGTTGAGCAGCCTAAGGATCTGGGCCTGCACGAGCACATCGAGCGCGGAGACGGCCTCGTCGCAGACCACCATTTCCGGGGACAGCGCCAGCGCGCGTGCCACGGCCACACGCTGGCGCTGACCACCGGACAGCTCATTCGGATAGCGGCGCATCACCGTGGCGGGCAGCGAAACCTTGTCCAGCAGTTCCCGCACCGTCGCTTCGCGTTCCTTGGTGGTGCCGATCCGGTGCGTGCGCAGCGGCTCCTCGATGGTGCGGTAGATCGAGTACATCGGATCCAGCGAACCGTAGGGATCTTGGAAAATCGGCTGCACTCGGCGGCGGAAAGCGAAGGCGCCCTTTCGGTCCAGCTTCGCCACCTCCTTGCCGTCGAAGCTCACCTTGCCTGCCGTGGGGTCCAGCAGGCCGAGAACCATCTGGGCGACAGTGGATTTGCCGGATCCGGATTCACCGACGATGGCTGTGGTTGTGCCGCGCTTCAGCCGGAACGAGACCTCGTCGACCGCGATGAAGTCCGTCGACTTCCACGGCGCACCGCCGCGGATCTTGAACGCCTTGGTCAGGTTTTCCACGACGACCATGTCATCGGAGACCGTCGCGAGCTCCGCCACGGACTCCTCGGCGACCTGAACCGCCTGCTTGCGTATCTCGACACGCTCGCGCACCGAGGACAGTCGCTGCGAGGCAAGTGAGGGCGCCGAGTTCACCAACCGCTTGGTGTACAGATGCTGCGGCTCGCGCAGAATCTGTAGCGCGGGACCGGATTCCACTACCCGACCGCGGTACATCACAACCAGATGCTCGGCCCGTTCGGCGGCGAGTCCCAGATCATGGGTGATCAGCAGGACCGCGGTGCCGAGCTCACTGGTGAGCCCGTCGAGATGGTCGAGGATCTGCCGCTGCACGGTCACATCCAGCGCCGAGGTCGGCTCGTCGGCGATCAACAGTTTGGGCCTGCACGCCAGTCCGATGGCGATGAGCGCTCGCTGGCGCATGCCGCCGGAGAATTCGTGCGGATACTGGTTGACCCGGCGTTGCGCGTCCGACATCCCCGCTTCCTCCAGCAGTTCGATCGCTCGCTTCTTGGCGGCCTTGCCCTTGGCTATTCCGTTGGCCTCCAACGTTTCCTTGATCTGGAATCCGACCTTCCACACCGGGTTGAGGTTCGACATCGGATCCTGCGGGACGAGACCGATGCCGGTGCCGCGCACGGCGATGACATCCTTCTTCGATGCCGTCGCGAGGTCCTTGCCGTCGAAAAGGATCGAGCCGGAAGTGACCTGCCCGGTACCGGGCAGCAGATCGATGATGCTGTGCGCGGTCGTGGACTTCCCCGAGCCGGATTCGCCGACGATGGCCACGGTCTGGCCCGGATACACCGATAGACTGACATCGCGGACGGCCGGAATCTTCTTGCCCTCGGAAGTGAAGCAGACGTTGAGATCTTCGATCTCGAGCAGTGGTCTATCGGACATCGCCATGGTCACCTCTTCCTCGCCTTCGGATCGAGCGCGTCGCGCACCGCGTCGCCGAGCAGGATGAAACTCAGCACGGTCAGCGCCAAAGCCGTTGCGGGATAGAACAGGATCGGCGATCCACCGCGTAGCTCGTGCTGATTGGTGTTGATGTCGGAGCCCCACGACACGATCGTCCGTGGCAGCCCGACACCGAGGTAGGACAGCGTCGCCTCGGTGACGATGAAAGCGCCGAGCCAGATGGTGGTGACCACGATCAGGGGACCCGCGGAGTTCGGCAGCACATGGCGAAGCAGTGTCCGAATTCTGGAGACGCCCAATGCTTTCGCCGCCGTGACGTACTCGCTGTTCTTGGCCTCGATGACCGCACTGCGCGCGATGCGCGCCGCCTGCGGCCAGGTGAACGCGGCCAGGATCAGGATGACGGTCCAGATGGTCCGTGAGTCGAGCAGCTGCATGATGACGATCGCGGCAAGCATCAGCGGGATCGCGTAAAAGATCTCCGCGATCCGCGACACCACCGAATCGAGCAGCCCGCCGTAGAAGCCCGCGAGCGCCCCGAGCGTGCCGCCGACGAACAGGAACACCGTCGTCGCGCCGAGCCCCGCCATCACCGAAGCCCGTGCGCCGTAGACGGTTCGGGTGTAGACGTCACAGCCTTGTTTGTCGAAGCCGAAGGGATGGCCCGACTCGCGCGGCCCCATGCTGAAGTCACCGTTGCAGTAGCGCGGGTCCTGATCGCTGAACAGTCCGGGCCAGAGCACGACAATGGTGATGAACAGGATCAGCAGCGCGGCGGCGATGAAAATCGGATTCCGACGCAGCTGCCGCCACGCGTCCTGCCAAATACTGGTCGGCGAACCGGAATCGTCGACCTGGTCGGTGGCGAGCACCTCCACCTCGTCGGGCGGCGCGACGAAGTGCTGCTGTCTGTCCGGTGTTGGTTTGTCGAGGTCAGGCATATCGGATCCTCGGGTCGAGCGTCGCGTAGAGCAGGTCGATGAGCAGATTCGAGATCAGGAAGATCACGATGAGGACCGTCACGAAGGAGACCACCGTCGGTGGTTCACCTCGGGTAATCGCTTGATAGAGCGTCCCTCCGACGCCCGGGATGTTGAAGATGCCCTCGGTGACGACCGCACCGCCGATCAAGGCGCCGAGATCGGCGCCGAGGAAGGTGATCACCGGGATCATCGAGTTGCGCAGGATATGCACAGTGATCACCCGTTGCCTGCTCAGTCCCTTGGCGGTCGCGGTCCGCACGTAGTCGGCGGACATGTTCTCCGCCACCGAATTTCGTGTCAGTCGAAGCACATAGGCGAACGACAGCGAGCCGAGCACGAAAGCGGGAACGAGCAGTTCGCCGACACTCGCCTGACCGGTGACGGTCACCGGTGCGATGCCCCATTTCACACCGAGCAAAAACTGGGCGAGGAAGCCGACCACGAAGATCGGCACCGCGATGATGAACAGGCTGATCACAAGCAGCGTCGAGTCGAACAGCTTGCCCTTGCGCAGGCCCGCGATCAGACCGAAGACAACACCGAAGACGCCCTCGATGAGGACCGCCATCAGCGACAACTTGATCGTGATCGGGAAGGCGCGCGCGAGCTCGTCGCGAACCGGCCTGCCGGAGAAGGCCGTTCCGAAGTCGAGCGTGAAAATGCCCTTCAGGTACAGCAGATATTGCATGAAAAACGGGCGGTCGAGGTGATAGCGGGCGCGAAGTTGGGCTTCCACGGCAGGCGTCATCGGCTTGTCGCCGGCCAGCGCGTGGATCGGATCGCCCGGAACTAGGAAGACCAGTGCGTAGATGAGCAGCGTCGCCCCGAGGAACACGGGGATCATCTGAAGCAGACGCCGCACGACATACCAGGCCATTTCGTCTCCTGGGTGAGCGGTGCGGCCGCGACGCCGGGTGGCGGCGCGGCCGTACCGAGCGGCTACTTTTCGATGTTCTCGAAGTCGAACAGGCCGTTCCAGGCCAGCTCGGCCTTCTTCACCTTGTCCGACCGGCCCGCGGCGGCGAGGTAGTCGATGACCGGAATGTCGGCCATGTCCTTGATCAGCAAGGCCTGGGCCTGTGCCACGATCTTGTAGGACTCCTCGAGCGTCGGAGCCGCGAGCGCCTCGTCCAGCAGTTTGTCGAACTCGGGGCTCTTGTAGTCGACGTTGTTGGTGTCGGAGTAGCTGTAGTACTGCGAGGTCAGGAACTGCAGCATGGTCGGGTAATCGCCCTGCCAGCCGTAGCGGAAGGCCTTACCGATTGTCTTGGCGTTCACCAGGTCCCGAATGTTCTTGAAGGTCGGGAACGGGGTGCCGACGGCGTCGATACCGAGGGTGTTCTTAACGCTGTTGGCAACGGCTTCGATCCAGGCCTGGTGGCCGCCGTCGGAGTTGTAGGCGATCTCGTATCGGCCCGACCATGGCGAGATGGCATCGGCCTGGGCCCATACCTTCTTGGCCTCTTCGGGGTTGTACTTCAGCACCTCGGAGCCGGGCAGGTTCCCGTTGAAGCCGGGCAGGGTGCTGGCGGTGAAGTCTAGCGCCGGAGTCTTGGTGCCGTTGAAGATCGTGTCGCAGATCTGCTGGCGGTTGATCGCCATCGAGATCGCCCTGCGGCGCAGCAGCCCCTCCGCACCGCCGAAGTGCGGGACGTTGGATTGGACACCGATGTGCTGGTTCTGGGCGGTCGGCGCGAGAATCGCGCGTTCACCGAGGTCCCTCTTGTAGGAGGTCAGCGCGCTGTCCGGGATGGTGTCGAGGGAGTCGAGATTACCTGCCTGCAGATCCGAGTAGGCCGTGTCGAAGGACTGGTACATCACGAACCGCAGGCCCTTGTTCTTGGGAGCGCGGCCGCCCTTGTAATCCGGGTTGGGCACCAGGTCGATCTTGACGTTGTGCTCCCAAGCGCCCGTGCGGGCAAACTTGTACGGGCCGTTGCCGATCGGGTTCTCACCGAAGGCCTTCATGTCCTTGAACGCCGCCTCGGGCAGCGGGTAGAACGGCGCGTAGCCGAGCTCGGTCTCGAAGTCGATGGACGGCTGCTTCAGCTCGACGGTGAACGTGCGATCGTCGACAACCTTCAGGCCCGACATCGTCTGTGCCGTCGGCTTTTCCGCCGAAACCTCGTCGAATCCGAGTATCGGGGTGAACACGTAGCTCTGCAGCTGCGCGTTGGTGCCGAGCGCGCCGTAGTTCCAGGCGTCGACGAACGATTTCGCCTGCACCGTGGTGCCGTCGGAGAACTTCCAGTCCGGCTTGATGGTGATCGTGTAGTTCTTGCGGTCGGTGGTCTTGATCGACTCCGCAAGCTCGTCGTGCGCCACGCCCTTGCCGTCATAATATTTCAGGCCGGCATAGAGTCGGTCGACGACGCGGCCGCCCATATTCTCGTTGGTATTGGTTGGCACCAACGGGTTCTGTGGCTCACCACCGTTGGTCGTGACGATGTCTGCATCGGCACTGTCGCTCGACGAACATGCGGACAGTCCGAGGCTTGTGGCCAGCAGTACTGCCGCGGTCAACGCTGTAGCTCTGTTGAATCTCAACGCGTTCTCCCGATTTCGAGACAGGCGAAGGGGGGTCGATGACGCACGCGTGAGCACTTCCCCAGCGCGCCTCAACTCTCGCCTTGGAATGCCTGGGACAGTAGCTACCCGGACGAGCGTTGTCATCGGATTGACCAAGGTTCGTTCCACTTGTTACCAATCCGGCAACATGGCCGAAACACGCAAAACTTGGCGCCGAAAACAGCCTTCCACCGGAACTATGCCGTTACTGGGGTATTCCGGTGTTCTAAGAGGTTGCAGAAGACGATAACTAGCGCATGGCCGGTTTGTCAGGCGATCGGGACGGATACGTGCCGAGTCGGCGGGATCGAAACCCGGTGAACACACCGGGCACGGCTCGAGTCACAGTTGATTACTGTCGAACTTGCCCGCGCTCGTGAAAGAAGAGACGAGATGACCGATACCACCGGCGACCACCGGGACTCGTACCCGCCGACCCCGGAATTCGCCGCGGCGGCCAACGCCGACGCCTCTTTGTATCAGCGGGCCGATGCGGATCGCGACACGTTCTGGGCCGAGCAAGCCGGGCGCTTGCACTGGGATCAGCCCTGGACACAGGTCCTCGATTGGAGCGACGCGCCAGTCGCGAAATGGTTCGTCGACGGCAAGCTGAATGTCGCGTACAACTGCGTGGACCGGCACGTGATCGACGGCCACGGCGATCAGGTCGCGATCCACTGGGAGGGCGAACCGGGCGACTCGAAGGACATCACCTACAGCGAGCTGCTCGCCGAAGTATCCAGGGCGGCAAACTATCTCACCGAACTCGGCCTCGAGGCGGGCGACCGCGTCGCCATCTACATGCCGATGGTGCCCGAGGCCATCGTCTCGATGCTGGCCTGTGCCCGCCTGGGCCTGACCCACTCGGTCGTGTTCGCGGGCTTCTCCCCCACCGCGCTGCGGCAGCGTGTCGACGACGCGAGAGCGCGCCTGATCATCACCACCGACGGGCAGTGGCGGCGCGGCAAGTCTGCCCCACTCAAGGAGGCGGTCGACGAGGCGCTGTATGCCAGGGGGGATGTTCCGCACAGCGTCGAGCACGTACTTGTGGTGCGCCGCACCAACATCGAGGTGCCGTGGACCGACGGGCGCGACGTGTGGTGGCACGAGACCGTCGCGCAGGCCGCTCCCGAACACCAGGCGCGAGGCTTCGACGCCGAGCACCCGCTGTTCATCCTCTACACCTCCGGCACCACCGGAAAACCCAAGGGAATCCTGCACACCACCGGCGGCTACCTGACCCAGGCGTCCTATACCCACCACAACGTCTTCGACCACAAGGCCGGTCACGACGTCTACTGGTGCACCGCCGATATCGGCTGGGTCACCGGGCATACCTACATCGTCTACGGCCCGCTGTCGAACAGGGCGACGCAGGTCGTCTACGAGGGCACGCCGAACTTCCCGGACGAACACCGGCACTGGCAGATCGTTGAAAAGTACGGTGTATCAATCTATTACACCGCGCCGACGCTGGTGCGCACCTTTATGAAGTGGGGCCGGGAGATCCCTGCCGCGCACGATCTTTCCAGCATCCGGCTGCTCGGCTCGGTGGGCGAGCCCATCAACCCTGAGGCCTGGCGCTGGTACCGCGAGGTGATCGGTGCGGGCACCGCGCCCATCGTGGACACCTGGTGGCAGACCGAGACCGGCGCCATCATGATCTCCCCGCTACCCGGCGTGACCGCCACCAAACCCGGCGCCGCGATGCGGGCACTGCCCGGCATCTCCTCGGCGGTCGTCGACGAGGTAGGCAAGCCCGTCGAACTCGGCGAGACCGAGGCCAACGGCTACCTGGTGCTCGACCAGCCATGGCCGTCGATGCTGCGCGGCATCTGGGGCGATATGGAGCGGTACCGGGCGACCTACTGGGAGCGCTACGCCGAGCAGGGCTGGTACTTCGCCGGTGACGGCGCCAAGCTCGATGCCGACGGTGACCTGTGGGTGCTCGGCAGGGTCGACGACGTGATGAATGTGTCCGGCCACCGGATCTCCACCGCCGAGGTGGAGTCCGCGCTGGTCGGACACTCCGGTGTCGCCGAGGCCGCTGTCGTCGGCGCAAGCGACGAGACCACCGGCCAGGGCATCGTCGCGTTCGTCATCCTGACCGCGGAGGCCGAGGACACCGGTGCCGCGCTCGTCGCCGAACTCGGGGCCGAGGTATCCCGCGAGATCAGCCCCATCGCGCGGCCGAGGGAGATCCACGTCGTGCCCGAGCTGCCCAAGACCCGCAGCGGCAAGATCATGCGCAGGCTGTTGCGCGACGTCGCCGAGGGCAGGGAACTCGGCGACACCTCGACACTGGTCGATCCGAACGTTTTCGAGGCGATTCGGGCCGGCCGCGCCTGAGCAGTTCCGGGCAAACCCGCACATGATAGGGCCGGTGGCGATATTCGTCACCGGCCCTATCCGTTAGGATTGCGTAAGGTGTGCCGGGAAGTCTGGTCGGCATGCGGTCGGGTACCCGAAAGCCGATTCGGCGGGATTGCGCGTCCGCAGCTTTGACCACCCTGGCGGAAGGTTTCCCGTGATCAGCCAAGTGCGCTCGGAATTGACGCGCTATCTACGCACCGAAACCGTCGGTGGCGCAATCCTTCTCATCGCGGCCGCTACCGCGTTGCTATGGGTGAACTCGCCGTGGGGCGACAGCTACTTCACGATGACCGAGACAGTGCTGCCGATCGCGCCGCTGCACTTGGATCTGACACTGGCCGACTGGACCAAGGACGGCCTGCTCGCCATCTTCTTCTTCGTCGCGGGACTCGAGCTCAAACGCGAGCTCGTCGTCGGTGAGCTCGCCGATCCCAAGCGCGCGGCGCTGCCGATCATCGCGGCGCTCGGCGGCGTCGCCACCCCCGCGCTGATCGCGTTCGTAGTCGGATTCGGTACGGACGGAATGGATCGCGGCTGGGCCATTCCGGTGGCCACCGATATCGCCTTCGCGCTCGCTGTGCTCGCCATGACCGGTTCCCGCATTCCGGCCAGCGCGCGGGTGTTCCTGCTCAGCCTGGCGGTGGTCGACGATCTGGTCGCTATCGTGCTGATCGCGGTGCTGTTCACCAGCGCGGTGTCGTTGCTATGGCTGCTTGCCGCCGCGGCGTGCTTCGGCGGCTGGGCGCTGGCGCAGCACAGACGGATCAGTTCGCCGGTCATCTATGTGCCGCTGGCGCTGATCGCCTGGTATGCGCTGCACGAGGCGGGAATCCATCCGACCCTCGCCGGTGTCGGGCTCGGTCTGCTGACCCGCGTGCGACCCGACGAGAGGGAAGACCAGGCACCCGCCACCCGGCTCGAGCACCTGATCCAGCCGATCTCGGCCGGGCTGTGCGTGCCGCTGTTCGCGCTGTTCGCCTCCGGAGTTCCGTTGGACGGCAAGGTCTTCGGGCAATTGTTCACCGACAGACTGTCTCTTGCCATCATTCTCGGTCTGCTCCTGGGCAAGACCATCGGCATCTTCGGGATCAGCTGGCTGGCAATTCGGTTGGGCATCGCCGAGCGCCCCGCCGATCTCGGCCACCGCGACATGTTCGCCCTGTCGGTGCTCGGCGCGATCGGCTTCACCGTTAGCCTTCTAGTGGCAGAACTCGCACTCGCCGATGTCGGAGACGGCTCCGCCGTCGAATTGGCGAAGGCAGCGGTGTTGGTGACATCAATGGCGGCGTCACTCATCGGTTCGGCGCTACTGTTGCGGCGTGGGCGTGTCCACCGAGCACGTCATGAAGCACGTGCGCTACAACCAGAAGAGTGAGGCCGAGGCAGTGCCTGGACAGGGAGAAGGGTCGACCAAGTGAGTTTCACAAACGGCGGTAACGGAAACGACGCAAGGCGCGACCGCACGGTCACCTCGATTCCGCTCACCGACGCCCACCCGAATGGATCGGCCAGCATCGGCGGACTGGTCCGCGACGCGACCGAGCAGATGTCGACGCTGGTGCGCGCCGAGGTGGAGCTGGCCAAGGCGGAGGTGACCGGTGAGATCAAGAAGGGGCTGCAGGGCAGCGTCTACTTCATCCTCGCGCTCACCGTGCTGCTGTTCAGCACCTTCTTCTTTTTCTTCTTCCTCGGCGAGCTACTCGATGTCTGGCTGGTGCGGTGGGCGGCGTTCCTGATCGTGTTCCTGCTGATGATCGTCGCGACCGCGGCACTGGCCGGACTCGGCTATCTGCGGGTGAAAAAACTGCGCGCGCCGGAAAAGACGATCGATTCGCTGAAGCAGGCCCGCACGGTGCTGCCGAGCGGATTCGGCGCGGGCGCGCACGAGAACCAGCTCGCACTCGACAAGCCGCGTACTTAAGCGGTGGCCTCGCCCCTACCGCACGTCGGCCACTAGGCTCGACCGGCGTGTCGTCGAACCCAATTCCGGATCCGTCCAGCGTCCGTTTCGACGGACCATGGACGCATCGGGACGTTCATGCCAACGGCATTCGATTCCATGTCGTCGAGGCCACTCCCGACCGTGCCGACGCACCGCTGGTCGTGCTGCTGCACGGCTTCGCGGATTTCTGGTGGTCATGGCGCCATCAGCTGACCGGCCTCACCGAACTCGGCTACCGGGCCGTGGCGGTGGACCTGCGCGGCTACGGCGACAGCGACAAGCCACCGCGCGGCTACGACGGCTGGACGCTGGCCGGTGATGTCGCGGGTCTCATCCGTGCGCTCGGCTACACCGATGCCACCCTCGTCGGCCATGCCGAGGGCGGGCTGGTGTGCTGGACCACAGCGGTGCTGCACCCGCGACTGGTGCGTTCTATCGCACTGGTGAGTTCGCCGCATCCGGCCGCGCTCAAGAGCGCGGTATTGCACGATGGCCGCCAGCGCAAAGCGTGGCTGCCGAGTTTCCTGCGCTACCAGCTGCCCAGGTATCCCGAGGGTCTGCTGACCGCAAAGGACGGCTTCGAAGTCGAGCGGCTGCTGCGCCAGCGGGTCAGCGGAACATGGTCGGGCACCGTCGAATTCATCGACACCGCCAGGCGGATGCGCTCGGCCATCCAGATCCCCGGTGCCGCGCACTGTGCGCTGGAGTACCAGCGCTGGGCCTTCCGCAGTCAATGGCGTCCCGACGGCCGCCGCTTCATGGCCACCATGCGCGAGCCGGTCGACATCCCGGTGCTGGCTCTTCGAGGCGAACTGGACAACTACCTGCTGCGCGGCACTGTTCAACGCGGTCAGCAGTGGTCACCGCGGCGCCGGCTGGCAACCATCCCCAATGCCGGGCACTTCGCCCATCAGGAAAACCCTGACGCCGTGACCGCGGAGCTGGCAAAGCTGCTCGGCTGACTTCGGCCGGACACCGGGGCGGGCACGCCGCCCCGGTGTCCGGCTAACTCAATACACAGGCCCCGGTACCGACAGCTGTGTTCTCCGCCGGTGCCATGTCCAACTGCGCACGGACCTCGGCCAGGGTGAGGACATAGCCGGTGTCGTCGTCGGTGACGGCGGCGCCGAATACGACGCCGAGCACCTGGCCGTCGGTATCCACCAGCGGCCCACCGGAGTTGCCCGCCCTGACCTGGCCGCGGACGGTGTAGACCTCACGTTCCACCGTGCCGTTGCGGTAGATGGTCGGTCCGGTCAGATCCAAGGTCTCGCGGACCCTGGCCGCGCTTGCCGTGTACGGCCCGCCACCCGGGTAGCCGAGCACGATGGCACTGTCGCCGGAGCGCGCGGGCGCGGGGGCCTGCACCACCACCGGCGAGGTGAGGTTGGGCACCGCCAGCACCGCGACGTCCTTGGACGGGTCGAACAGCACGACGGTCGCGTCCAGCGGACCACGAGCGGTGTCCACCTGGACACTCGTGGTGCCCGCGACAACGTGCGCGTTCGTCATCACCCGTTCCGGGGCGATCACGAAGCCGGAACCCTCCAGCGCGCGTTGGCAACTCGGCGCGACACCGCGGATACGCAGCACGCTCTGCTGCAGCGAGGCCGCGACGGGGCTGGCGAGCACACTCGGATCGGGCGGTTCGACGGCCGCGATCGGCGCGCGACCGAACGGTCCGATGACGTCCGGCAGCCCGGAGGTGTTCAGCAGCCTGGAGAATTCGTTCGGCAGCCTGCGCAGCCAGTTCGGCGCGACCTCGTTGACGTCGGCGAGCACCCTGGATCCGTTGATCGCGGTGGCGATCGCGGGTTGTGACGAGGAGGCGAGCGGCAGCGCCAGCAGCCAGGCGGTGACCAGCACGGCCACCGCCTGCAGCACCGCACCGACCGCGCTGTCCACGCTGCGGGTCAGCGAATGCCGCATGCCACCGCGCGCGGCCCTGCCGAGCACCATCCCCGCGACCTCACCGACGATCACGAGCACCACGATCAGCAGCACGCCGGTGAGCACCCTGGTGCGGCCCTCGTCGACGTGGACCAGGATGTGCGGCGCGATCAGAATGCCCGCGACCGCACCGAGCACGACGCCGAGGAAGGCGAGCGCGGACGCGACGGCCCCCGATCGCCAGCCCGACGATGCGCACAGCAATGCGAGCAGCACGACGGCGATGTCGAGCCAGGCCGATGAACTCATAAAGTCATCCCCACAGCAGCCAGCGAAGTTTCGAGGTCACGTACGTCGTTTCGATCCCAATCCCGCTCCCAGTCAGCGGCTTTGAACAGCCCTGCGAGGATACCGCCGGTCAGCCCCCACACCAGCATCCCGTCCACCTGGAACGCGGGACTCTGAAAGCCGAGGCTGCCGCGGACCAGAAAGCGGTTCGCCGGATCGAGCAGCTCGGCGAGCGGCACCCGAACCACCCGCTCGGTCTCGCCCTCGTTCACCACACCGACCGCGTGCGGCGTGCGCCAATAGGCGACGACGGGGGTCACGTCGAAGCGGGACGGCGGCACGAACAGCTTCGGTAGCACGGCAAGCGGTTCCACACCCTCGCGCTCCAGCCCGGTCTCCTCGCACGCCTCGCGCAGCGCGGTGTCGATCGGTCCGGTATCCCCGGCGTCGACCTCGCCGCCCGGGAAAGCGACCTGGCCGCGATGCTGACGCATGGTGGACGCGCGCTGGGTGAGCAGCACATCCGCATCGGCGGGCAAGCCGCCCGGTGCGTCCGGATCCGGGTCGGGCGAACCGCTGAACAACACCAGCACGGCAGCCTGTCGAGGTGCGCTCGTGATGGTCATCGCCCGGCGCAGTGCCCGGTCCAGCGACAGCGTGTCGGTGCCGTCGGTGCCCTCGGTGCCCGGCTCGGCCGCCTTGCGTAGCCATGAGGGGATGTTCTCCGGCATCGGAGCTGTCATGCCGCGACTCCCAGTTCACTCGCGACGGTGTCGGCGATGTCGTCGACGCCATCGAACGGACGCACGATCACCTTCGCGACGGATCCGTCCGCGCGCAACAGCACCGATATCGGCAGCACGGCCGGCGCACCGACGGCGTTGCGCACCCGGGTGTCCGCGTCCAACACGCCGGGCAGTGTCACTTTCAAACCTGTCAGCAGCGCAAGCCCCTTGGCCTCATCCGGATCGCTGTGCACGGTCAGCACGGTAATCGCGTTCCCCGCTCGGTGCGCGTACTCCTGTAGATACGGCAACTCCGCAGCGCACGGCCTGCACCAATACGCCCACAGATTCAGCAGCGCGGGCTTGCCTGCCAACGCGGCGGCCAGGTCGACGGATTTGCCGTCGGCAAGGCAGCTCAGCGTGATCCCCGCGAGCGGGCCGCGCCCGACCGCGTCCGCCGCGGGCAGTGGACACGACCTCAGGCCTGCCTCGGCGCGCGACTGTTCGGATACCAATGCACTCTGGTGCGCCTGATCGCCACCGACTGCCGTTCGGTCATCGCCGTCGCCGCGCGGCCACAGTGCCACCCCGAGTGCAACCACCGTGATCAAACCGGCCAACGCCAAGCGCACCCAGAGAGGTACCCGCGTCACCGTCCCACCAGCTCGAGCAAGTGCTCCGCCTCCGGACCTTTCACGAGCTTCGCCGCGGTTTCCGGATCGGTCGGCCCGACGCCGAACGACGGGCAATCCTTCGCGAGCACGCACACACCGCAGGCCGGTTTACGGGCATGGCACACCCTGCGCCCGTGGAATATCACCCGATGCGACAGCATCGTCCAGTCCTTGCGCTCGATCAGCGCGCCGACGATGTGTTCGACCTTCACCGGATCTTCCTCATCGGTCCAGCCCCAGCGCCGCACCAAGCGGCCGAAGTGGGTGTCGACCGTGATTCCCGGCACGTCGAAGGCGTTGCCGAGAATGACGTTCGCCGTCTTGCGACCGATGCCCGGCAACTTCACGAGTTCGTCGAGAGTGTGAGGTAGTTCACCGTCATACCGTTCGACGAGCACCTGCCCGAGGCCGATGAGCGAGCTCGTCTTGTTGCGGAAGAATCCGGTCGGCCGGATGTATTCCTCCAGCTCTGCGCGGTTTGCCTCGGCATACGAGCGCGCGTCCGGGTAGGCGGCGAACAGCGCGGGTGTGGTGAGGTTCACCCGCACATCGGTGCACTGCGCGGAAAGTATTGTGGCGACGGCCAATTCGAGTGGCGTAGTGAAATCCAGCTCACAATGCGCGTCGGGGAAGGCGACTATCAGCGTCCGGTACATCCGGCGTGCCCTACGCACCAGACCCAACTGCGTTTCCGCCTGTCGGGCCCGGTTTTTCCGATTCGGGACTGCGGCAGTCACGGGTTGCGGATCGGTCGCCGAGCGGGCAGACGAAGGCCCGTTCACGGCGGTTGTGGAGGGAGAGACACGCACCGGTCCACCATACGGAACCTCCGCACAACGTTGCCCGTTCAGATCAACTGCCGTGTTCCATCTGAGACCTGAGCCGTGTTTACTGCTCGATATGCAAGGACTCGCTGTGGTGCTCTTCCCAGTGCTGTTGATGCTGTTCGCACTGGGCATGGAGCGGGTCGAGAATCGGCTCCGAAACCTTCTCGAGCCCGACGAAGAGGTTCAGCACTACCTGGACAAGGCCAGCAACCCCGAGGTGAAGGAGCTGACGAAGCTCGGACTGCCGACCGCGGTGGCACGGACGCGAAAGCGCCGGTCCCGCGGAGAAGAATTGGACGTCGCTCGCGCGAGCTGAGCTGGGCCGAAGCCCGCATCGGCGCGCCGATCTATCCACTCGATACGTGGTGTCTGTCACTGCGCTGGCACAATGCCGCGTAGACTGCGCTGTTGGCCGAGTCGGTTCGGTCCAGGACAGAGCCATTTCCCATAAGGAGCACATTCGTGGACGAGGCCCTCGCCAGAGCAGGCATCTTCCAGGGCGTAGAGCCGACCGCGGTCGCGGCTCTCGCCAAACAACTGCAGCCCGTGGATTTTCCACGCGGCCATGTCATCTTCAACGAGGGCGAACCAGGCGACCGGTTGTTCATCATCACGTCCGGCAAGGTGAAGATCGGACGACGTTCCCCGGACGGCAGAGAAAATCTGCTGACCATCATGGGGCCGTCCGACATGTTCGGCGAACTGTCGATCTTCGACCCCGGCCCGCGTACCTCGACCGCTACAACGGTCACCGAGGTCCGCGCGGTCACCATGGACCGTGACGCACTCAAGTCCTGGATCGACCAGCGACCGGAGATCGCGGAGCAGCTGCTTCGGGTTCTCGCTCGGCGGCTGCGTCGTACCAACAACAACCTGGCCGACCTCATCTTCACCGATGTCCCCGGCCGGGTTGCCAAGGCGCTGCTGCAGCTCGCTCAGCGCTTCGGCACCCAGGAGGCGGGCGCGCTGCGGGTCACCCATGACCTCACCCAGGAGGAGATCGCCCAGCTGGTCGGCGCCTCCCGCGAAACCGTGAACAAGGCTCTCGCCGACTTCGCGCACCGCGGTTGGCTGCGGCTCGAGGGCAAGAGCGTGCTCATCTCCGACTCCGAGCGACTGGCCCGGCGCGCGCGCTGAGCCTGCTCGGAAAGCCTTACCCGTCATCCAGGCGAACCGCCCGGACCGGGTCGTAACCAACGCTCTGTGGTCGCGACCAGCTCCGGCGTTCGCCTGGATAGGGTCAGGGTTGGGTTGCGCGCAGGTATTCCAGCTGCGCCTGTACCGAACTGCGGGCGGCCAGCCACAGTCGCTTGTCGACGTCGGCGTAGACCCTCCGCACCACCGCCATCGCACCCGCGTCCGGCCCGAGCACGCGCAGCGCTTCGCGCACCTGCGCGAGACGTTCGTGCCGGTGCGTGATGTAGTACCTGGCGACCGGCTCGAGGTCCGGGTGATCCGGTCCGTGTGCGGGAAGTAGTGCGCGTCCCGCACCCACCTCGGCCAGCCGGTCCAGCGAGACCAGGTAGTCGGCGAGCGTGCCATCGCTGGAATCGAGCACTGTTGTGCCGCTGCCGAGGATGGTGTCGCCGGTCAGCACGGCATCCTGGAGCACGAAACTCACCGAGTCGAGAGTGTGGCCGGGGGTGTCGAGAGCGGTGATGTGTAGCCCGGCCGCCTCGATCACCTCGCCGTCGACCAGTGTCGCGTCGGAACCTTGCAGGAACTCAGCGGTCTTGGCCCGCACCGGGGTTCCGGTGAGCTCGACAAGCCGGTCGATGCCGCCGGTGTGATCGTGATGCCGATGGGTGATCAACGTGAGGGCGATATTGCCCTCGGTGACCCGCGCGATGGCCTCGCTGTGCGTTTTGTCCTTCGGCCCAGGGTCGACCACCACATAGCTCGACTCGCCAGGCGCTCGCAGAATCCAGGTGTTGGTGCCTTCCAGGGTCATCTGGCCCGGGTTGTCCGCGAGCAGAACCGCGGCGGTCGAGGTGACCTGTCGCAGCTGCCCGTAGGCGGGATGAGTCAGCGTCATCGGATTACCCCAGTCGATCGAAAATTAGTGTCCGACAACCTGTCTAACGCACCTCGGCGATGATTTCGACCTCGACGGGAGTGTTCCTCGGCAACTCGGACACGCCTACCGCGGAGCGCGCGTGCTTACCCGCGTCGCCGAACACCTCGCCGAAAAGCTCCGACGCACCGTTGATCACCACCGGCTGTTCGCCGAAGCCCGGCGCGGAGGCCACGAATCCGAGCACCTTCACGATCCGGACGACCGCGTCCAGACCGACCAGGTCGTGCACGGCGGCGAGCGCGTTCAGCGCACACAGCTTCGCGGCTTCCTTGGCCTCCTCGATCGACACCTCGGCGCCGACCTTGCCGACCACCGACAGTTTTCCGTCGACGAACGGCAGCTGACCGGAGGTATACACGAGCGAGCCGGTGCGGATCGCCGGGATATAGGCCGCGACAGGCGCCGCCACCGGAGGCAGGGTCAATCCGAGCCTGGTGAGGTTCTTCTCCCACTGGGTCATTGGTGTCGTTCCTTCTCTACTTGGGCCGCTTGAGGTACGCGACGTGCTGCTCGCCGGTCGGGCCAGGCAGCACCGCCACCAGCTCCCAGCCATCCGAACCCCACTGGTCGAGAATCTGCTTGGTCGCGTGCGTCAGAAGTGGAACGGTCGCGTACTCCCACAGGGTCACTTCACTCATAGCGGTGAGCGTATAGATGTGTGGAATTCGCCGCGCCCGCGGCACGGTAGGTTCACCGACCGCACGCCACCCGACGTCTCACTGTCTGGTACAGAACGGGCTGCGAATCGACCGGTAACCCTATCCCTCGGGCGCGATCTCAGAACGGGTTATAGGCTCGCGCTCGTGGGAGTACCAACAGCAGTGCCCATTTCGGCGGAGCCGGGGCTTGAAACGGGTTGGCCGAAACGGGCGGAAAAGGCCCGCTTGCATTACGTGTCCGGAAAAGGGGGAACCGGAAAGTCCACGGTGGCCGCAGCACTCGCGCTCGCACTTGCCGCGGGTGGGCGGCGGGTACTGCTTGTCGAGGTAGAGAGCAGGCAGTCCATTGCCCAGCTGTTCGATCTGCCGCCACTGCCGCCGACCGAAACCAGGATCGCCACCGCCGACGGCGGCGGCGAGGTGGTCGCGCTCGCGCTCGATATCGAGCATGCCTTCCTCGAATACCTCGATATGTTCTACAACCTCGGCTTCGCGGGACGCGCGATGCGCCGCATGGGCGCCATCGAGTTCGTCACCACGATCGCACCTGGCCTCCGCGACGTCATCCTGACCGGCAAGATCAAGGAGTGCGCCGTCCGCAAGGACAAGGCGGGCAAGCCCGCTTACGACGAAATCGTGGTCGACGCGCCGCCGACCGGCCGGATCGCCAGCTTCCTCGACGTCACCCAGGCCATGGCCGAGGTGGCCAAGGGCGGGCCGATCGCGTCGCAATCCGAGGGCGTCTCGAAGCTGCTGCACTCCGATCAGACGATGATTCACCTGGTCACCCTTCTCGAAGCCCTCCCGGTACAGGAGACCGCCGACGCGCTCGCCGAGCTCACCGCCGCCGACCTGCGCATCGGCGCGGTGATCGTGAACCGGGCGAGCGAAGGTCTGCTGCCCGCCGAGGCGCGCGGGGCGGCCGCCGAAGGAGCGCTGGACGGCGACGCCATCCGGGCCGGGCTGACCACGGCGGGAATCTCCTTGTCGGACGAGGATTTCGAAGGCCTGATCACCGAAACGGTCGAGCACGCCGCCACTCTGCAAGCGCAGGACGACAGCGCGGCCGAACTCGCCAAGATCGACGTGTCGCGGCTCTACCTGCCTGCCCTCGCGGACGGGATCGACCTTGGTGGCCTGTACGAACTGGCCGAACATCTGAGCGCGCAGGGAGTCCGATGAGCACGCCGAGCTCGAATGTGGCCGTACCACTAGATATTTCGGAGATAATCGCGGACCGCACCGCCCGGGTTGTCGTCTGCTGCGGCTCCGGCGGCGTCGGCAAAACGACCACAGCGGCGGCGATCGCGCTGCGCGCGGCCGAACTCGGCCGCAAGGTTGTGGTGCTGACCATCGACCCGGCCCGCCGACTGGCCCAGTCACTCGGCGTCGCCGATCTGGACAACGCTCCGCAGCGGGTGCCGCTCGGCCCGGAGGCCAAGGGCGAACTGCACGCGATGATGCTCAATATGCGCCGCACCTTCGACGACATGGTGCTCGAACACACCAGCCCGGACAAGGCCGAGCAGATTTTCGCCAACCCCTTCTATCAAACGGTCGCCTCCTCCTTCGGCGGAACGCAGGAGTACATGGCCATGGAGAAACTGGGGCAGCTGGCGGGCCGCAAGGAGTGGGACCTGATCGTGGTCGACACTCCCCCCTCACGCAACGCGCTCGACTTCCTCGACGCGCCCAAGCGGCTCGGCAATTTTCTCAACGGCAGAATGATTCGGGTCATCATGGCGCCGGGCCGCGGCGTCACCCGATTGGTGACCGGTGCGATGAGCCTGGCGGTGCGTGGCGTGTCCACCATCGTCGGCGGCCAGATGCTCAAGGACGCGTCGAATTTCTTGCAATCGCTGGAATCGCTGTTCGGCGGATTTCAGGACCGCGCCGACCGAACCTACGCGATGCTGTCCAAGCCCGGCACCCATTTCCTGGTGGTCGCGGCCGCCGAGCCCGACGCGCTGCGCGAGGCTTCGTTCTTCGTCGACCGGCTCTCGACCGAACGGATGCCGCTGGCCGGGCTGGTACTGAACCGGACGCATCCAGTGCTGAGCACCCTGTCCGCCGACCACGCGCGGACCGCTGCCGACCAACTGGCCGAGACCGATCCGATCACTTCATCGGTGTTGCGGATCCATGCACAGCGGGTCGCCACCGCGAAGCGCGAGAGGAATCTGTTGCATCGTTTTACGGGCGCGCATCCGCGGGTTCCGATCGTCTCGGTGACCGCTTTGCCCTTCGAAGTTTCCGATCTGGAGGCGCTGCGGGTGGTCGGTAATCAGCTCACGGGCACCCCTGCTCCCGAGCCGCTCGTAATATCCGATTGATATGCCCCGCAACGCCGACCGAGCCCGCTTCCGCGGGCTCGGTCGCATTCGGCTAGGGGTTAGATCGCCACCTGGTGCTGACGCTGGGCCTGGAAGAAGTCCGACCAGGAAGTCACCTCGGGGTGCTGCTTCAACAGCGCACGCCGCTGCCGCTCGGTCATGCCACCCCACACACCGAATTCGACACGATTATCGAGGGCGTCCGCCCCACACTGCATCAGCACCGGGCAGTGCCTGCAGATTGTCGCGGCTTTGCGCTGGGCAGCGCCACGGACGAACAGTTGATCGGGATCTACTTCCTTGCATCGGGCCTGGGCTACCCAGGCGATCCTTGCTTCGGCCTGCTCTACGTCCAATCGAGCGATGGGGGTTGTCATGTGCATTTGGTGTGCCCCTTTGCAGTCCGAACACCGGGTCAACGGCGCTCCAGAATCGCGTGTCAGCGTCGCAGCAACCCAAACCCCGCTGCGAACCGCACCACATTCCACTTTGAGTGTTAGCTCTATCACACTGGGTTCTCAATCTAGGTAAAGGTTGGCCTCGAGCGCAAGACCGATCCGAGACTTTTTGGTACGTCCGTCCCTCCAAACGTGATAGAGAACCGGGCGGTCGACTCGACACGCACTTTGGCCCTCTTGCGACACGCCGGAAGCCGCTCAGCGACACGCCAAGCGGGCCCCGCGAACCGCGAGTTCCGGTCAGAACACCACCCCGTAGGCTGGGGATCGTGCCGATCACACAAACGCTCGCGAGGCTGGCCGGCAGCTGCGCGCTGGCCGCGGTGCTTATCGCAGGAATGCTGTTCCCCCTCGCAGGCGGCTTCGGATTCGTTTCCAACCGTGCCGCCGATGCCGTAGACAACGTGTCCGCAGAGCTGGTGGAGGGCACCGCCCCCGCCGTCTCGACCATGGTCGACGCGACTGGAGCACCGATCGCCTGGCTCTATGAGCAGCGCAGATTCGAGGTTCCAAGCGACAAGATCTCCAACAACATGAAATTGGCGATCGTCTCCATCGAGGACAAGCGCTTCGCGGAGCACGCCGGTGTGGACTGGCAGGGCACGATGCGCGCGTTCCTCACCAATACGACAAGTGGCGACGTCCAGCAGGGCGCCTCCACGCTCGACCAGCAGTACGTGAAGAACTTCCAACTGCTCGTCGTCGCCAAGACCGACGCCGAGCGCCGCGCGGCCATCGAGACCACTCCCGCGCGCAAAATCCGTGAGATCCGGATGGCGCTCACGCTGGACTCGGAGCTGACCAAGGACGAGATCCTCACCAGGTATCTGAACCTTGTCCCGTTCGGCAACGCCTCCTACGGCATTCAGGACGCGGCGCAGACCTACTTCGGTATCGACGCCGCCGAGCTGAATGTGCCGCAGGCGGCGATGCTGGCAGGCATGGTGCAAAGCAGCTCGAAGCTGAACCCCTACACCAATCCCGGCGGCGTGACGGTTCGGCGTAACACCGTGCTGGACACGATGATCCAGAACATCCCGAGCCGCGCCGAAGAATTCCGCAAGGCCAAGGACGAAGCTCTCGGCGTGCTGCCGGAGCCGAAGGGCCTGCCGCGCGGCTGCATCGCCGCCCACGATCGCGGGTTCTTCTGCGACTACGCGCTGCAATATCTGGCCAACGCGGGCATCAGCCGCGAGCAGATCGACAAGGGCGGCTACCTGATCAAGACCACCCTCGATCCCGCGGTGCAGGATTCGGTGAAGCGGTCGGTGTCCGAGGCGGCCAACCCGAACCTCGAGGACATCGCACAGGTCATGTCGGTGGTCGGGCCAGGGCAGGACTCACATCCACTGATCGCGATGGCGAGCAGTCGCACCTACGGCCTCAACCGGGACGCGAACGAAACCGTGCAACCGCAGCCTTATTCGATGGTCGGTGACGGCGCGGGATCTATTTTCAAGATCTTCACCACCGCCGCGGCCATGGAGAAGGGCCTCGGTATCAACTCCCAACTCGATGTGCCCGGCCGATTCGAGGCAAGAGGCATGGGCAACGGTGGCGCCCGCGGCTGCCCGCCCGCGACCTACTGCGTCGAGAACGCGGGCAAGTACAAGTCGCCGATGTCGGTGACCGAGGCGTTGGCCACCTCGCCGAACACCGCGTTCGTCAAGCTGATCCAGGCCGTTGGTGTCACCCCGACCGTCGATATGGCGGTCCGGCTCGGCATGCGCTCCTACACCGAACCTGGCAGCTCAGGGCACGGCAACCAGAGCCTCGCGGACATGATGAAGGAACAGAACCTCGGCTCGTTCACCCTCGGTCCTGTCGCGATCAACCCGCTGGAGCTCTCGAACGTCGCCGCGACGATCGGTTCCGGTGGCCGGTGGTGCCCGCCGTCACCGATCAGAGAAGTGATCGACCGCTCCGGTAAGACGGTGCCGCTGACTCAGCAGGCCTGCGAGCAGGTCGTCGAGCCCGGCCTGGCCAACACCCTCGCCAATGCCATGAGTAAGGACGACATCAGCGGCACCGCGGCGGGCGCGGCCCAGTCGACAGGCTGGAACTTGCCGCTGTCGGCAAAGACGGGAACCACCGAAAGCCACCGCTCCTCCGCCTTCGTCGGCTTCACCAACGCACTCGCCGCCGCGGCCTACGTCTACGGTGACAGCCCGACGCCGGGTGAGATCTGCTCGTTCCCGCTGCGCAGCTGCGGCGACGGAAACCTCTTCGGCGGTAACGAACCGGCCCGCACCTGGTTCAACGCGATCAAGCCGGTGGTACCGAACTTCCCGCCGCCCGGCCTGCCACCGCTGGACGACAAGTACGTTCGTGGGTCCAATGGCGCGCAGGTGCCCGACGTCGCGAACATGTCACAGGGCGAGGCGACCGCAGCACTGGTCGCCGCGGGCTTCCAGGTTTCGCCGGTGAACGGAGTCGGAGCACAACCGAAGGGCACTGTGATGGGAACCGCGCCGAATGGCTCGGCGATCCCCGGCTCGGTCATCACGATCTACGTCAGTGACGGCACCGAACGGGCCGCACCGCCACCAGGTCCGCCGCCGGGCGTGCCGGGCTTGCCGCCACCACCGCGGTTGCCACCCATCCCGATTCCGATCCCCATCCCCGGCTTCCCACGATAGAAAACACCGCCGACCCGGACGCAATGCGCCGGGTCGGCGGTGTTTTCACAGGACGCTTTCGCAGGACGAGGACTAGAGGCGGGCTTTGACGGCGGCCGAGATGCGCGAGCCGTCGGCCTTACCCTTCGCGATCGCGGTGGCGGCCTTCATCACCTGGCCCATCTGACGCATACCCGGCCGCTCCCCCAACTCCTCGGCGACCTGGGCGATCGCGGTGTCGGCGACATGGGCTACCTCCGCGTCCGACAGTTGGGTCGGCAGGTACTCGGCGATGATCCGCGCCTCGGCGTGTTCGTTGGCGGCCAGCTCACCGCGGCCTGCCTGGGCAAAGATCTCGGCCGACTCGCTGCGCTTCTTCGCCTCTTTCTGCAACACGGCAATGACGTCGGCGTCGGACAGCTCGCGCGCCTGCGAGCCCGCGACCTCGGCGTTCTGGACGGCAGCCAGCAGCATTCGCAGGGTGGCGAGGCGCAGCTTGTCCTTTGCTTTCATCGCGGCGGTCATGTCCGCACGCAGCTGCGATTTGAGTTCCGACATGCGCAACACGGTAGCCGTTCGTACGGGTCTGGCCCACTACATTTGCCGTGGGGTCCGGTTTCGGACCGGACATCCGGACGCTTGTGCGTAAACACACTCGGCGATCCTCACCGGGGTCACCTATGCTGGGCAAATGCCCGTAATCTCGACCTCCGCCATCCGACGAACTGCGTTGGGAGCCGCCGGGGCCGCGGTGGCCGGTGTCGGCTACGCCTCGTTGATCGAACGAAACGCCTTCGCGTTGCGTGAGGCGACCATGCCGGTGCTGCAGCCGGGTTCGGCATCCCTACGGGTGCTGCACATCAGCGATCTGCACATGATGCCGGGGCAGAAGCTCAAGCAGCAGTGGCTGCGTGAGCTCGATCGGCTGGAGCCGGACCTGGTTGTCAACACCGGTGACAACCTGTCGCACCAGAAGTCGGTGCCTGCGGTTGTTCAGGCCCTCGGCGGATTGCTTTCCCGCCCTGGTCTTTTCATTTTCGGCAGCAACGACTACTTCGCGCCGGTGCCGAAGAACCCGGCGAAGTACTTCAAGAAGGACCACCGCCGCGTGTACGGCGCGCCGCTGCCGTGGAAGGACCTGCGCGCGGCGTTCACCGAGCGCGGTTGGCTGGATCTGACCCATGTGCGCCGCGATGTCGAGGTCGCGGGCATCCGGATCGCTACCGCGGGTGTCGACGATCCGCACCTGCAGCGCGACCGGTACGACACCGTCGCCGGCGCCCCGAATCCATTGGCCGACCTGAGCATCGGCCTGACCCACTCACCCGAGCCACGGGTACTCGATCGGTTCGCCGAGGACGGCTACGACCTGGTGATGGCTGGGCACACGCACGGCGGACAGCTATGTCTGCCCGGATACGGTGCGCTGGTGACCAACTGCGGTATCGATCGCTCCCGGGTGAAGGGCGCCTCGAAGTGGGGCGAGCACACCCAGCTGTACGTTTCCGCAGGCCTTGGCACCTCGCCGTGGGCACCGTACCGCTTCTGCTGCCGACCGGAGGCGACACTCGTGACGCTGGTCGCCGCACCGCCGAGGCGGCCTCTTGCCGACAGCGGGCAGGGTGTTTCGGCTTCGGAGGCCATCGCCCGCTAGGGTCGCTTGCCGAGACATCATGTCAGGCAGGGGACGACTGTGAGTGGATTCGACGACCGGCGCAACGACCCGACGGTTATGGGACAGCCCGGTGCGGCGCATCGGCAACAGCCGTACGGGACAGAGCAATCCGGACCCGAGGGCGATAACGGCGGGCAGACGCCCGCACCGAACTTCCAGTGGCAGCCTGTGCCTGGCGCGCAGCAGCCGCTGAATCCGCAGTGGGACGCCGGCGCAAGCCAACAGCCACCCGCGAACCACCAGTGGCAGCCCGCTGGGCCGCCACAGCCGGAGCCCACAGTGCAATGGCAGCCCAGCCCCGGCGGGCAAGCACAACCAGAGCCCACACTGCAGTGGCAGCCGAGTCCCATCGGGCAAGCGCCGGGACCCACGCCCCAATGGCAGCCCAGCTCTAGCGGGCAGTCATCGCCGAACCAATGGACTCCTGGCGGGGCGGCGCAGTTCGAACCCACTCTCCTACGTCAGCCTGCGCCCGACGCGCGGGCGGCACAGAACCAACAGTGGGATTCCAGCTCGGCCGAGGAGCTATCGCCGAACCAGCACTCGGCTCCCAGCCCATTCGGGTCCGCACAATTCGAGCCCATTCCCCAGGGGCACCCCGCGCCCAGCGGACAGATCCCGGAAACTCAACGGTGGGGCTCCGAGCCGAGCGAGCAGACGCCACCGAACCAGCCATGGCAGGCCACGGGCGCACCACAACCCGAGCCCTCTTTTCCGTGGCAGCCCGCGCCCAGCGGACACGCACCGCAAAACCAACAATGGGACTCCAGTGCGAGCGGACAGACACCACCGAACCAACAGTGGTCCGCTGGATCGCAGCAACAAGATCCCACACTCCAGTGGCAGCCGAGCCCTACCGGGCAGCCTGAGCCCACACTCCAGCAACAGCCAAACCCCAGCGGGCCAGCGCAGTCCGAGCCCACACTCCAATGGCAACCTGCACCGGCGCAGCCTGTCCAGTACGGCGAGGTATCGCCGGTCGGGCAGTTCTCCGCGAATCAGTACGGCGTATCGCAGCCCGCCTACGGCGGCTATGGTCGGCCGCCTGGATTCGGCGGACAGCCTGGTCAGCAGTTTCCGCATGGTCGCGGTCCGAACGGCCGGGCGGGCGGAGGTCACGGCAAAGCGTGGCTCGCCGCGGCGGTGGCGGCGATCGTGGTCGCCGGTGGTGCGACGGCCGCGGTGGTTGTCGCCGATCGTGGATCGGACGACACCCGCGCGCAGGACACGTCGCCTTCGATGGTGAGCGCGTTGACGACCACGGCGGGGGCGCATCCATCGTCGCCGAAGCCGAGTGCTGCCGAGCCCGCGCCCGGCGGGACCGGGACCCGCAACGAACCTCCGGTCGTTCCCGGCTATCAGGTGGTCGTCGCGCCGGATCGCGGCGCGGCCTATGACGTACCCGCCGACTGGACGGTCGCCTCCGAGGGCACCATCGGTGGTTTCGGTGAGCCGCCGAACGCCGTCGTCGGCAAGGGGTACGCGAGCGAAGGCAAGAGCTACTGCCCGGGATCCACCCGCACCGTCTCGTTCCTGACCGGCTCCAAGGAATCCGATTTGGCAAGTGCCGCAACGGAAGTCGGCACCAAAACGGCGCAGGTCGCGTATCACGGCGCCCCTGGGGCACCGGGCGGCGGTCAGCCGCTGAGCTCACTCGACGGCGGCCAGCAGGGCATGTTCGTCGAGACAAAAGGCAGCATCCCCCAAGCCAAACCGGGCTGCGCCACCGAGTACTCGGTCTACACTTTCGCTGCGCCCACCGAGAGCGGCAGCTTCGTTATGGTGATCGCCGCCGACACCGGCATCCCGAAGGCCGTCGACGCCCCGACCGCCATGCAGATCTTCGCCAGCGTCCGCGCACACGAGGGCTGATTGACCTGCTGGTTTAACGTCTAGTCCTTCGCTGTTGTAAGCTACCTCAGGTTCAACAACGGGGTGTGGCGCAGCTTGGTAGCGCGCTTCGTTCGGGACGAAGAGGTCGCAGGTTCAAATCCTGTCACCCCGACTCGTTGGTTGAGACGACAGCGGGGCCCCTGATCAGCATCACTGATCGGGGGCCCTACTCGTTCGCCGGGCAGCGAAGTGAACACCGAGGACCGAGCAGCGGAAGGCAGCATCTTCGCGCCGCCTCGACCATCATCGTCGCCACCTGACCTTCATCACCGTCACGTGCGGACACCTGCCGACCATCGACTTCGCTCGTTTCTTCGGCCAAATGCCGCGAGCAGCACCCGACGAGCGGGAAAACCGTAAACAATCCGTAAACCGGTTGGTCCAAGCTGATGGCACAGAAGGCAGCGGGTCGGACGGATCCGCTCGATCGAAGGGAAGCAACCTCATGCGCAAGCTGAAGCTCCAGGTCCAGATGACCGTCGACGGCTACATGTCCGGCCCGAACGGCGAGATGGACTGGATGACGTTCCCGTGGACCGACGACATCGGCGCCTACATCGGCGCGCTCACCGCTCAGATCGACACCATCGTGCTCGGGCGCAAGCTCGCCGAGGGCTTTATCCCGCATTGGGCGGCCGGGCCGGACGGCGAGCCCAAGGAGGCCATCGACCTGATGAACAACACGCCCAAGGTCGTGATCTCCAACAGCCTCGCCGAGTCACCGTGGGACAACACCGTCGTCGCGGGCGGCGATCTCGCCGAGATCATCAACAAGCTCAAGGCCCAACCGGGTGGCGACATCATCGTCTACGGCGGTGGCACCCTCGTCTCGAACCTGATCGCCGCGGGCCTGATCGATGAACTGCACCTGTTCGTCAACCCCACCGCGATCGGCGCTGGACTGCCCGTTTTCGCGAACCCCGGCAGGAACCAGCAGCTCAGCCTGGTCGCCGCCACACCATTCGACTGCGGGATCATCGCATTGCACTTCGAGCCGAAGCGTGCCTGAACAGTTGCGAGCGGGGTCGTTTCCGCCCGACTAACAAGGTCACACCTTTCGCACGGTCACACCCGCTGCGGCCAGCGCTTCCGTCGCTTCCTCCGGAGCGGTCCGATCGGTGACGACGGCGTGCAGCGCCGCAGCGGGGGCCGCGAAAGCCAAGGCGGTGTGCGAGAACTTCGCGCCTTCGGCGACAGCGATGACGCGGCGTGCCGAAGCGATGGCCGCCCGCTTCACCGCGGCGTCGCCGAGGTCGTAGGCCGTCAGCCCCTCGCCAGCGGAGAGTCCGCAGCACCCGAGCACAGCGGTGTCGAAGCGCAGAGCGGCCAGCGAAGCCTCGGTCAGCGGGCCTGTCAGGGCGAGTTCGGCGGGCCGCGGTTGCCCTCCGGGCACCAGCAGCGTCACCTGCGAAGCCCCGATCAGTGCGTTCACCGCGTGGAGAGACAGCGGCATGACAGTAAGCCGCCGGTGGGTAAGCGCGCGAGCCACCTCCAGACATGTGGTGCCGCTGTCCAGGACGACGGACTCACCGTCGGAGATCAGCGCGGCGACTTCGGTTGCGATTCGCCGCTTGGCCTCCAGGCCCTCCGTCGCGCGGAGACCGAAGGGCGGCTCCTCGCCGCGCAGCAATAGATTGCGTGCACCGCCGCGAAAGCGTTCCACGACGCCTTGGTCGGCCAGGACCTCCAGATCGCGGCGGACCGTCATCTCAGAAGCGCCGGTGATCTCCGCGAGGTCTGCGACGCCCAGCTGGCCTGCCTCGCGTACGGCTTCGGTGATCTGCCTCAGTCGGGCTGCGCTCGACATACTCGCCATGCCACAATCTAACATCAGCCATGTTCGAATTTGGGCCTTTCGAACATCGAATCTGTTGTTTATGTTCGTACGCATGGATCAAAGCACGGACCAAAGCTCGGGCAGGGGCCTCCGGGCCGGTCGGCTGGCCACCTTCGCCTACTTCGCGCTCAACGGCTTCCTCATGGGGATGTGGATCGTGCACATTCCAGCCATCGAACACCGGGCCGGAGTCAGCCACGCCGTACTCGGGTGGCTGCTGCTGATGCTCGGAGCAGGGGCCTTCGCGGGAATGCAGGTGGTCGGCCCGCTGACCGACCGGTTCGGCGCACGCACGGTCGTCCCGGTCAGTGCGGCTCTGTTCAGCGCGTCCCTGATCCTGCCCGGGTCGGCCACGAACGCCTGGACGCTGGGTGCGGCGCTGCTACTGGTCGGCTGCGGCAACGGCTCCATGGACGTCAGCATGAACGTGCATGCCGTGCAGGTGGAACGGGCATACGGGCGGCCGGTTATGTCCGCGTTCCATGCGACCTATTCCATCGGCGGTGTCCTGGCCACACTGATCGGCGCGCTGACGCTCAGCCTGGGCTGGAGCCCCGCGCTCACCCTGGGCCTGGCGGCGACGTTCGGGTCGGCGGTGTCGGTGGCGGCCGCTCCCCCGCTGCTCCGGCTGGAGCGGGAGCAGGCACCCGGCGCAGGGACAGAAACCGAGCCCGTGCGCACTCCTCGCCGCATTTGGATCCTGGCGTCGCTCGCGCTGATGCTCATGCTCTGCGAGGGCGTGGCGAACGACTGGAGCGCGTTGCACCTGCGGGACGTTCTCGATGCCTCCCCGGCCACCGCCGCCTTCGCCTACGGCGCGTTCGCCACCGCGATGACCGTCGGGCGATTCCTCGCGGACAGGACGTCCGCTCGGTTCGGGGCGATGGCGATCCTGCGCTACGGCGCAGCGGTGGCCGGGATCGGGCTTGCGACGGCGGCGATGTCGCCGTGGATTCCGCTGGCGCTGGTCGGCTGGACGATTGCGGGGATCGGCCTGTCCGGTTGCGTGCCCCAGTTGTTCAGCGCGGCAGGGCATACCGACCGGGCCGCCGCCGGGGCGAACGTCGCCCGGGTCGCCGGGATCGGCTATCTCGGGGTACTGGCCGGTCCAGCCGTCATTGGGCCGATGACGCGCTTCATGCCGTTGAACACCACGTTCCTACTGCCGGTGACGTTCTGTGTGATCGCCGCGTGTACGGCGGGGGTGTTGCGGGAGACGTCGGTGAGGAGACTCTTACCCCCTGCTAACTTGCGGACATCTCACTGAAACGCGAGGTCAATAGCGTACACACGCATGTCGACAAGGGTGGCCACACTGGCTGATGCGGCGGGACGGCCGCTGCGGGAGGTGGTCTATACGACGCTGCGTGGCGAGTTGATGAATGGGGACATCAGGTTCGGGGAGCGGCTGACGGAGCCGAAATTGGCGGCGCGGTTCGGGATTTCGCGGACGCCGATTCGGGAAGCGCTGACAGTGCTGTGCTCGGATGGGTTGTTGCAGCGGGAGGAGTACGGCTTTACACCGGTACGGCCGAGCATTCCACTGATTCGCGACCTGTACGAGTTGCGACTCACGTTGGAGCTGGGGGGAATTCAGCGAGCGATCGATAATTCCGTGGTGCGCCACGACCACGCGCTGCTCGAGAAGGAACGCGCCGGTTGGCTGGCGTTGCGGGCGGATCCACCGGTACAGGAGCCGGGGTTCGTGGTTCGCGACGAGGAATTCCATGTCACCTTGCTGACGGCGGCGGGCAACGCCGAGCTCGTCCGGTCGTTGAAGGCGGTGAACTCACGGATCCGACACGTCCGGATGTACGACTTCATGGTCAACAACCGGATCGAAACCACCATATCCGAGCACCTCAGCATCCTGGATGCCGTTCTGGCCGAGGATCTTTCGCTCGCATACCACTTGCTGCACACCCACGTCGGCGGGTCCCTCGATGTGGTGCTCGATCGGGTCACGCGGGCTATCACCGCGATGTCTCTGGCAACTGAATAGGAGGTAATGGTGCATTCGATACGAGTACAACCGCAGGCATCGCCCACCGAACGTGTTGCCGCCGCCTTTCGGCGGATCGCGGAGGTGGATCGGCAAGAGGTGTGGATCACGCTGCGCGCGGAAGACGACGTCGCGGCCGAGGCGGCCGCCGTCGAACAGCGGCTTGCCGAGGGTGAGTCACTGCCGCTGGCCGGAATATTGGTGGCGGTCAAGGACAACATCGATGTGGCCGGGCTGCCGACCACCGCGGCCTGCCCTGAATTCGCCTACACCGCAACAGTTACCGCGTCTTCGATAGAGCGGCTGATCGCGGCGGGCGCGATCGTGCTCGGCAAGACCAACCTGGACCAGTTCGCCACCGGCCTTGTCGGCACCCGCAGCCCGTACGGCGCCGTTCGTAATGCGCACTACCCGGAGTTGATCTCCGGCGGCTCCAGCTCGGGGTCGGCGGTGGCGGTCGCGTTGGGCATCGTGGACATCGGAATCGGCACCGACACAGCCGGATCCGGCCGGGTACCCGCTGCGCTGCACGGAATCGTCGGTATCAAGGCGACGCTCGGCGTCATCCCGGCACACGGTGTCATCCCGGCTTGCGCCGACTACGACGCCGTCACCGTCTTCGCCACCGACCTCGACCGCGCGGTCGCTGCCGCGGCCGCGATGGCGGGGCCGGAGCCGCGCGACCCGCGCAGCAGGAACTGGCCCTCGGACGTCCACCTCGCCGCACCCGAGGCGTTGCGCCTCGCCATCCCACGCGCCGAGGATCTGGCGGCGCTCAGCGCCCCCTACCGCGAAGCCTTCAACCGAACCGTCACCGCCGTAACGGGTTCCGGTGCCGCCACGGAAGAAGTCGATATTTCCGCGTTGCTCGACGCCGCCCGTCTGCTGTACGACGGCGCGATCGTCGCCGAACGCTATGCGGCGGTCGGCAAGTTCCTCGCTACCGCGCCCGCGGGCGCGGATCCAACGGTGTCGGCGATCATCGATGCCGCGCGGTCGACAACCGGTCCCGGATTCGCGGAGGATCTCGAGACGTTGGCAAGGACACGCGCGTCGGCCGCCGCGCTGCTGGCCGATTTCCACGGGCTGCTGCTGCCGACGACCACCGAGCACCCGAGTATCGCTGCCGTGCAGGCGGATCCGTTGACGATCAATCGGCGGCTGGGCACCTACACCAACTTCTGCAACCTGCTGGATATGGCGGCAGTGTCGGTGCCCGGTCTGCCAACTGTGGACGGCCTCCCGTTCGGGGTGATGGTCGTCGTCCCGGCCTTCGCCGATCAGGTCGCCGTCGATATCGCCGCACGGATCGTCGGCGCGGACACCGCTGCGACTCTGGTCGATCGCGGCACCGAACTGGCGGTGTTCGGTGCGCATTTGCGTGGCCAGCCACTGCACTGGCAGCTCACGGAGATCGGGGCTCGGTTCGCCGGGGAGATCCGCACCACCGACGCCTACCGACTGACCGCGCTGGACACCGTTCCGCCGAAGCCCGGGCTGGTCCGTCGCGGCGACGGTCTCGGCGCACCGATCCTCGGCGAGCTCTTCATGGTATCGGATGCGGGCCTCGGCCGATTCCTCGCCGCGTTGCCCACACCGATGGCGTTGACCAGCATCGAATTGTCCGATGAGCGTTCGGTTATCGGCTTCGCCTGCACCTATGACGCCGCCGAGGCGGCAACGGATATCACCTCGTTCGGCAGCTGGAAGGCCTACCTCCAACGCCAGAACTAGGGCTGAATTCACTCCCGAACGTTTGTCTTAAACATTTGTACTAGACAAGCGTGCAACGCTCTGTTAAACATATGTCTAAGACATTCGAGTCAGAGCAAGGGACCAGAACATGAACGCCAACTCCGCCACCCCCACCGACCAGCCTCGCGTCCTCGTTTCCGGCGGTGGAATCGGCGGCAATGCCGTGGCGCTGCAGTTGCTTCGGGCAGGCATCCGGGCCACCGTCGTCGAGCGTGCCGACGCGCCACGCCCTGGCGGTCAGGCTGTCGACCTGCGCGGACCGAGCAGCGAGGTGGCGCAGCGGATGGGCCTGATGCCAGGCATCCGCAAGCACCAGCTCGACGAGCGCGGCATTGTGATGGTGGACAGCGACGGCAAGGAGCTGCTGCGCATGCCCGCCGAAATGTTCGACGGCAAGGGCGCGGTAGCCGAAATCGAGCTCACTCGCGGAGACCTCAATCAGGTACTGCTCGACGCGCTCGCCGAAGCGGGCGGCGTGGACTACCGGTACGGCGAATGGATTACCGAGATCAGCCAGGACGACACCGGCGTCGAGGTCACCTTCGCATCCGGCGGCACCGAGCGCTTCGACATCCTGATCGGCGCGGACGGGTTGCACTCCGCCACCAGGCGCCTGGCATTCGGACCGGAAGAGGAGTTCTCGACCTATCTCGGCGGCTACATGTCGTTCTTCACGCTGCCGACCCCCGCGGGCACCGAAGACAATTGGTTCACGATGAACTCACTGGTCGGCGCGACAAGTGTCGGCCTTCGTCCCGACTATGACCCGTCCACTTGTAAAGCGATCATCACGATGCGCACCGACGCCGATTCGACGCTGCGCCGCGATATCCCCGCGCAGCAGCAAATGATCCGTGAGCGGCTCACCGGCGGCGGCCGCATCGCGACCACGGTCAGCGACGCCATGGCCGCGGCCGGTGACTTCTACTTCGACGAGCTGGCGCGGATCGACATGCCGACCTACTCGAAGGGCAGGGTCGTCCTGCTCGGCGACGCGGGTTACTGCGGATCGCCGCTCACCGGTCAGGGCACCGCGATGGCTTTGGTCGGCGCCTACGTGCTCGCGGGCGAAATCGTCTCGAACGCAGGTGATCCGGCGCGGGCGCTCGGCCGCTACGAAGAGGTGCTCCGCCCGTTCGTCGCCACGGCACAGGAGCTGCCGCCGGGCGGCCTGAAGGCGATGACGCCGAAGTCCCGCTTCGGGATTCGCGCGGGCCACCTGGTCAGCAGGCTGATGACCGCCAAGATCATGAAGCCGCTGATGATGAAGATGCTCAGCGGGACCGACGCCTACGACCTGCCCGATTACGCCGTGCAGACCATCGGCTGATCGCCGGACACACGATGACCGACGCCGTCCACCACGGCGCCGGTCATCGTCATTCGATCGTGGTTCGCTCGTCGAGCAGGAACGGCAACAAGAAGTTTCGCAGCATAGCCCGCTCCTCGTCCTCCCCCGCGCCGGGCAGGGTCAACAGGGAAACGATCACCCGTACCATCCACTGCCCGAGCATCCGCGCCGCGTCCGCGGGCAGACCCGGCCGGTAGCCCGCTACGAATCCGGTACCGATCGCATCGATCACGTGCGACGAATTCGACAGCTGGGCAACGATTCCGGAGTTCGCCGGCTCGAACCACACCGCCAGGTGCGGTGTCTTGCGCACCTCCGCAAGCACCGCGGCCACACCGTCGAGCAGTTGCTCGGCACGGTCGGTACCCGCATCGTCGGGACGATCGCGCCAGACCCGCTCGACCAATTGCCGCGCCTCCCGGCCCGCGAAGGCCACATACAACGTCTGGCGATTGTCGAAGTAGCGATAGAGCGTCGCCCTGGAACACCCTGCGGCGTCGGCCACTTCGGCCATTCCGACGCCGCTGACGCCCTTCTCCGAGAACAGCATGCGCACCGCGTCGAGGATGCGTGCTGTTGCCAGTTCCGTCCGGCCGTCGGCCAGCCAGTCCCCGTTCATGCCGCGCACCGGAACGGGACGGTCGTCGGCCTGCGCACATAAGGGCCGGGTGCGTACTCGACCGCGTCGATGTCGACCTGATAGTCCGGGAACCGATCGAGCAGCTCCTCCAAGGCAACTCTCGCCTGCATCCGCGCGGCCGCGGCGCCGAGGCAGTGGTGCGGGCCGTGGCCGAAGGTCAGGATTCGCTGCGGGTTTCGGTCGATGTTCAGTTCCTCCGCGTCGGCACCGTATGCCCGGTCGTCGCGGTTGGCCGCACCGTAGAGCAGGAACACCTTTCGTCCAACCGGCAACGTCTTTCCGTGCAATTCCACATCGCGCGTGGTTGTCCGAGCCAACCCCTGCACGGGCGAGGTGAGCCGGGCGAGTTCTTCGATCGCGAGTTCGATGCGGTCTTTGTCGGCCACGAGCGCGGACCGCTGCTCCGGGTGCTGTTGCAGCAATTGCACTGCGCCACCGAGTAATCCGGTGGTCGTATCGTTGCCGCCCGCGACCATCGTCCAGGTGTAGGCGAGGATCTGAATGAGGCCACGCATATCCTCGGCGTCGGCGGCCATGCCCGCTTGCACCAATAGCGAAACTGTGTCGTCGCCGGGTTCGGTGCGGCGCCGTTCGACGAGTCCGGCGAAGTAGCCGAGCATCTCCATCGAAGCCTGCTGCGCCTGGGTATTGCGTGCGTCGATACTTCCAGCGACCACGGCATCGGTCCACCCGTCGAACCGCCCTCGATCCTCGGCGGGCACCCCGAGATAGTGCGCGACAACCATGCTCGGCAATGGCTTGAACAGCTGCTCGACGATATCGCCGCCACCATGCTCGGCCAACAGATCGAGGCGTCGCCTGACGAACGCGCGCACCACCGGCTCGACGTCGACCACCTGCCGCGGCGTGAATCCGCGCGCGACCAATCGCCGAAACTCGGTGTGCACCGGCGGATCCTGCATAACCAGCGGCGGGTTGTCGGTCAGCCCGATCTGCTCCAGCTCCCCGTACTCCACCGTCAAACCGTCGCTGGAGGAGAAGGTCTCGGTATCCCGCACCGCCGCATACACATCGGCGTGCCGGGTCAGCACCCAGTAGTCGTTCTCGGGCTTCGCCTCCGGCACCACATGATGCGCCGGATCCTGGTCGCGCAGGGCGGCATACATCCCCCATGGCGACTTCCAGGTCTCGCCCGAGCGGAGTTCGAACCGGGGAGCGTCGCGATACTCTTGAAGCAACATGTAGCGACGCTAAGACAGATTAGCAATTTTGTCCACACCGGTCGGGGGGCGGCCGGGCCGGTCACCCCTCGTGAACCGGCCCGACCCATACCTGGGTGGGATCGTCGGCGTGCACCGAATGGTTACCTTCGGCAGTGGCGGGTCGCCGGTCAGCTCCTGGAAGTGCCATGGGCTCTATCGAAAAGCCAGCCGGAGCGGTCACCCCTCGCGGACCGATCCGGCTGGCCTTCTCCCAAGAACACGACCTGTCAACCCCTCGAAGACAGGTCGCGCCCGGTTCCACAAACAATGCCGCCCGGCGCTTGGCACACCCTTAACAAGATCTTGTACGCGAAAAAGCACAGGTAGACCCGCCGATATCACCGGGAACCGGTCGAGTTGCCACCATATGAGCGCGAATCGCGGGATGATGAAAAGAGGGCGCCAAGTAGATTGGAGCGGCGATGGAAACCGTGGTCGTGTGGATACTGGCCTGCTTGCTGTACTGGTGGGGCCTGCTGTAGAGCGCAGTAGCCGCTTTCGACGCTCGGGTCAGTCGATCGAGGTCGCGGACTCCGCTACGGTTTCGTCATGGACTGGATCCGGCATTGCGCAACCATGATCGAGTGATGCTGCGATCGGCGTCCCGCTGTGGATCAGCGCAGGGTTTCGGTGACGAGCTCGGTGGCGTCGGCGATTACGGCTTCGCCGGCCGTAGCGTCAACCGTTGCCTTGCGAGTCAGTATGGCGATCACGATCGGGGCTCGGCCGCCGTCCGGCCAGGTGATCGCCACGTCGTTCATGCAGCCGTAGTCTCCGGTGCCGGTCTTGTCGCCGGTCGCCCAGCCTGCGGGCAGTCCGGCGCGTATGCGCTTTTCGCCTGTGGTATTCGCCTTCAACCAGGCGATCAACCGATCGCGCTCCGGCGCGCCGAGTGCGTCGCCGAGAACCAACGCACGATAGTCGGCGGCCAGTGCGGCGGGGGTTGTGGTGTCCTGCGGGTCGCCGGGGACAGCGGCGTTGAGCTCGGGCTCCCAGCGATCCAGCCTGCTCACCTGGTCGCCGAGGGTACGCAGGAACGCCGTGACCGCCTCGGGGCCGCCGAGTTCGCGCAGCAGCAGGTTGGCGGCGGTGTTGTCACTGTGGGTGATCGCCGCTTCGGACAGCTCGGCCACCGACATTCCAGTGGCCACCCGTGTGCTTGTCACCGGCGAGTTCGCGATGAGATCGGCGGGAGTGAATTGGATGACCCTGTCGAAGTATCCGGTATCGAGCGGATGCGCCTTCAACAATGCCGCGACGGCAAGGGTTTTGAAGGTGGAAAGCAGCGGGAAGCGCTGGTTGCTGCTGTTCGACACGGTTTTGTCAGTGCCGGTATCGACCGCGAATAGGCCGATCTGGGATTCGTAGCGCAGCTCCAGGTCCGCGATCCGCGCGGCGTTGCGCACCGGAGCCTGCGCCGTCGCGCCCGGAAGATCCTGTGCCGCCTTCGAATCGGTGTCGCAGGCGGCCAGCAACGGGAGCATCGACACGGCGGTCAGTGCTACCCGATGGTTACGCGTCAGCCGAAACATGACCTCACTGTGTCAGGCGGTCGAGTCGCCGGAAAATCGGGGCGGCGACTCGACCCTGCGCAGCCGAGTCAGCCCTGTGCGGGCGGCGGGGTCGCGCCATCGTCGAGACCGGCGCGGACGCCCTCCTCGACCCGCTTGCCGAGATCCGAGTCCACCTTCGACCAGTACTCGAAGACTCGGGTGAGCACCGGCTCCCGCACACCGCCGAGCACGTGGCCGACGATGTTGTTCACCAGGCGGTCGCGCTGGTCATCGTCGAGGACCTCGCGCACCAGGGTGCCCGCCTGGGTGAAGTCGCCGTCCTCGGGGTGCTGGATGTAGCCCGCACGCACGATGGTCGGATCGAAGTCCCAGCTGCCGCCGTCGGGCGCCCGGTCCGGGTCGGCGTGCGGGCCGCCGAACGAATTCGGTGCGTAGACAGGCACATTCGCGTCGTTGTAGTCGTAACGCATGGCGCCCTCCTTGGAGTAGGAGTTCACCTCGGCGGCCTTGGCCCGGTTCGGCGGCAGCTGCGCGTAGTTGGCGCCGATCCGGTAACGGTGTGCATCCGCGTAGGCGAACACCCGGCCGAGCAGCATCTTGTCCGGCGAGAAACCGATGCCGGGCACGACACTCGAAGGCTCGAAGGCGGCCTGCTCGATATCGACGAAGTAGTTGCCAGGGTTGCGGTTCAGGGTCCACTTACCGACCTCGATCAGCGGGTAGTCCTTGTGCGACCACACCTTGGTCAGGTCGAACGGGTTGAACCGGTAGCCGTCGGCCTCGGCGACCGGCATGACCTGCACGTGCACCGTCCAGCTCGGGAACTCGCCGCGCTCGATCGACTCCCACAGGTCCTTGCGGTGGTAATCGGCGTCCTCGCCCGCGATCCGATCGGCGTCGGCCTGGGTCAGGTAGTCGATGCCCTGGTCGGTCTTGAAGTGGTATTTCACCCAGAAGCGCTCGCCTGCGGCGTTGATCCACTGGTAGGTGTGCGAACCGTAGCCGTTCATGTGGCGGTAGGTCTTCGGGACGCCGCGGTCCCCCATCAGCCACGTCACCTGATGCGCGGTTTCCGGACGCAGGGTCCAGAAGTCCCATTGCATGGTGTGATCGCGTAAACCGCTGCCGGGCAGCCGCTTCTGCGAACGAATGAAGTCGGGGAACTTGATCGGGTCCTTGATGAAGAAGACCGGGGTGTTGTTGCCGACGAGGTCGTAATTGCCGTCCTCGGTATAGAACTTCACCGCGAAACCGCGCGGGTCGCGCCAGGTGTCCGGGCTGCCCTGCTCACCGGCCACGGTCGAGAACCGCACCAGCGACTCGGTCCGCGCACCCGGCTGGAACAGCTTGGCCTTGGTGTAGCGGCTGACGTCGTTGGTCACAACCAATTCACCGTAGGCGCCCGCGCCCTTGGCGTGCACGATCCGCTCCGGCACCCGTTCCCTGTTGAACTGGGCGAGCTTCTCGATGAGGTAGTGGTCGTGCAGCAGGATCGGGCCCTGAGTACCCGCGGTAAGCGACTCGTCGTCGCTCTGCACAGGGGTACCGCTGTTGGTGGTTGTCGGCTTGGTCATCTCGAAGCCTCCTTGGCTGATGTGCAACATCTCGGGTGGGCTGACCCGCGATGTCAGGTGAGAGCCGTCCTTAGGAACGACATGTAGGGCATAGACCCCAGAACACGACCTCGGCCTCGTCGATCGTGAACCCGTGATCGTCCACGGGTTCCAGGCAAGGGGCGCTGCCCACGACACAATCCACGTCCACGACCGTGCCGCAGCGTCGGCACACCAGGTGATGATGGTTGTCCCCGATCCGGGTCTCGTAGAGCGCGGCCGAACCGGCCGGCTCGATACGCCGCAGGATTGCGGCATTCACGCAGGCCCGAAGCACGTCGTAGACGGCCTGCGTGGATACCGAACCCAGAGCTTCCCTGACCGTGACAGCCACCTGATCGGCGTCGGAATGTGGTCGGGCCGCGACCGCATCCAGCACCGCGACCCGCGGGGCGGTAACCCGCAGGCCGGCCGCGCGCAACTGCTCGCGCGGATCGGTGGCGTCGGTGTGCATGCCCCCGATAGTTGCCGCTTTTCTGGAATTAGTCAAGATAAGAATTGGAATCAGTCAAGAAAAGCCGCGGGTTCGATGGCCGCCACCACCCCGCACACCGCGACCCCTGGCATCGGCGGCCTATCGAGAATTCTTGCGCCGCATGTACTTCGCCAACTCGTCGTAAGCGCCGTCATTGTTGGCGAACTCGACGACGTTGCGAGCGGATTCGAACCAGGCACCGGTACTCGGTTTGATCTGGGCCAGTGCGATCTCGATGTCCCGCATTGTGACGGGACGTACGGCGCCCGAGGTGATCGAGTCGGCCATTGCCAGCTGGGTGGCCGAGGTGCACACATGGGCGAGGTCCGCGCCCGAGAAGCCGTCGGTGCGCTTGGCGATCTTGCCGAGATCGATCCCCGCGACCGGCCGAGCACGCAGGTGGTGATGCAGGATCGAACGCCGCGCATCGTAATCCGGCAGGGTCACCAGGATCATTCGATCGAAACGACCGGGGCGGCGCAGTGCGATATCGACATCCCATGGATGGTTGGTCGCGCCCATCACATAGATGCCCTCGTTGCTGCTCGACATCGAGTCCATCTCGGTGAGCAGCTGGTTGACCACCGAACGCATGCCCGCCGAGTGCGTCATCTGGCTGCGCTTGTGGCCGAGAGCATCGATCTCGTCGAAGAACAGCACGCAGGGCGCGTTGCGGCGCGCGGTCTCGAACACCTGGTGCAGATTTCGTTCACCTGCGCCGAGGTAGATGTCGAGCACCTCGGCGATCTCGATCGGGAAGAAGTTCGCGCCGAGCTCACCGGCAACCGCCGAGGCGATGAAGGTTTTGCCGCATCCCGGCGGGCCGTAGAGCAACAACCCACCCCTGGCACTGGTGCGGTAGGCCTTGGCGAGTTCCGGGTTGCGCAGCGGTCCGAGCAGCGACAGGTCGAGCTGCCGCTTCACCTCGTCCATTCCGCCGACCTCGGTGAGAGTGAGGTTGGGACGTTCGATGAAGGCCACGTCATCTTCGGAGATGAAGGTATCAGCGGCGCCCCCGACGGAAGCGGGGTCGACGAAAGCCGGTGCGATGATATCGCCGACCTGGCTTTCGGCTGCCTGCCAGTCGTACTGGTGAGGCTGGTCGCGGTCGGGTTCGGATCGGTCGGGATGGAATCGGTCGCGCTCGGACGCTGCAACGCTCGGTTCGATCGGGCTGTCCGCCGCAATCGGCTCATCGTCGACAGCCGAGGCTGCGACGAGCGCGGTGGTGCACCGCTGTAGCAACGCGAGCACCTCTGCATTTCGCTCGTCGGATACAAGAGCCTCCGCGCAATGCGCGAGCGCGTCGACGTGCCTGCTTCGGTCGAGGAGCAGCTCGATGACGCGCACGCGAATCGGCAGCACATCGGGGCTGCGTTCCAGCAGCGCAAGCATTTCCGTCAGCACCGGATCTTCGCTCACAGCGCCCCCTGTCCATGTTCGTGCTCCGCCCTGATTCTAGGCACGAGTGACCCGGCGGCCCGTCTCGCCGGTCGATGCGAGCGGCTCGCCGTTGCCGTTGCGCGGGTCACATCCGACGGCGCGGAATAGATCGCGGTGCGCCGAGGTTGATCCCCTCTGTCGGCGTCCGGACAGCCCCGGGCCTCACCCCTTTTTGTCGCTTCGAGCGACCACCCGCCGAGAGGCGCTTGTGGGACGTCGGCATCCGAGTCGTGACGCTGCGTGGCGTCCGGCGACTCAGCGCCGCCAGGTCTGCGGGCCTGGCGGCGTTTCGCGTATTCCGGTCCTTTGGGTGAACGACGTTCAGCCTGTTGACCCTTGCATCGGGTCCTGGCGCGATAGCCTTTGCCCATGGGGCGTTTCTACGGATTCCTGGCAGGAATCGCGGCGGTATCGCTGGTGGCGGGGAGCGTGTTTGCCGGGAGTGCGCAGGCGAACTCGGCCGGGCAGGTCGAGTGCGAGGTGTCCTCCGGCCGGCAACCGGAGCGGGCCGCACCGGAGCAAGTGGGGCTGGATTCGCAGCGGCTCGCCGAAGCGCTGGCCTTCGCGGGCGGGCGAAATCGGTTGAACGTGCAGATCTTCCGGCACAATTGCCTGATCGGCGAGGGCCCGACGAACGACCAGACCGGAAACGTCGCGTGGAATATCTGGAGTGCGACCAAGAGCGTGGTCTCCATCCTTGCCGGAATGGCATGGGATCGAGGCGAACTCGACATTGATGCGCCGATCGATCGGTATCTGCCGCCGGGGCTCGGCGACGAGGTACATCGGTCGATCACGGTGGAAAACCTGCTCACCGAGACCTCGGGCATGCCGGTCGGGGTGCTCACCGAGGGCATTACCGGCGTGATTCCGCTCGACCCGAACAGTGCGGTGCAGGCGCTCGGGGTGCCGTTGGTCAACCCGCCGGGCGAGGCCTTCAGCTACAGCCAGCGCAATGTCGACCTGCTCGCGTATGTCATCGAGCTCGCGGTCGGTGAACCGTTGCAGGAGTTCGCGCAACGGCAGCTGTTCGATCCGCTCGGCATTGCCCGCGGCGACTATTACTGGGCTCGCGATCGCGCTGGGCATACCTACGGCTACGCCCACTTGATGATCCCACCGAACGATTTCGCAAAACTCGGCCTGCTGGTGAGCAACGAAGGCCGTTGGGGCACAGCACAACTGGTGTCGCAGGAGTATCTGCGGCAGGCGCACCGGCCATCGGCGAGGAACAGCTGCTACGGGTACCTTTTCTGGGTCGGACCGGCCTGCACGGAGACCCCCGCCTTCCTGCCCGCCGATGTGTATTCGATGGCGGGGCTCGGCATGCAGGACGTCTTCATCATCCCGAGCCTGGACATGACGGTGGTCTGGACCGGAGTCTTCGGCAACCGCAGCAGTCAAGGTCCGTCCGGAGTCGTGCAGAACACCGCGGAATTGCCGCACGAGTTCTTCCGCAAGGTGTTCGCCGCATTCTACGAAAACCCACTACCCGACCCCGGCCCCTTCGTCGAGCCGCCGGTGCGGCTGGACCCGAGCAGGTTCGTCGATTCGAACATCCTGCTCGCGGTATTCGGGATCGGACCGTCCGCCTACCCCGGCTGCAATGTCTTCGCCTGCCTGAACCAGCCGCTCGCAGCGCCTTTCGCGGATACCGCACCCGGCTGCGTCGTTCTGGTCTGCCTCGGGCCCGATCCGCGCACACCCGGCATTCGCTGAATCAGCGAAGTCGGCTCCCCCACCGAGGAGCTCTCTTCGAAGCCGCGATCGCGGACCGCATCGACGGCCCGCGGCAGCCGGATCGACGCGACCGGGCGAGGTGTGAATGCCGAACGGCGCAGTGGTCCAACCGAATTGGACCACTGCGCCGTTCGATGAACTCGATGTTCGCCCTACCGATCGGCGAGCAGGACCTCGGCGATCTGGATGGTGTTCAGGGCGGCACCCTTTCGGAGGTTGTCACCCGAGAGGAACAGTGCGAGGCCGCGGCCGTCCGGCACGCCGGGATCCTGACGGATCCGGCCGACGAGGGATTCGTCCTTGCCCGCGGCCTCCAGCGGGGTAGGCACGTCGACGAGCTTGACGCCCGGCGCCTTGGCCAGCAGTTCCTTGGCGCGTTCGACCGAAATCGGTTCGGCGAATTCGGCGTTGATCGACAGCGAGTGACCGGTGAATACCGGCACCCGAACGCAGGTGCCGCTGACGAGCAGTTCGGGAAGGCCGAGGATCTTACGGGTTTCGTTGCGCAGCTTCTGATCCTCGTCGGTCTCGCCGGAGCCGTCGTCGACCAGGGCGCCCGCCAGCGGGATCACGTCGAAGGCGATCGGCGCGACATACTTGTTCGGTGCCGGGAACTGCACCGAACTGCCGTCGTGCACAAGCTTTTCGGCGTCGCCGACCACGGCGCGCACCTGGGAGACCAGTTCCTCGACACCGGCGAGACCGCTGCCGGACACCGCCTGGTAGCTGGAGATGATCAGGCGCCGTAGCCCTGCCACATCGTGCAGCGGCTTGAGCACCGGCATCGCCGCCATGGTCGTGCAGTTCGGGTTGGCGATGATGCCCTTGATCAGATTGCGCGTCTGTTCCGGGTTCACCTCGCTGACCACCAGCGGGACCTCGGGGTCTTTGCGCCAGGCCGACGAGTTGTCGATGACCGTGACACCGGCGGCCGCGAAACGCGGAGCCTGCACGCGGGACATGGTGGCGCCCGCCGAGAACAGCGCGATGTCGAGGCCGGACGGATCGGCGGTCTCGGTGTCCTCGACCACGATCTCGCCGCCGCGCCACGGCAGTTTCTTACCCGCCGAGCGCGACGAGGCGAAGAAGCGGATCTCATCGGCCGGGAAGCCGCGCTCCTCCAGCAGCTTTCGCATGACGGCGCCGACCTGTCCGGTCGCGCCGACGACACCTACTCGAACTCCCATGGCTTAACGTCCTGTTCCCGCGTGGACCACGGCGACATCGTCGCCGCCCAGGTCGAAGGCACGGTGCAGCACCTGGACGGCTTCGTCCAGTTCGGTGTCCTTGACCAGCACCGAGATCCGGATCTCGGAGGTGGAGATGAGGTCGATATTCACACCCGCGTCGGCCAGCGCCTCACAGAAGGTGGCCGTGACGCCGGGGTGGCTCTTCATACCTGCGCCGACGAGTGAGACCTTGCCGATGTGGTCGTCGTAGACCACCTGGGCGAAGCCGATCTCTTCCTGACGCTTGGTCAGCATCTCGACCGCGCGCGAGCCATCGGTCTTGGGCAACGTGAAGGTGATGTCGGTCTTACCGGTATCGATCTTGGAGATGTTCTGTAGCACCATGTCGATGTTGATTTCGGCATCGGCGATTGCGCGGAACACCTTGGCCGCGTAGCCAGGCTCGTCCGGCAGTCCGACCACGGTCACCTTGGCCTCGCTGCGGTCGTGCGCGACGCCCGTGAGGATTGCTTGCTCCAAGGGGATGTCCTCCATCGATCCAGATACGTAGGTGCCGGGCTTGTCGGTGTAAGACGAGCGCACATGAACGGGAACGTTGTAGCGGCGCGCGTATTCCACGCAGCGCAGCATGAGTACCTTCGCGCCGCAGGCCGCGAGCTCGAGCATCTCCTCGTAGGAGACCTGCTCCAACTTCTGCGCATCCGGCACGATCCGCGGGTCCGCGGTGAAGACGCCGTCCACATCGGTGTAGATCTCGCAGACATCCGCCTGCAGCGCCGCGGCCAGCGCGACCGCTGTGGTGTCGGAGCCGCCACGGCCGAGCGTGGTGACATCGCGGCTGTCCTGACTGACGCCCTGGAAGCCCGCGACAAGCACGACAAGGCCCTCGTCGAGCGCGGCGCGGACTCGACCCGGCGTGACATCGATGATCTTCGCGTTGCCGTGCGAGCCCGTGGTGATCACGCCTGCTTGCGAACCGGTGAACGAGCGGGCCTCGGCGCCGAGTGAGTGGATGGCCATGGCCACAAGCGCGTTGGAGATGCGCTCACCCGAGGTGAGCAACATGTCCATCTCGCGGGCGGGTGGCGCGGGGGCCACCTGCTGGGCCAGATCCAAGAGCTCGTCGGTGGTGTCGCCCATAGCCGAGCAGACGACCACCACGTCGTGGCCCTGCTTCTTCGTCTCGACGATCCGTTCAGCGACGCGCCGGATACGCTCGGCGGTTGCCACCGAGGATCCTCCGTACTTCTGAACAACGAGAGCCACGACAGGGTCCTCCAAGATCGACAATCAGCTGCTAACAGCCACCAAGACTACCGACCGGGGTCCAATGGATTTGTCGGTACCTCCTCAGCCCGCGAGTATCGAAGGGGCCGTTCGCGAATCGAACTCGGTCGAAAGGGTCGCCGGCAACCACCGATATTTTGTGTTCTGGAACACCGCGATCAACTACTCGCCGTCCCGCCGGACCCGCACAATCGGCTGGACTCGACCTCGTCGGCGTGCAGGTCGATGGCCATGACATTCGGTCAAGCCCTGGTGAACCAGGTGACCTGTGTTCCATTGCTGCTGACCTCCGAGCGCTGCGTCGGACGAAACAGCGTCGGGCGGAATTCGCCCGCGAAGGCGGGCGTGCCTTTGCCCGCGACCACCGGATAGCTCTTGATGACGAGTTCATCGATCTCGTCGAGCAAGGCGGCGGCGAATTTTCCGCCGCCAGCCAGCCAGATGTCCATGCCCTCTTCTTGCTTCAGCTTGCGGATGAGGCCGACGGGGTCGCTCTCGACCAATTCCACTGTCGGGTCGTCGATCCGGCCGAGCGTGCTCGAGACCACGTACTGCTTCATGTGGGCGTATGGACTCGTGACGCCGATGGCCAGTGCGGGTTCGTAGGTGCCCCTACCCATCACCAGGGTGTCGAAGCTGCGATTCGGAGCATCCACAGCCATACCCAGGTGCGGTCGCGCGTGGGTGGGCAGGGTCTCGGGATACTCGGTGCGAATCCAGTTCAGCATGTCTTCGGGCACCGGGCAGAAGTCGATCTCACCGTTCGGGCCGGCGATGTAGCCGTCGAGGGACATGCCGACGAAGTAGATCAGCTTTCGCATGTAGGTACCGCTCTCTGCGTAGTTGTGGGGTTGTGGGGTTGTGGTCGCGAGGTTCGTCAGACCTTGGTGAGCCAGGTGACCTGGGCCCCATTGCCGAATTCCTTGCGCCGCGTCGGCGCGAACAGCGTCGGGCGGAAGCCGCCGGAGAACATGGACACACCGCCGCCCGCGACGACCGGGTAGCTCTTGACGATCAATTCGTCGAGCTCGTCGAGCAGCTGCGTGGCCAGCTTTCCACCGCCGCAGAGCCAGATATCGCCGCCCTCTTCCTTTTTCAACCGCCGCACCAGGCCGAGAGGGTCGCTCTCGATCAGCTCGACCTTCGGGTCATCGATACGACCGAGCGTGCTGGACACGACGTACTGCTTCATATGCGCGAACGGACTTGTCACGCCTTCCGACAGGCCGGGTTCGTAGGAGCCGCGCCCCATCAGCACCGCGTCGAAGCGCTTGCCGGGTTCACCCGGCGCGATCTCGATACTCGGCCGAAAATGAGTGGGGACGAACTCCGGATACCGCTGGTTGATCCAGGCCATCATGTCGGCGTCGGTCGGATAGAAGTCGTATTCGCCCGCCGGGCCTGCGATGTATCCGTCGAGAGAAACGCCGACGTAGTAAACAAGCTTGCGCATCTTCGAAACCGCCCGATCTGTTGTACTCTGTCTGTAGTGATTTCGAATGTAGTACTACGGATGGAGTGGTGTCAAGTGCGGACCAACCCGCAACGGCGGCAAACGTTGATCGACGCGGCCATCGAGGTGCTCGCGAAAGAAGGTGCCCGCGGACTGACCTTCCGCGCGGTAGACAAGGAGGCGAGCGTGCCCGCGGGTACGGCGTCGAACTACTTCGCCAGCCGCGACGACCTGCTGACCCAGGCGGGTAGCCGCTTCTACGAGCGCCTGCAACCGAGCGAGGCGACCATGGCTCAGCTCACCGATGGACCGAAAACCCGAGCGAACATCGTCGAGTTGCTGAAGGAGACCGTCGCGCGCATCGAGGCCTTCCGCACCGGCTACCTGGCAGTGCTCGAACTACGACTGGAGGCGACCCGGCGGCCGGAACTGCGCGCGGTGCTGAGCGAGCGGGTGCGCGCCGACATCGATTACAACGTGCGCAACCACCTCGCGTCCGGACTGCCCGGCGACGAGAAATCGGTACTTCTGCTGTACCTGGCGCTGAATTGGCTGATCGTCGACCGGCTCACGCTGCCGGACATCTTCACCGAGGAGCAGAGTCAGGAGCTGATCGAGGCGGCAGTAGAGCGGATCATCGGCGGCCGGGACTGATATAGGCGCTTGTGACGCGCATCACTCACGTTCGATAATGGAGCGATGATGGCGAATGTCGGAGACCAACTCCTGGTCCATGGGCACGTTGTGGGACAAGGTGATCGCCACGGCAAGATCATCGAGGTTCACGGACCCGAGGGCGCACCGCCCTACCTGGTGCGTTATGACGACGGGCACGAGTCGCTCGTCTTTCCGGGACCGGACGCGATTATCGAGCCGGGGTAGCGAACTCCAGCCCCATGGGCTTGGCCGGAACGTCATCCGGCCATGCCTGACGACGCATGCACCGACTGCCAAGTCGGCTGGATCGGCGAATTCGCCTTTCCGACCGCACCGTGAGCCCAAAAAGCGTTCGCCCGTTCATGATCGGTCGATACCGGTGACGCGCTCGGCGCGCGGGCCCGCTCGAGGTGGTCTCGGCCACTGACCACACAGTTGACGATCGTATGTGTCGCTGGGCACAATCGGCCGAGTAATTGGGTGGGGGCGGAGGTATGGATGCGCACAAAAACCGATATCCGATTCGTCGTCGATGCCGACCCTGATCAAGTGATGGACGCTTTGGCCGCAGTCGAACTGCTGCCCGAATGGTCGAACTCCTACCGCGACGCACGGGTCGCGTCGCGGGATGACGAGGGTCGGCCGCGACGGGTATTCGTCAAGGCGGAGTTGATGGGCGGACCTGATTTGCAGGTCCTGGAATACGACTGGACCGACAACAGGTCCGAGTGGGAGGTCACCGACAGCACGCGCGGCGTCAAGGGCGGCGGCTGGTTCGAGATTTCCGACGGCGCGGACGGTACCGACGTCTGGTATCACGTCGAACTCTATCTGCCGATCCCGGTTCCCGGGCTCCTGGTCAGTCGGACGCTGCGCCGTTCGAACGAAGAGGCGGTGGCGAACTTCATCGACTTCGCCGAACGATTTCCGGACACCGAAACGACCGAGGCTGTATAGCGACGAGTGACAGCAGCGGGCGCGCAGGAATCCGACGCGCGACTGTCGCACAGGGGTGCGAATATATGGACCATGATCGGTTCCAAAGCGATTCGGCTGCGGCAGGTGTCCGAAGGTGATTCGGTAACTCAGCTCGAGTTGTTCTTCGACCTCGTTCTCGTCTTCGCGTTCACCATGGTCACCGACCTGGCCGCGGAGCAGACCAGCGCGAAGAACCTGGTGCGCGCGACGCTGGTGCTCGCGGTGATGTGGTGGGTCTGGATCGCCTACTCCTGGCTCGGCAATGCGGTGCGCGCCGACGAGGGCGTCACCAGGGTCGCCATGTTCGTCGCCATGGGCGGGGTATTCCTGGCGGCGCTCACCATTCCGGAGGCCTACCGCGACCTGCCGGGCGGTTGGTTCGGCCCGCTGGTCTTCGCGATCGCGTACCTGCTCGTGCGGCTGGTGCATCTGGTCATGTTCTGGCTGGCCAGCACCGAAGACCGGCAATTGCGCAGGCAGGTGATGAAATGGGGAGCCGGTTCGATCACCATCGGAACCACCCTGCTCGTGATCGCCGCGACCACCTCGGGGACGCTGCAGATCGGGCTGTGGATAGCCGCGATCGCGGGCGACATGCTGTGGACCTTGCTCGCGGGCGAGGACTGGCGGGTGAATTCGGCCAGCCATTTCTCCGAGCGGTACGGACTGATCATCATCGTCGCGCTCGGCGAATCGATCGTGTCGATCGGTATCGGCGTGGCCGGACTACCGATCTCGTGGCCGATCGCGCTCGGCTCGCTGCTCGGCCTCGGGATCTCGGGGCTGCTGTGGTGGGCATATTTCGACGTCGCCGCGCTGGCGGTGGAACACGCGCTCGCACGGGCCGAGGGCGAACGGCAGATCAAGATCGCCCGCAATTGCTACACGTATTGGCATTTCCCGATGATCGTGGGAATCATCGCGCTGTCGCTCGGTTTGAAGAAGGTCCTCTACTACGTGGGCGACGCATCGCACCACACGCTGAAGGACGCGTTGTACGGCGTTCCACTGTTCTGCCTGTACGGCGGCGTTGTGCTCTATCTGATCGCGCTCGTCGGGTTCAAGCACTACGCGACAGGCAATGTCACCGTGGTGCGTTTGGTGGCCGCTGTCGCGCTGCTCGCGCTGATCCCGCTGGCCGCCGCGCTGCCCGCGCTCGCATCGCTATCGATCCTGTTCGCGGTGCTCGGCGCGCTCATCCTCTGGGAGATGGCCCGCTACGCGCAGCCGCGCAACGAGATCAGGCACGCGGCACACGACTGAGGTGATGGCGCACCGACGCCTCGGGACGCGAAGGGCCATAGACGGACGGTTCGACGCGCACCTTGTGGTGTACGGCGTCCCTGATCTGATCGATGTTCTCGCGCAACATGTCCGAGACGAGCTCGTCGGTCCGTGGATCCTCCAGCACCTGGAAGACGATGCGGAATGTGGTGTCGGCGATCAACCTGATGATGTCGTCGTGGAACGGAATGAAGCGGACCCGCCCTGCCGCCGGGTCCTTCTTGATGAGCTCGAGGATCATCTCGTCCATTTCGGCGCGGTTCTCCTCCAGCGCCGCGGCGATATTGCGGGTGTAATGACCCGAGCGCAGCACAACTGCGACCTCGTCGAGCACGGCGATGGTCATCGGGCGCTTGATGACGTCGACGATGGTTTTCACGAATCGGTTCACCACGGCGGCGGTCACCCGATCGCCGAGCGCCCGATCGGCGACGCGGCCGACACGGACCGCGATCACCACGATCCGCAGTAACCGGAACCCGCGGAAGAACGGGCTCGTCACCGGGATCATGCCCAGTACCTCGTACCAATAGATGAACGGGAACGTCCACGGCCAGCCCGCCCTGCGCCAGCGCCACAGGAATTCCACGGCGAAGATCGCACACACCGAGTAGTCGATGGCCACGATCACCCGGTGGGTGTGCCCGCTGACCGGAAAGAAGGTGACCCAGGCGACCAGCACCACCGAGACGACGGCGAGCGCCAGCATCACCAGATCCGACCAAAGGGCGGGCGGCTTGCGCAGGAAATCACCGGGCTCCGGCGTTTCGTCGATATCCGAGACAGTGGTCGGAGTTGCCACGTGAGGAATCCCTTCGACGCCGAACGATCCCGCCGAGAGTAATCGGCATCGATGACAGCAGAGCTATTTCCCGGCGCGGACGATCGCCTCGATGTTCCGCTCGGCCAATGCCGCGATGGTCAGCGACGGGTTGACCGTGCCGGTGCTCCCAGGAATGGCGGCACCGTCCATCACGTACAGGCCGGGGTGGCCGTGCACGCGGCCATAGCCGTCGGTGGCCATGCCGAGCACCGCGCCACCCAACGGATGGGCGGTGAAGTTCGCGTTCGCGTCGTAGCCGAGCGCGTTGTATTGGACCGCGTTGGACCGCTCGGCGATGCGCCGGTCGACCGCGCGTGCGGCGGCCATCGTTTCGTCCCGATTCCGGCTCGGCCAGGACAGCCCGACGCGGTTGCTCGCCCGGTCGTAGCCGAAGCGGGCCCTGGCTGGATCGAGCACCATACCGAGCGAGGCGAGCGCGCCGGTCTCGAACGGAATGCCTGGGATGTACCAACTTTCGAGGGTGAGCGGCACCACCGATTCGTCGAGGATCCGGCTGACGCTCGGCACCGCCTGGCCGAGGCCGGCCAGCTCGCTCGCGCCGCGCGCGAGCACCACGTCACCGTTGGTTCCCCAGCCGTCGCCGATGTGTTCGTTGAGGTTGGGCAGGGTTCCGGTGGCCTGGGCACGAACGAGCAGTTCCGAGGTGCCGATCGAGCCCGCACCGAGGAACAACCGATCGCAGGTGAGGGTGCGGGTGCCGAGGACATCGCCGGTCGGCGCGAGTTTGGTGACGGTGACCGAATAACGCCCGCCGGGTTCCTGCCCGATCGCGTCGACCCGGTGGCCGGGGAACACCGCGGACTTGCCGGTGTCCTGCGCCGAGCGCAGGTAATTCTGGTTGAGGTCGAATTTCGCGCCGTTGGAATTGCCGAGATTGCTGCGGGCCGCGGTCGCCGACGGCCGGGATCCGCCCGAGAGTTCGGCACGCAGGACGTTCCAGTTGAATATCGAGTCGTTCGGCAGCGGTTGGTAGCCGGCCCTTCGCACCTGATCGTCCCAGCAGCGGGAGTGGGTGAACGGTGAGGAGCCGTAGAGGTCCGCCGGAATCGTGCTGAGCCGCAACATCTCTCGCACCCGCGGGTAGTAGACGCGGTCCATCTGGCCGTAGTCGACGGTGCCGCCGAAGACCTGGTCGAAGAACCGGCGTTCCGGCGCGACCATCGCGCCGGTGAAGATCACCGAGCCGCCGCCGACAGCCGCGGCACGCCACACATCGATACCCGGATATTCGGTGCAGTCGAGCACGCCGCCGAATTTGGCGAACTGCATCGGAACCTTGGTGACGCCGGTGAAGCTGGTGCGATGCCAGAAGCCGCGGCCGTCGGGCAGGTCGTCGCCGGTGAAGATATCTCGCCACGGGTCACTCGGCCAGCGCGAGCCACGCTCGAGCACCGTGTTCGCGACACCGGCCTCGGCGAGTCTCAAGGCGGTGACCGCGGCCCCGAAACCCGAGCCGATCACGATGGCCGGTGAGTGCGCGGGCGGATCAGGAAGTGGCGCAAAGATTTCCGGTACCCAGTTGCGGAACAGCCCGTGCCAGAACGGATCCGCCGCGGCGGTACCCGTACTCAGCGTCGTGCCAGCGGCACCCAATAATGCCGCCGCACCAGCTGCCTTGAAAAAGGCACGTCTCTGCACCAGCCACCTCCCTCATCACGCATGGCCGAGCGCAGATTACACCGCTATGAGCGGCCGCGTCACCCGCCGAACGGCGCCCGATCGGCCTTGCAGGAAGCGGCGGTATCCGGGAGGAGCAGATCGATCAGATAGCCCTCTCGTAGCCGGCGGGTGCAGTCGCCCGCCGGATCATGCCCGTAGCCGTCGACGACGACCAGCCGCGCATTGCCCATCTGTTGTTGCGCGCGCTTCGCGAACACCAACGGTGTCACCGGATCGAACCGGTTGTTGATCAGCAGCGCGGGTACTTCCGACCGCAGCGTCCACGGGCCGGTGAACCGCTGCGCGTAGCCGCCCTGCGGCGCCGGCCACGAAGCGCATGGCTGCCGCATATAGAGCCAGAACGCCGCATAGGTCGGTCCGGTGCCCGAGAATTCCCGCGCCAGCGCGGGCCACTGGTCGGCGCGTTCGGGAAATTTGCTGTCCGCGCAGGTGATCGCGGTGAAGGAATCGAGGAAATCCAAGCGGACGGCGGCGGCGGCAAGCACCTCTCGCACCAGGGTGGGATTGCCGTCGGCGCCCCGTTCCAGTTCGGCAAGCAGTTCGGCGAGCGCGGGCCAGCCCCGCTGCGAGTCATAGAGCAGCAATGCGTGTGCCTGGATGGCCTCGCCGTAGCTCACCGGCACCGCGGCCGCATCGCGCCCCACTTCGATCGGCCCCTGTCGCAATCGATCCAGCAGCGCACGATCGCGGGCCCGGACATCCTCACCCGCGAACGCGCATTTCGGTTGGCCCGCCTGTGTGCACAACCGGACGAACTCACTGAGCACATCCTCGGTACCGATCGCGGTGTCGGCGATCGCGGCGCTGGAGGAGTTGGTGTACGCGTCCGGATCGATCATCGCGCTCAGCTGCAACGCGCGGACCCGGTCACCGAACAGTGCGCCGTAGACCTCGCCGAGATAGCTCGCGTAGGAGCCGCCCGCATAGGTGAGCTTCGGATCCCCGACCGCGCGGCGGAGCAGATCCATGTCACGGGCGGCGTCGACGGTCGTGAGGTGCGGCAGCAATGTGGCGCTGTGTGCGGCACAACCGGCCGCCAGCTCACGACTTGCGCGCTCGGTGGCGCGCTCCTGCTCGGCATTCGCCGGTGGCTGCGTGGCAGCCGACCAGAACCGTTGCTGCGCATCGGGATCGGCGAAGCAGTGCACCTGCGAACTGCGTCCGATCCCGCGCTGGTCGAAGGTGACCACATCGAATCGCCTGCTCAGCTCGCCGGGAAAGAGTTCACCGCCGCGCGCCCAGTCGAACCCGGAGCCGCCGGGTCCACCTGCCGCGGCGAACAGTGTGCCGACGCGCTGTGCCTGGTCTCCGGCGAGCTGGCGGATGACCGCGAGCGGGATCGTCGCGCCGTTCGGTTGCGCGTAGTCGAGCGGTACGGCCGCGACAGCACATTGATATCTGCTCAGCTCAGGTTCCGCACACGGCGCCCAGTCCAGCCGCGGTGTCGGTGCGGCATCGGACTGCGCGACCAGTTCGGCCGCCCTGGACTGCTGCTGCTCTGATTGCCGCTCGGCCGACTCACCGCAGCCGCCCAACGCGGGCAATAGCGCGATCAGCACACCGAATACGACGATCTTCGACTTATCCACAGCGAGTATCCTCTGCCAACACCATGCCCGCGTCGTCCTCCCTTATGACGAGATCGGCTGTGCACATCCATATCCCAGGGCCGCAAACCCATCGCGCCGACGCGGACCGCGAATCACGACATCAACAGTCGAACGACAGCGACGATCCCGACGACGACGATGACCGCGCGCAGCGCATTGGGCGGCAAGCGCCTACCCATCTTGGCACCCAATTGTCCGCCGATGACCGAGCCGATCGCGATGAGCGCGACCACGGTCCAGTCCACGTCGGCGACCAACGTGAAGACAACCGCTGATACCGCGTTCACCAGCAGCCCGAGCACATTCTTGACCCCGTTGAGCCGCTGTATGTCCTCATGCACGAATACCCCGAGCAGCCCGATCAGCAGCACCCCCTGGGCCGCGCCGAAGTAGCCCCCGTAGATGCCCGCGGCGAAAACCGCGACGAACAAGATCAGGCCGCCGTGCTCGGGTTCCGGCCCGGTGTCGGCCTCCCGACGCCGCTTCACCCACCGTGCCAGCCTCGGTTGCACCACGACAAGAACGAGCGCGGCGATGATCAGCACCGGCACGATCGCCTTGAAGGCCGTCGCCGGGAGCGTCAGCAGCAGCACCGCGCCGGTGGTGCCGCCGAGCAGCGACGCGGTGCCGAGCCTGATCAGCCTGGCGCGCTGGCCCTCCAGCTCACGCCGATAGCCGATCACGCCGCTTATCCCACCTGGAACAAGCCCGATCGTGTTCGACACATTCGCCGTCACCGGAGGAAGTCCGAACGCGAGCAGCACGGGGAAGGTGATCAGGGTGCCCGACCCCACGATGGTGTTGATGCCGCCCGCCGCGATGCCCGCGCCGAAAACGGCCAGTTGTTCCAGCCAAGTCATATGAAATCCTTCGACGTCCCGCCGGACCGAGTCCGGACAAGCCGTACAAGCGTTTGTGTGCCAGGTCGGAACGCTATAGGTAATGTCGGATGACCGGACGACAGGACCGGGCTATGAGGAAGGTGACGCGGCACGGTAAACTCCCAGTCATCATGCAGCGGGCACTTCTTCTCAGCCGCCGCGACGGGGTCTGATCCGACCGGCCTCCCGTCGCGGGGTTCCGCCGCGCCGGTCGACCCTTGAATGGGATCCACCACACCCTTCGGAGAATCGCCATGTCCCCCGCTGACGCCTTCGTGTCCGGCTCGCGCACCATCGTGCCCCCGTCGAAGCCCGCCCCTGCCGACCAGCCAGGCTGGAACACCCAGAAGATCTCCTCGATGCCGACGTTCCGGTACCGGCCCTTCGCCGAGGAGGTCGAGCCGATCGAAGTGCCCGACCGCACCTGGCCCGACAAGGTCATCGATCGCGCGCCCGGCTGGTGCGCTGTCGACCTGCGCGACGGCAACCAAGCGCTGATCGACCCGATGAGCCCCGCCCGCAAGCGCCGCATGTTCGACCTGCTGGTGCGGATGGGTTACAAGGAGATCGAGGTCGGCTTCCCTTCGGCGAGCCAGACCGATTTCGACTTCGTCCGCGAGATCATCGAGGACGGCGCGATCCCCGAGGACGTCACCATCCAGGTACTGACCCAGTGCCGCGCCGAGCTGATCGAGCGCACCTTCGAGGCCTGCGCGGGTGCGACGAACGTGATCGTGCACTTCTACAACTCGACCTCGGTCCTGCAGCGGCGTGTGGTGTTCCGCGCGGACCAGGCCGCGGTGAAGAAGATCGCCACCGATGCGGCGAAGCTGTGCCTGGAGATCGAAAAGCAGTACCCGGACACCACCTGGCGCTACGAGTACAGCCCGGAGTCCTACACCGGCACCGAGCTGTCCTACGCCAGGGAGGTCTGCGACGCGGTCACCGAGATCATCGCGCCGACCCCCGCCAAACCGATGATCATCAACCTGCCGGCGACCGTCGAGATGGCGACCCCGAACGTTTACGCCGACTCGATCGAGTGGATGAGCCGCAACCTGGCCCGCCGCGATTCGATCGTGCTCTCGCTGCACCCGCACAACGACCGCGGCACCGCGGTGGCCGCCGCGGAGCTGGGCTACCAGGCGGGCGCGGACCGCATCGAAGGCTGCCTGTTCGGTAATGGTGAGCGCACCGGCAACGTCTGCCTGGTCACGTTGGGGATGAACCTGTTCTCCCGCGGCGTCGACCCGCAGATCAACTTCTCCGACATCGACGAAATCCGTCGCACCGTCGAATACTGCAACCAGCTGCCGGTGCACGAGCGCCACCCCTACGGCGGCGACCTGGTCTACACCGCGTTCTCCGGATCGCATCAGGACGCGATCAACAAGGGCCTGGACGCGATGAAGGTGGCCGCGGATGCCGCGAACTCCGACGTCGACGACATCACCTGGGAGGTGCCGTACCTGCCGATCGACCCGAAGGATGTGGGCCGCACCTACGAGGCCGTCATCCGAGTCAACTCGCAGTCCGGCAAGGGCGGCGTCGCCTACATCATGAAGACCGATCACGGGCTGGTGCTGCCGCGGCGGCTGCAGATCGAGTTCTCCCAGGCGGTGCAGCGGATCACCGACGGCGAGGGCGGCGAGGTCACCCCGAAGGAGATGTGGGACGTCTTCTCCGAGGAGTACCTCCGCCCGATTCTGCCGCTGGAGCGGATGCGGCAGAAGGTGACCGCCTCGGAGATCGACGGCGGCGTCGACGCCATTTCCGCGATCGTCAAGGTCGACGGCACCGAGCAGGAGATCACCGGCAACGGCAACGGACCGCTCGCCGCGTTCGTCGAAGCACTGTCGACGATCGGCTACGACGTGCGCGTGCTGGATTACTCCGAGCACGCGATGTCGGCGGGTGACGATGCGCAGGCCGCCGCGTATGTGGAGTGCGCGATCGGCGAGAAGGTGGTGTGGGGCGTCGGCATCGCCACCTCCATCACCACCGCGTCGCTGCGCGCGGTGGTCTCGGCGGTGAACCGGGCGCACTGATCTCGGTCGGCCCACTGATCCGGGTCGATCCGATCATCTCGGTCGACGAAGTACGGTGAGAGCCGGACGCCTTGGTACGCAACGAAAGTTGCTGATCGTCTCGAGCGACCTGCAAGCAGTCGCTAGCGATCGTCTCGAGCGACCTGCAAGCAGTCGCTAGCGATCGTCTCGAGCGACCTGCAAGCAGTCGCCAACGGCCCCTGGCGTCCGGCTCTCGATATTGTTGGCAGAGACCGGCAATCGGGCCACGATCGGTGGCGTGTCTGCATGCCGTGTTCGCCGTCTACACCACGGCACGGGTCACCGAACCCCGTGCTAGCGTTGGTTTGCATTCAAGCGCCGAGCTTCTCTGCTCGAATTCCCGAGCAGATGGGGGAACTGTGACTACAAACGACCACAATCCGACGTCTCCGCCCTGGCTGCAGAGTCATTCGGTAGATACGGCCGAGGTCACCACCGAGGCCGACGGACAGCAGACAGCGGCTGACGCCGACGACCTCGACACCCGCAGCGCCGAAGTGTCGGCTGCCGACGTCGCGCCAGAACCATCCGACGCCACCGAAGTGCAGGAATCCAGCACGGATTCGGAGGAACGGCCCGAGGCGGAATCGCAGGAAGCGCCTGCACAGCAGGAGGCGGAGCAGTTCGCCGGGTTCCCACCAATGGTGGGCCCGATGGACCAGACCACCTCCTATGCGCACGCCGCGCCACAGCAGTCCTACGGTCCGCCAGAAGGATTCGCGCCGCCGCCGCAGGACCAGTTCGCGCCGCCGCCGCCAGAAGGATTCGCGCCGCCACCACAGGAACAGTTCGCGCCGCAACCGCAGGACCAGTTCGCGCCGCCGCCGCCAGAAGGATTCGCGCCGCCGCCGCAGGAACAGTTCGCGCCGCACACCACCGGTCAGTTCGCTCCGCACCCGGCGGAGCAGTACCAGCCCGCTCCGTATCAGTCGGGTCCCCCGGGTCCGTATCAGCCGGGCCCCTACCAGCCCGGTGCGCCGGTCGGCCCGACCGAGAGTGGCGGCCACCCGGTACAACCGACGCCCGATCAGCAGAACTACGGCGAGTACCGGCAGGAGATCGGCCCCGATGGGTTGGTCCGGCGGGTGCAGCAGGACCCGTCGGAAGGCCAAGGCGATCAGTCGAGCGCGCCGATCTACAGCTGGGCGCCGCCGCCCCCGCCGATGCAGCAGCACGCACCGCCGATGCAGCAGCACGCACCGCCGATGCAGCAGCAGCAGATGTACCAGCAACCGGGCCCGCCCGTCGGACAACCGCCCCCTGGCCAGCAAGGCCCCATGGGTCAGATGCCACCGCCCGGCTGGCCGGGCGAGCCGAATCCGCATCAGCCGCAACAGCCGTTCCAGCCACAGCACATGCCGCAGCCGGGCCAGCCAGGCCATTCGGTCAACGATCTGAATCTGCTCAAGCGCGCCCGCAAGGCGCCTCGCAGCGGCTGGCGCCGGACGGTACACAAGGCCACCGGCGGCATGCTCAATCCCGGCGAATCCGCGGCCGATCTCGTCCATCGCGATCTCGTCGAGCGAGTGAATCAGCCGGTGCGCGGGGACTACCGGATCGCGATCCTCTCGCTCAAGGGTGGCGTCGGCAAGACCACCACCACAGTGGGACTCGGTTCGACGTTCTCGACGATGCGCGGTGATCGGGTGATCGCGATCGACGCGAACCCCGACCTCGGCACGCTCGGCCATCGAGTTCCGCGCCAGACCCGCTCCACCGTGCGCAACCTGCTCGAAGACCAGCACATCACCAGGTACTCGGATGTCCGCGCGCATACCTCGCAGGCGCCGAGCCGACTGGAAGTACTTGCCAGCGAACAGGATCCGGCGGTGTCGGAGGCCTTCAGCGAGTCCGACTACCGGCAGGCCATCGCGACTCTGCAATCGTTCTACAACATCATCCTCACCGACTGTGGCACCGGCCTGATGCACTCGGCCATGGCGGGCGTGCTGGACATGGCCAGCTCGCTGGTGCTGGTCACCTCACCCGCCATCGACGGCGCGCGCAGCGCGTCGGCCACACTGGACTGGCTGGACCACCACGGGTACAGCAAGCTCGTCGAGCGCACGGTCGTGGTGGTGAACGCCTCGCGCCGCGGTGCTTCCACGGTTGATCTCGACCAACTGCGCAAGCTGTTCCTCGACCGCACCCGCGCGGTCCAGGTGGTGCCCTTCGACGACCACCTCGCCGAGGGTGCGGAAATCGACCTGGAATTGGTGAGCAAGCCGACCCGGCGCGCACTGCTGGAACTCGCCGCTATGGTGGCCGACGATTTCGGTTACATCGGTGCGCAGCAGCACCGGGGCGGACGGCACTAGAACTCGAGAATCTCGACGAGCCCGGCGCATGTCGCGCCGGGCTCGTCGAGTTCAGGGGGTAGTTCGCGTCCACAAATATGCTGCGCCCCAAGGTTATTCAGCGGTCACCTGCCGTGCGGCGGTTTCGAAGGCAGTCAATACAGCGGCGATGGCCGGGCGCTTGTCGGCGTGTGGGCGAGTGGCCAGTTCATACAGGCGCGCGGCGCGGACGCCGGACAACCGCAGCACCGCCAGTTCTGGGTGCGCTACGGCGAACCTGGGCATCAAGGCCACCGCGTAGTCCGCGGCCACCAGGGTTTCGATTACCCGGAAGTCGTTGAGGCGCTGCGCGATACGTGGCTGGACGCCGGTCATGGTCGCGATCGAGCGGAGCACGTCGTCGACGGGAAAGCCGCCGCGGACGCTCAACCAGGTTTCGTCGGCGAGCTCGGCGGGGGTCACCTCGGAGCGTCCGGCGAGCGGATGGGTCGGTGCGACAACGACATCGGTGGGTTCACGCATGAGCACCCGGGTGACAACGCGGGAACCGTCGATCGCGGGGGCGCGCTCGTCACGATGGGTGAGGACGATGTCGTAGTCCGCGAGCAGCCGGGGCACTTCGGTCGGCGGCAGGTCCACGTCACTGGCGATGACCTCGACGCCGCTGTCGGCCATCGCGGGCAGCACATACGGCAGCAGCAGCGAGGCACCCGACGGGAACAACGCGACGCGGACCCGCCCGCGCGGCGAGCCACGATAGTGCGCCATCTCGGCCACGGCCTTGTCCATCGCCGCCAGCACCTCATCGGCGCGCAGCACCAGCGCCTGACCCGCGTCGGTGAGCCGGACCCTGCGCCCGTCGGGCTCCAGCAGCGCGACCCCGGCCTCCTTGGCGAGCACCTTCAGCTGTTGTGACACCGCCGACGGCGTCATCGACAGCGCCGACGCGACGGCCGCGATGGTGCCGCGGTCGGCGAATGCGCGAAGCACGCGCAGACGTTCGACGGTCATCGGCGGCCCGACCGGCGCATTGTCCGGATTGATCATTCAGCAATGCTACATAAACCATGCATATTAATTCGATTGTCCTTATGGGTCTGGTTGCCCACGATGAAAGGCGTGACCAATCGTGACCGCCTGCTCGGCCTAACCGTCGTCCTGCTCTGGGGGCTGAACTTCATCGCCATCCGGGTCGGGCTCGACCACTTTCCGCCCGTCTTCTTCGCAGCGCTGCGCTTCGCGGTCATGGCGGTGCCGGTGATCCTGTTCGTGCCGCGCCCGAATGTGCCGCTGCGCTGGCTATTGCTGTACGGCGTCGGGTTCGGCATCCTGCAATTCGCCTTCCTGTTCACCGCGATGCGGGAGGGCATGCCGACCGGACTGGCCTCGCTGGTGCTGCAATCCTCCGCACCGTTCACCGTTGTCCTCGGCGCACTGCTACTGCGCGAACGGCTCCGGCCGGTCCAGCTGGCCGGGCTCGGGGTCGCGGTCGCGGGCATCGTGGTGATCGGCATCGACCGCGCCCAGCAGGCCCCGCTGCTGCCGGTGCTGTTGACACTGGCGGGCGGTCTCGGCTGGGCCTTCGGAAACATCGGCTCCAGAAAGGCCAGCGCGGGCGGGGGCGTCAACACGCTGCACCTGACACTGTGGATGACCGTGATCCCACCGATCCCCCTGTTCGCCCTCTCCGCGCTCACCGAGGGCCCGAGCACCGGCCTGCGCGCACTGACCGAGGTCGCCACCCCGACCGGCTGGCCATCACTTGTCGCGCTCGCCTACATCGTGGTGCTCGGCACTGCCGCGGGCTCGGGCCTGTGGACCTACCTGATGAGCCGCTACCCGGCTGGCACGGTCGCTCCCCTGTCGCTGCTGGTTCCGGTGGTCGGCATCGCCGCGGCATGGGCCGCGCTCGACGAAAAGCCGTCCCCGCTATCGCTGGTCGGCGGACTCATCGTGATCGCGGGAGCATTCGTCGCGACGACTGCGGGGCGTCGAGCCGAAGCGAACAACACAGCGACGGAACCTGCCTCGACCTCGCCCGCACCCGAGAACGCATCGGCGCCTGCGCTTGTCGGCCGGACCCGGCTCGCGGAGGTCTGACGCCGATGCCACGCGGTTGAGTGGGAAGGTTCCTCGCATCGGTTCAGTCGTTCGCACTCAGTCGAGCACCCCGCACGTTTACCATCAGGCGGCGGTAACCAGGGTGGGGTAGCTGCACCCGGGATAGGCCGCTTTACAGTGTGCAGTGCGTGTTAATAGTCCCGAAAAGGCTGGGCAGCAGAGTTGCGCATGGCAGAACATCGATGGCCCGTGTCACGACGGGCAGTGCTTCGTGGCACGGTCGCGGCGGGAGTGGCGACAGCGGGGGCTTTGACAGCAGGCGGGCTGAGACCGGCGCCTGCCTCCGGCAGTCCCGGTGGCAGGCGGGTCGCGGTGTTCGGCGGCGGGGTCGCGGGGTTGACCGCGGCGCACGAACTCGCCGAGCGTGGTTTCCAGGTCACCGTCTATGAGCGACGCGCACTCGGCGGTAAAGCACGCAGTATCCCGGTGCCCGGCACCGGATCACAGGGACGGCCGGATCTGCCCGGCGAGCACGGATTCCGTTTCTTTCCCGGCTTCTATCAACACATTCCGGACACGATGCGGCGGATTCCTTTCGCGGACAATCCGAACGGCGTCTGGAACAATCTGATCGGCGTGCCGGAGGCGCGGTTCGCCCGCCAGGGCGGTGACGACTTCCGGCTCCCCCTCGGCGCGCGAGCCCGCACCGCGTTCACCCCGGAGATGTTCCGGGAGACCGTCGGCGCGGCCATCACCACGACGCTGAAAATGCCTGCCGCCGAAGGTCTGTACTTCGCCGATCGGCTGCTTGTCTTCAACTCGAGTTGTGACGCTCGCCGGTTCGGGCAGTGGGAACACATGTCCTGGCGCGAATACGTCGGCGGGCATCAGCGCTCGCACGAGTTTCGCGCGCTGCTCTCGCGCACCCTGACCAGCATCATGGTCGCCGCCAAGGAGGATATCGCCAGCGTTCGCACCATCGGCAATATGGGTGAACAGTTCCTCGGCAATCCCTTCGAGATCGGCAATGACGGCGCGCTCGACCGCGTGCTGAACGGTCCGACCAACTCGGTGTGGATAGAGCCGTGGGTGCGGCGGCTGCGCGAACTCGGCGTGCAATTCGCGCTCGGCGCCGAGGTGCGCGGGCTCGAGATGCGTGACCGCCGGATCGCCGGTGCCCGCGTCGTCGACGAGACCGGCGCGCAGCGCACCGTCGATGCCGATTACTTCGTGGTGGCGCTCTCCGCCGAGCGGGCCCGCGAGCTGTGGTCGCCGGAGGTGCTCGCGGTCCGGCCGGATCTGGCGGCGATGGACGGCTTGTTCGTCGACTGGATGAACGGCATCCAGTTCTATCTGCGCAGCCCTGCGGATATCTCGCGCGGGCACACCGCCTTCATCGATGCGCCGTGGTCGCTCACCTCGATCTCCCAGAACCAGCTGTGGACAAGGAAACTCACCGAGTTCGGCGACGGGAACGTGCAGGACTGCCTCTCGGTCGACATCTCCGACTGGAATACCCCCGGCATGCTCTACGGCAAGACGGCCAAGGAGTGCACGCGCGAGGAGATCGCTCGCGAGGTGTGGGCGCAGATGACCGCGCACCTCAACGATCGCGGTGCGGTGCTGCGCGATGCCGATCTGCATTCGTGGTTCCTCGACCCCGGCATCGCCTGGCAGGCCGACCAACAGCGCAACGCGAACGCCGATCCGTTGCTCATCAATACCGCCGGATCATGGGAGTATCGGCCACAGCCGCACGGCGCGCTCGAAAATCTTTTCCTCGCAGGTGATTACGTGCGCACCAACATCGACCTCGCGACGATGGAGGGCGCCAATGAGTCCGCGCGCGCCGCGGTGAACGCGCTACTCGACGTCGCGGGCTCAACCGCCGAGCGTTGCCGTACGTTCACGCTGTATCGCGCCGCCGAGTTGGAGCCGTTTCGCCGTATCGACGCGGATCGCTACGCCGCCGGCCAGCCGAATCTGTTCGACGTCCAGATCTGAGCTGCGCAGGTGTGATCGATCTCCTCTCGCCGGGACACTCGATCGCGGAGGCGGTGCTGCCGGTGTTTGAATCGAGGTATGCGCGAGAACATCGGCACGGATGAGATCACCGACCCCACCGACCTCAGGCAGTTGCTCGGCGAAGTCATGCCACGCGCCGTGAACAAAGAGCGCATCGCACTGCACCCCAGGGACCGCGAATGGATCGCGAACTCGCCGTTCCTGATCATGAGTACCAGCGACGCCGACGGTAATTGCGACGCATCCCCCAAGGGTGACCCGGCCGGTTTCGTGCAGGTGCTCGACGACCGGACCCTCGCGGTTCCGGAAAGGCCCGGCAATCGCCGCGCCGACGGGTACCTCAATATTCTCGCCAACCCCCATATCGGCCTGCTGTTCCTGATCCCGGGACGACGCGAGACACTGCGCATCAATGGCCGGGCCCGTCTGGTGCGCGACGCGCCCTACTTCGACAACATGGTGGTCAAGGGAAATCGACCGATCCTCGCGGTCGAGGTCGAGGTCGAGCAGATCTTCCTGCACTGCGCGAAGGCGTTCATGCGCAGCCACCTGTGGCAGCCGGAGCAGTGGCCGGTGGATACCCTGCCGAGCCACGCCTGCCTGGTCAAGGAGATCCAGGCCGATATCACCGAGTCGGTCGAAGAACTCGAGCGCTACTACTCGGCGAACTACGACGAGAAGCTCTACCGCTACTGACCAGCACGGCCCCCCAGCCCACCACATAGACTCGCGGCGTGGCAGATATTTCGGTGCGTGGGCGGCTCGCGCTGTGGGCAGCAGCTGCGGCGTCGTGGGCTTCGCAGAAGGCCGGACGTGGCAAGGGCTCGATGATCGGCGGATTGATCGCACTGAAGATCGATCCGACGGTCATGGATCAGCTCGGACGCGGCAAGCGCACAGTGCTGGTGACCGGCACCAACGGTAAATCGACGACCACGCGGATGACAACGGCCGCGCTCGGCAGCCTCGGCGAGGTCGCCACGCAGGCCGACGGCGCCAATATGGACGCCGGGATCGTCGCCGCGCTGAGCACGCATCTCGACGCGCCGCTGGCCGCGATCGAGGTGGACGAACTGCACCTGCCGCACGTCACCGACGCGCTGAACCCGGCCGCCGTCGTGCTGTTGAACCTCAGCCGCGACCAGCTCGATCGGGTCGGCGAGATCAATATGATCGAACGCAAGCTGCGCGCCGGTTTGGCGCGGCACCCCGACGCCGTGGTGATCGCCAATTGCGACGACGTGCTGGTGGCCTCCATCGCCTACGACCATCCGAATGTGGTGTGGGTCGCGGCGGGCAGCGGCTGGGCGGTGGACGCGACGAGCTGTCCGCGCAGCGGCGAGCCCATCGTGTGGGAGGGCACGCACTGGCGCAGCACCGGCGCGGATTTCCGACGCCCCGAACCAACTTGGTGGCTCGACGGCGAAAAGCTTTGCGGCCCAGATGGGTTGGCCCTGCCGCTACGGCTTGCTCTGCCGGGGCGTGCGAATCGCGGTAATGCCGCGCAGGCGGTGGCCGCCGCCGTCGCGCTCGGCGCGGACCCAGCGGCCGCGGCAACGGCTACCGGAACCGTGCAGGAGATCGCGGGCCGCTACCGAACCGTTCAGGTCGGCGAGCACACCGCGCGACTGTTGCTCGCGAAGAATCCGGCGGGCTGGCAGGAAGCGCTCTCGATGATCGAACCGACCGCCGCCGGGCTCGTGATCGCGGTGAACGGGCAGGTGCCCGACGGCGAGGACCTGTCCTGGCTGTGGGACGTGCGCTTCGAACACTTCGAGGGCGTTCAGGTGGTGGCCGCCGGCGAGCGCGCGACCGATCTCGCCGTCCGCCTCACCTACGCCGGAGTCGAACACACCACGGTGCCGGATCCCTTGCGCGCCATCGCTTCCTGCCCCGCTGGGCGGGTCGAAGTGCTGGCGAACTACACGGCGTTCCGTGATCTCAACCGCGACCTGGAGGGGCGGAAGCCATGAGCGAGCGAATCACGTCCGTGCGACTCGGCGAGGTGCGGCCATGACTCGATCAACGGTACAAATCGGGCTGGTGCTGCCCGATGTCATGGGTACCTACGGCGACGGCGGCAATGCGCTGGTGTTGCGCCAACGGTTGCGGATGCGCGGCTACGACGCCGAGGTCATCGAAATCACGCTGGCCGACCCGGTTCCCGAGTCACTGGACATCTATACCCTCGGCGGAGCGGAGGATTCGGCGCAGCGCCTTGCCACCCGGCATCTACAGCGCTATCCCGGCTTGCAGCAGGCCGCCGCGAAAGGCGCTCCGGTGCTTGCCATCTGCGCCGCAATCCAGGTGCTCGGCAACTGGTATGAGACCTCATCGGGCGAACGCGTCGACGGTGTCGGCCTCATCGATGCCACCACAACACCCCAGCAGAAGCGCGCCATCGGCGAGGTGACCACCACACCCATGCTCGCCGGTCTCACCGCACCGCTGAGCGGCTTCGAAAACCACCGCGGCGGAACCACACTCGGCCCCGATGCGACCGGCCTCGCCCGCGTCACCCGCGGCGTAGGCAATGGTGTCGGCGATGGGCTGGAGGGCGTCGTCCAGGGTTCCACCCTCGGGACCTACATGCACGGCCCCGCATTGGCCCGCAATCCCGAACTCGCCGACCTGCTGCTCGCCCGCGCCCTCGGCGTATCGGAGCTGGCACCGCTCGACCTCCCCGAGGTCGAACAATTGCGCCGGGAACGCCTGCGCGCCTGAGTGATCGGGTCGCGGACCAATGCCCGCCGGTAAGCCTGCGTGCGTCGAGAAGTGGCACGCGATGGTCGGTTCGTGAGTACAGCTGTCCAATGGGCGAACACCGCTGGATTGCGAGGATGGCAACCTCATACTTCTGGCAGTAGGGATCTCGTGTGACCAGTGTGAGGTCTTCGCACTGCGCTTGCGCCACGAGCATGCGGTCGAACGGGTCCCGATGGATCATCGGCAGGCGCCCGGCCGCGATGGCGTGATCGTGGTTGATCGGCAGCGGAATGAATCCGCTGTCTCGGACACGTTCAGGCAAATCCTCAGGACCCGCCAGCTTCCCGGTGGCCTGCTCGAGGGCGATTTCCCAAATCGTCGCGGCGCTCATGTACACGTCCGGATCATGGTCGAGCCGTTCCTTCAGATCATCCGACAACGCGGGATCGTCGTTCAACCACCACAACACCACATGGGTGTCCAGCAGCAGGCTCATGGCTTCGAGCCGAAGTCGCCGGCGATTGCGGCATTGGTCTCCTCGGAATCCCAATCCGGAGCGAGCACCAGTTGACCGCGCAGCGACCCGCGGCCAGTGCGGTCGGCTCGGCGGACGAGCGGCACGACCTTGGCAACGGGATGGCCGGCACGGCTGATGACAATCTCCTCGCCGTGTTCGACCCGCTCGATGATTCGCGACAGATTGGTCTTGGCTTCGTGGATATCGAATTGTTCCGCTGCGTTGCCCGACATACCGCCTCCTTAGCTAAGGGTTAGTCCAGTGCGTGTCGCAAGGCCAGAAAATGCTGGTAGCACGTCCGAATTCCGCACACGCGACCTGAGCAGCGGCCCAGGTCGGGCAGGGGTCGAATTTCGGAGACATGGACCGAGGCCACGGTTTTGTTCACGCCGCGCGCAACTCTCCTCGGATACCGACGCGCGCAATAACGTCGTAGTTTCGTCCGAATCGGACGCGCCTTGCCGCCGACCGGGTGACGTGGTGTCGGTACGCGAATCGAGGAACGCATGACCGCCGTTGCTCCGGCTCGAGACCGAGCCGTCGCCGAGGAAGACCCGGCACCCCGGCGCGATCGACGGAACTACCGCCGACTGCTCGGCCCGGCACTGACCCGGCTCGGCGCATTGGCGGTGGTGCTGGTTTCGTGGGCCGCGATCACCGCGGCGGGGTTCGTCGATCCGCTCTATCTACCCTCGCCGCACGCGGTGTGGGATGCGTTCGTGCGAGCGAATACTCGCCATCAGATCGCGCCCGGCGTCGATCGGATGGTGATCGGCGAGCAGAACTATTACCTCTGGGAGCATTTGGTCGCCAGCCTGCAACGGATCGCCGCCGGGGTCGGACTCGCGATCGTCGTCGGGCCGCTGATCGGGTTCGTGATGGGGATGGTGACGCCGGTGCGGCTGGTCACCGAGCCGATATTGAACTTCCTGCGCTCGCTGCCGCCGCTGGGCTACATCGGGCTGCTCATAGTCTGGTTCGGCATCGGTGACACCTCGAAGATCTGGCTGCTGTTCCTCGCCGCCTTCCCGCCGATCGCCATCGCGACGCTCAACGGCGTCACGACCGTCCGGCAGGACTACCTCAACGCCGCCCGATCGCTCGGCGCGGGCCGGTCGCAGGTGATCACGCACGTGGTGCTTCCCGCGACCCTGCCCGAGGTGATCAGCGGCATTCGCATCGCGACCGCCTTCGCCTGGACGACGGTGGTCGCCGCCGAACTCAACAACGGCATCCCCGGTATCGGCGGGCTCGCGTATATCGCTGGCACCCAACTCGATACTCCGCTGACCATCGCCTGCGTCATCGTGATCGGCGCCGCCGCGCTCGCCCTCGATTCGGCGATCAAATTCGTTGGGGACAAGGCAGTTCCATGGAAAGGCAAGGTATGAAATCCGCACTGCGCAGGACTATCTCGACCGGTATCGCGCTGACCGCGGTCATCGCCGCGGCCACCGGCTGCGTGGAATCCGGCAGGGGCGACAGCGGATCGTCCGGACAGGCAGCGGCGTGCCCGTTCCCGGTGGACGACAGCGTCAGCACCGCCGCAAGGATCGGATACCAGGCGATTCCCAATGCCGACCTCTACGTCAAGGACAAGGGTCTGTTGCAGGCGTGCCTGCCGAACGCGAAGGTCACCTGGAGCCAGTTCTCCTCCGGCGCGGACGTGGTGCAGGCCTTCGGTGCGGGCAGCCTCGATATCGGCACATTGGGCTCCAGCCCCGCGACCAAGGCGCTGTCGGCGCCGCTGAATCTGCCGGTCCGGGTGCTGTGGATCCATGACGTCATCGGTAAGTCGGAATCGCTTGTCGCCAAGGACAAGTCGATCACGTCGCTGGCAGGTCTGCGCGGCAGGCGGATCGCGACGCCGTTCGGCAGCACCGCGCATTACAGCCTGCTCGCCGCACTCGGTAAGGCCGGGCTGGCCAATGACGTGTCGCTGATCAATATGAAGCCGGACGCCATCCCCGGCGCTTGGAACGGCGATCAGATCGACGCGGCGTGGGTGTGGGATCCGACGCTGTCCAAGCTCGTCGAATCCGGCGGCACGATAGTCACCAGCAGCGCGGACACCGCCGCGGCGGGTGCGCCCACCTTCGATCTCAGCGTCGCGGACAAGAAGTTCCTCGACGAGAACGCCCGCTTCGCGGTGGTCTGGGCGAAGGTTCAGGACTACGCCGTCGAGCGGTTGCGCACCGCACCCGACGAGGCGGCCGTCTCGATCGGCGCACAGCTCGGGGTCGAACCGAAGCTGGTCGGTCCGCAGTTGGCGGGATACACCTATCTGAGCGCGAAAGACCAAGCGAGCGTGCGATATCTGGGTGGCGATTTCGGCGGCACGCTGCGCGATACCGCCGAATTCCTGTTGGGCCAGGGTGGTGTCGATGCGGTCGGAACCGAACAGGTCTACCGCGACAGCATCTACTCCGACGCCGCCGAGGGCGCATCGTCATGACCGCGTCGCGCGACGAGCACTGGGTGACCCTGACCGGAGTCAGCAAGAGCTACCCCGGCGCGCACGGGGCGACCCAGGTGCTCGCACCGACGGACCTCACGCTCGAGAGTGGTGAATTCCTCTGTGTAGTAGGCCCTTCCGGATGCGGGAAGACCACACTGCTCAACATCCTCGCCGGTTTCATCGAGCCGACCGAGGGCTACGCGCACGTCGACGGCCGACCGATCACCGGGCCGGATCCCGACCGCGGTGTGGTGTTCCAGCAGTCGAACCTCTACCCGTGGCTCTCGGTTCGGCAGAATGTCGAGTTCGGCCCGAAACTCCGTGGCGTGCCACGTCGACGCCGTGCCGCGGCGGCCGACCGGCTACTGGCCATGGTCGGCCTCGATCATCTCGGCGCGCGCAAGCCCTACGAGTTGTCCGGAGGACAGCAGCAGCGCGCTCAGATCGCGCGGGTACTGATCAACGATCCCCAAATCATTTTGATGGACGAGCCTTTCGCCGCACTGGACGCGCTGACAAGGGAGAAACTCCAGGGCGAACTGCTCGCCCTGTGGCGCGAACGCCGCAAAACCGTGCTGTTCGTGACGCATAGCATCGACGAGGCCCTGCTCTTGGGCACCCGCGTCATCGTGATGGGCGCGCGTCCCGGCCGCGTCATCTACGACCGCGCGGCATCTTTCAAGGAAGGACTCGACTACGCATCGTTCGCTGCCGTCCGCGCTGCCCCCGGCTTCGCGACGATGCGAGATGAAGTGTCGGAGCATATCTTTGCCGCCCAGGCGGCCTGAGCAGGCCGGATCGGCCGCCGAATCATGTGGACCCTGCGCGACTGCCGGAATTCAGTTCGCCGCCGCGCCGCACAGTTCGTGGACCAGGCGCATTTTCTCCAGGACCGGGTCAGGGAGCACGAAGGGATAGAGGTCAGGGTGGCCCATCGAGCGGTTGACCATGTTGAGGGCCCAGGCCAGCGGTAGCCAGAGCTCGATGAACCTGTCGAAGCCCGCTCGGCCGACTCGAGGACGGTCGAGGGTGGCGCCCGCAGGCGCGAAACCGAACGCCGCCGCGGTGTCGAGGGTGTCGCGGATGTGCAGATAGTGGGCGAAGGTTTCGGCCCAGTCCTCGGCGGCGTGCATGGTGGCGTAGGAGGAGACGTAGCTCGCTTCCCAATTGGGCGGCGTTCCCTCGTCGTAGTGGCGATTCAGCGCCGCCTGATAGTCGGCGAACGGGTCGCCGAAAAGATCCCGGAAGCGTTGCAGCGCATCGTCATCGGCGACAAGAACGGTGAAATAGTAATGACCGATTTCGTGACGGAAGTGGCCGAGCAGGGTGCGGTACGGCTCGTCCATTTCGATACGTAACTGCTCGCGATGTGGGTCGTTGGCCTCGGCGAGATCCAGGGTGATCACGCCGTTCTTGTGGCCGGTGGTGACCTTGTCGGTCGCACTGGAGAGCAGGTCGAAGGCCAGGCCGGATTGCGGGTTCTGGTCGCGGCCGACGATCGGCAGTCCGAGTTCCGTCAACTCCATGATCAACCGCCGCTTGGCCGCCTCGGCCTCCGCGAAGGCCCGCATTCCAGCGGCATCGCCGTCATTGGGGCGGGTGCGGGTCAGCCGGCAGGACTCACAGAGCACCGGGCCGGAATCAGGTACCCGGTTCGGAACCTGTACGAGCCAATTGCACTGCGCCACATGCAGGTTGTCACACAGACGGAACACGCGTCCATCCACCTCGCCAGCCGGGTGACCGTTCGATACCCCCAGGGTGGCATCCGAAATCACCAGCAGCGCGCGATCGGCGAGGCTGAAACCCAGTGGGCTGGAACAGGACAGGCACACAGAGTTTTCGAAAGCCAACTGCTGGCCACAATTCGGACAGGTGAAATCGCGCATGGCCGCTACACCTCTACCGGAGCGACATCGACCGAGACAGTAATAGTGCTCTCCTTGGCGTCGGTATAGATGATGCCGCGCACCGGCGGTACGTCGGCGTAATCGCGGCCCCACGCCACGGTGACGTATCGCTCGTCGGCGAACTGGTCATTGGTCGGGTCGAACGCGATCCAGCGGCCGGTCCTGTCGTGTTCGCCGTCGCCGGGCACCCATACCGCCGACCAGGCATGGGTGGCGTCGGCGCCGACCATCCTTTCCTTGCCCGGCGGCGGATCGGTTGCCAGATAACCCGATACGTACCGGGCGGCGAGGCCGTGCGAGCGCAGGCAGGCGGCGCCGATCCTGGCGAAGTCCTGGCAGACACCCGCTCGCGCGGCGAACACATCGGCGACCTTGGTGGAGACGGTGGTCGAGCCCGATCTATAGGTGAAGTCGGCGTAGATTCGGGTGGTCAACTCGCGTACCGCCTCGAGCAGTGGCCGCTGCGGAGTCAAGGATTCGGCCGCGAATGCCGTGACCTCGGGAGTGATCTCCGGCGGTTGCAGGTCAAGGGTGAACTCGAACGCCAGCGGTCCGGTCGTCGCGGTCGGCCTGGCGTTCTCCCACGGCTCGGCGGCCTGGCCGAGGCCGGTATGGTCCGGCCGGTCCACCTCTACCAGGGATTCACCGGTGACAACCAGCGTCCGATGTTCGGCCGTCACATGGAAGTACGAGGTGGTATTGCCGTAGACGTCGGTGCCGATCGACCGATCCGACGGCACCGGATCGATGTCGATCTCATGCGAGAGCAGCCGCTGCCCCGGGTACTCCCGTGGCGTGAGATACGCGCGCCCATATGAGCTGCTCACCTCGTCGGAGTACGAGTACTTGGTTCGGTGCACCACCCGATAGCGACGGGGGCGAGCTTCGCGGCCGATCATCCGACAACCCTGGTGCTGCCCCACAGCGGCTGAATACCGACCGGCAGCGCCAATCTCGTCGCCTCGAACGATTCGGAAATCTTCCGCAGCCGCAAGTGCACGCCCTCCAAGAGCTCAGCCAGTTCGCTACGCCTGCCATCGGCATCGGTGACATCCAGGTCATCCGGGTCGACCCGGCGCAGCATCCGCTGCGCGTCGGCGAGCAACCGTTGTGGCCGCGACGATCCGGACGCGGCGGGCAGCGCCTGGAAGTCCGCGTCGAGTCGCTCCAGTTGGTAGGCGAGCGATCGCGGATTGGCCTCGTCGAACAGCAGCAGCCCGGCGACCGCGGAGACCCGCACCGAATCCCGGTGCCGCCGACGGTAACTCACCGAGGATTCGGCAGCGCGCAACACCGTTTCGGTGACCGCCCGCTCGACCTCCGCCGGATAGGTCTCGGTCAGCGCCGCCGCGAGCAGGGCGGTCAATGCGATCCCGCGCTCGATGCGCTTGCCGATATCCATGACATACCAACCGTTGTCGCGCACCAGCGATTCGGCGCCGATCCCCGACAGTGAGAGCAACGCCGCGAGCGTGAGCGAGTGCACCTCCGACAGCGCGGTCTCCTGGTCTCCCCCGGTACCGCGGTATTCGACCAACGCTCGATCGACCGCACCGAGAATCATCCAGGTGTCGACCGACAATTGGTCACGCACCGCACGTGCCGCCGCCGCGTACCGATCGATCGCGAACGCCAGCGAACCCGGCGTATTCCGATCGGTGGTCAGCCGCACGAGGTACTGATAACCCTCTCGCGAGGCACCCGCGACCGCCGGACGACCGACGAACATCGACTGCGACTGTGACTGCGCAGCCACGGTCGGATCCGATAACGCCGACTGTTGTTGCATCGCAGAGCTACTCGACTCGACTCGATCGGCATCCGCCTCCGTCGCGGCCTTCCGCTCTTCGATCGAATCCGACTCTGCCTCATCGGCATCTGGTCGATCCGCGGGCGAGTCGACGGTGGAGATGCTGTCGACCGGAGCACGCGTGCCCGTGGTCCGAGCAAGGGCGGACATGAGCGTGGTGACCGCCTCCGCACCCTCGAGCCACGGGCGGTAGCGGTAGTCCTGGTAGCAGTCGTGGGTCGCGATGAGCAGGCGCACAACCGATTCGGCGCGTTCGCTGTAGCGGCCCATCCAGAACAGGTCGTTGAGCACGCGGGGCGAGCTGACGGTTTCGATTGCGGGGCCGCGGCGCTCGCGCTCCTCGTGGACCGGTTCGGCGGCGACGGCCGTGACCGCGGTGGGTGCCGCGCGAACCCAAATGTCTTTGGCGGCAACCTTGATGATCACCCGCTGCGGGTGCAGGCGATGACGCTGTTGGCCGAGACCACCCGTCATCGCCGTATAGCCGCCGCGCCGGGCCAGCGAAAACAGCCGCATCCCGACCGGGGACGAGGCGAGACCGCCGTAGCCCTGTACCGCAGGCGCCACCGAAAACTGGGCCGGGTCCTGGCCGACCCATTGCCAGCCGCTCGCCTCGATCCGCGCGGCGAGTTCCGAGCGCTGCTCGGCGGACAGCTCGGGACCGAACTCGGTCGACCCGTCGACGGTCGAGCGAATGACGAGGCGATCCAGATTCGCGATCAGGTGCGACCGCTCGGCGTCGTTGCCGCCCCAGTACGACGGCGCGCTGTCGAGGATCAACTCTTCGCCGAGCAGTGCCCGCGAAATCCGCGGCAGGAACCCGGTCAGCGCGGGGTTCTCCAGCAGCCCGCTGCCGATCGTATTCACCACGGTCACCGCGCCACGACGCAGCACCTCCACCAACCCGACCACACCGAGCCGGGAATCCGGGCGCAGATCCAGCGGATCGGAGAATTCGGCGTCCACCCGGCGCAACACCACATCGACTCGCTTCAAGGTGCCGAGCGAGCGCATCCACAACGCACCGTCGCGCACAACCAGGTCCGCGCTCTCGACCAGCGGAAAACCCAGTGTCGATGCGAGATAGGCCTGATCGAAAGCGGTTTCGGAGTGCACACCCGGACTCAGCACCACGACGACGGGATCGTCCTCCGAATTGGGAGCGGATTCGATCAGCATCAGCCGCATCGCACGCGCGAACGGGGTGAGCGGGCGCGGATTGGAGTGCTCGAACGCCTCCGGAATCGCGGTGGAAACCACTCGGCGATCGGCGAGCGCGTAGCCCGCGCCCGACGGCGCCTGCGCCCAGTCGGCGATAGCGCGGAACTGTCCATCGCTCCACCTGCTGATATCGCAGGCGTGCAGGAACAGTTGATGCCGCCCCGGCACCGTGATGCCGTGCGCGGCCCGCACGTAGCCACTGTTGCCGAACACCAGCTCGGGCGGCAGCAGGCCCGAGGTGATGATGCGCCGCGCGCTGTAGACGTCGGTGAGCACCTCGTCGAGCACACGCGAGCGCTGCACAAGTCCCGCCTCGAGACGGGTCCAGTCGTCCGCGGAGACCAGCAGTGGAATGGGGTCGAGCCGCCACGGTGCGGGCAGCGCCTGGTCCAGCGGCGAGATCACCTCGGTGTAGTAGATGCCGTCGTCATCGATCAGCCTGCGCACCCGGCTGTCGAGCCTGCCGAGTCCGGTCGTGCCGAGCTCGACGAAGTCGGCCGAGAGCTCCGACCACATGCGCCGGACCTTGCCGTCCTCGTCGACGAGTTCGTCGTAGTAACCGTCCATGGGTCGGCCGGATTCGTCGTATGCCGCGCTGTCCGCACCCTCGGCGCGGTAGCGCGCGAACTGTTCGCGCACGTCGATCTGGCTGTCCTCGCTCGGCGGCTCGACTCGAGCGGTATCTCGTTGGTCCCCCGCACGCTGCGCTTCATCGCGCACTGTCACCGCGCCGACCTCACTTCCGCTGCCGAGGTTGTCCTAGCGCGCCGGTTGGACGCGCATCCGCCTAGCGATCGCTGACCATTCCCCACACCGTCCGAGCCCGGCGCAGATCGAGAATGCCCGGCGCACCGATATCGGTGGACTGTGCTGCCATCTTCGCACGTAGTTGCCCCGGATCGACCCGTCCCGTGGTGTGCCCGGCCGCCTCGAAGCGCCGATTGCGGCGCGATTGCGCGGCCACCGCGTTCACGGGAGGGTCGTCGTAGGCCATGCCGCCCGGGTGAGCGATGTGATAAGTGCAGCCGCCGCGCGAGAGCCCGGTCTCGGCGTCGATCAGATCGAAGACCAACGGCGCGTCGACGGTGATCGTCGGATGCAGCGAGTTCGGCGGCTGCCAGGCGCGGTAGCGCACCCCGGCCACCTGCACGTCGGACTTGTCGGTGGCGAGCAGTGGTACCGGCATGCCGTTGCAGGTCAGCACAAAGCGGCCGCGATCGGCGCCGACGACCCGCACCTGTAGCCGCTCGACCGAGGAGTCGACGTAGCGGGCGGTGCCGGTTGCCGCGGTCTGCTCGCCGAGGGTGTGCCACGGTTCGATCGCGCCGCGCAGCTCGATCTCGACATCGCCGAGCACGACCGTGCCGATACGCGGGAAACGGAATTCGGTGAACGGGTCGAGCCAGCCGGTGTCGAATTCGGTGCCGTACTCGCGCAGGTCCGCGGCGACCTCGGCGATGTCGGCCATCAAGAAATGTGGAAGCAGGTAGCGGCCGTGCAGATTCGATCCGTGCCGAATCAGCTTGGCGCGCAGGGGTTGTACCCAGAATCGTTCGACGAGGCCGCGTACCAGCAGCGACTGAACCATCGCCATCTGGAAGTGTGGCGGCATCTCGAAACCGCGCAGCTCGACCAATCCCAGCCTGCCCCTCGCTGTTTCGGGGCTGTAGAGCTTGTCTATGCAGAATTCGGCGCGATGGGTGTTGCCGGTCAGGTCGGTGAGCAGGTGGCGCAGCGCGCGATCGATATACCAGGGCGAGGCGTCAGCCCGCGCGGAAGTCTCACTCAGCCTGGCTATTTCGGCGAAGGCGATCTCCAGTTCATATAGCGCGTCCTCGCGGCCCTCGTCCACACGTGGCGCTTGCGAGGTCGGACCGACGAACCGTCCCGCGAACAGATAGGACAGCGCCGGGTGGCGCTGCCAGTAGGTGAGCATGGATACCAGCAGATCCGGGCGGCGCAGCAGCGGCGATCGGGCGGGCGTCACGCCGCCGAGGGTGATGTGATTGCCGCCGCCGGTACCGCCGTGGCTGCCGTCGACATCGAACGATTCCGTGCTCAGTCTGGCCAGCCGTGCCTGCTCGTAGAGCGTGGACAACAGCTCGGACTGCTCGGCGAAGGAGGCCGTCGGCTGCACGTTCACCTCGATCACCCCCGGGTCGGGAGTCACCGACAAGGTCCGGAGCCTGGCATCGACGGGCGGTGCGTAGCCCTCCAGCACCACCGGCTGACCGGACGGACCCAGCGACGCGGCGGCGGTCTCGACGCGGCGCACCAGATCGAGGAAGTCGTCGAGTTCCTCGAGCGGCGGCAGGAACACGTGCAGCCTGCCGTTGCGCACCTGGCCGACCAGCGCGGTTGTCGGTTCCCGGTCAGCGTCTTCGACGACCGCGGGCGACTCGGTCCGTGTGAGGAACAGCGGACCGACGAACAGTGGGTCGCGCTCCGGTGGTGTCCGCGGGGTGCGCCAGGACACGGAATCCAGCGGCAACCGCAGCCCGGCCGGAGAGTCGCCGTCGGTCAACACGATTCGCCCCTCGGGATGATCCGGCGACCAGCCACGTCGCAGCCGCCAGTCGGCGCTGGCCCACCCGGCGCCGTCCTCACGCCGATACAACGGCAGCACGTATGCGGTGGGTTCGGTCACCGGCGCGTCGAGCTTCGCGAGCAGGTCCTTGCGCGCCCGCGCCGAATCCCGATCCGGCTCGAGATCGTCGGACGCGGCCACCGGGTCACCGACCGGCGCGCGAACCACATCTGCCAGCCGAGCCAGCGGATCCTCGAAGGCGGGCCGTACCTGAGTGTCCGGCAGACCGATGCTCGCGGCGACATGGGCAATCAGCTCGCGTGCCGAATCGGGGTCGGCGGGCGTCGGCCACAGCACGCGCCGAACCGCGGTGCGGTCCGTGGACCCAGCCCCCGTGGTCCGATCCGTTTGCGCGGGACCAGCATCCGAGACGGCAGTGTCATCGTGCGCATCGGTGTAATTGCCTTCCAGCGCAACATGTTCAGCCATCGGCGCGACACTCGGCGCGACACCTTCCGGCACCCGATCGACATACCGGGGTGCCGACCACGGATCGATGAGCAGCTCCGGGCGGGTCCACACCGACTCGTCGTCGGCGCGCCAAGCGATGGCGATCTCCCAGCGCGGCAGCCGTTCTCCCGGATACCACTTGCCCTGCCGATGTTGGACGAGACCGGTCGGAGCGTAGATCCGGCGCAGCCGGTCGGCCAGGTCGAGCGCGCGTTCGCGCTTGTGCGTGCCGTCCGCTTCGGTGGTCCACTCCGGGCCGGTCTGGTCATCGATCGAGACGAAGGTCGGCTCGCCGCCGATGGTCAGCCCGACCCGTTCGGCGGCCATCCGCGCGTCCACCGCGGCACCGGACGCGGTGATCCGCTGCCACTGAGATCCGGTGTAGGGCAACGTGACTCGTGGATCCTCATGCACCCTGCGGACGGTGTTGGCGAAATCCATGGTCGCCTCGGTCGGCCCCGTCGCGCCGGTGATGGCGGCCGACGAGGTCGGATGCGGTGTCGCGGCCAACGGGATGTGTCCCTCGCCCGCGAACAGACCCGAGGTCGGGTCGAGCCCGACCCATCCCGCACCGGGCAGATACACCTCCGTCCAGGCGTGCAGATCGGTGAAGTCGGCAAGGGGGCCCGACGGCCCGTCGAGCGCCGGGACGTCCTGGGCCAGCTGCACCAGATATCCCGAGACGAACCGCGCGGCCATGCCGAGTTCACGCAGGATGGACACCAGCAGCCACGCCGAATCACGGCACGACCCGATCCCGAGGCGCAGCGTGTGGTCGGGCGACTGCACCCCTGGCTCCATCCGGATCGTGTAGCCGACAACCTGACGCAGCGCCTGATTGATCGCGACAAGGAAATCGATGGTGCGCGGCAGATCGCTCGGCACATGGGCGCGCGCCCAGTCACGGACCAGCGGGCCGGGTCCGGAGCCGTGGCCCGATTCATCGACCGGTCGCAGGTAGGGCTCCAGATCCGCGACCAGTTCCGCGCCGTAGCCGAACGGAAAGTGCTCGGCATAGTCCTCGACGAAGAAATCGAAGGGATTGATCACCTCCAGGTCGGCGATCAGCCCGACGGTGATCGACAGCTCACGGGCCTGATTCGGAAAAACCAGCCTGGCAAGGAAATTCCCGAACGCGTCCTGCTGCCAGTTGCAGAAGTGGTCGGCGGGTCGCACTCGCATCGAGTAGGCATCGATGGTGGTTCTGGAGTGCGGCGCGGGCCGTAGCCGCACTACGTGGGGATGAATCTCCACGAGCCGGTCGAAGGTATAGGTGGTCCGGTGTTCGAGTGACACCTTGATGCCCATGCAGCAAGTTCACCACACCGCGGCGCGCATACGAGGGACACGGAACGGCATGGTTCCGGACAGCCGCGTTCTCGATGCCGTGGCGCGACACGCACCCGGCCTCCCCCGGCCCGGCCTGCACGGATGATAGGACGGAATCATGCGCGCACCCACGTGCCAGTCCTGCGAATCCGCCGTGGACCACTGCCACGGCACCCTCATCGTCCACCTCCGCCGGATCGCCGAATGCACCGACGAGGACTGCTTCGATCTCGACCACGCCCGCCACGCCTTCGTCGTCGACTGCGCCGACATCGCGGGTGGTTGCGCGTGCACCGAACCGGCCGTCGACGGTCAGCGCCACGCCTGAACGCGCGGGCCGGCCCGGCTCGCTGTCCCCGTACCCTGTCCGGGTGAACTACGACCACGTCTTGTTGCCGTCCGGTGCCGCTTCGACGCTCACGGAAGTGGACACCTACCTGTCCACCCAGCAGGGTCTTGCCGAGACGGACGTGGTCGCGCGGTTGGCGGCGGAGCTGAACAAACGCAATGCCGAATTACCCGAGAACGATCATTTTCTCGGTGCGGATTCGGTCGGTGGCGCGGCGACCGGTGCGGTACTACACGTGCCGTGCCCGTATGACGCGATCGGATACGTCCGCCAGCTGTTGTTCGCGCTCGCGACACCGCTGAACTACGCGCTCTACGACCCGCAACTGGCCTGGCTGATCGATCCGGCGGGCAGCGTGCCAGCCGCCGTCACACACGGTGGCACCGGCGGATTTCCCTACCTCACCGAAGCACTCGCGCAGCTGTGGGTTTCGGAGTTGATACCGCCGAACCCCTACCTGATCGTCGAGCGCGCCGACCAGATCTACATGCAGACCTATCGCGCCGAATCGGGTGAGTTCACCGTCGAGTATCGGGATGGAGCTCCCAACAAGCACTTCGGCACCAAGCTTACCGATGCCGCGACGGTCGGCGCCCTGATCTGGGAATGGGCCACCGACGACCGCACCAGGTTGCAGACCCTCCCATGGACCCGAGTCGAGCTCTGATCCGAACTCTCGTCGCGGCACAGCCCCCGCGGTTCACTGGTTTTGGACGGCAAGCCGACCCGCGAGCGCGATGAACGAAGCGCCGAAGACGCGCCGCATCCAGGTGACCACGACCGGGCGAGAGATGACGTGGTTGCGCACGGCTGCGGCGCAGGCGCCGTACCCCGCGAACACCACGAACGTGGCGAGCATGAAAAGCCCGCTCAGTTCGAGCATGCGCGCCAACGCATTCGGCGCACCCGTCGGCACGAACTGCGGCAGGAAGGCGAAAAAGAAGATCGTCAGCTTCGGGTTCAGGATGTTGAGCAGCACCGCCGAAGTGATCACCTGGCGGGCCGACGGTGCGCCGCGCCCGGCGGGTTCGTCCTCCGGTACAGCGAGAGCACCCTTGTCGCGGAAGGTGTTCCAAGCCATGTAGAGCAGGTAGGCGACACCGAGGTACTTCAGTGTCTGGAAGGCGACCGCGCTCGCGTTGAGCAGTGCGGCGAGGCCGGTCACCGCCGCGATCATGTGCGGAATGATGCCGAGGGTGCACCCGAAGGCCGCGATCACGCTGGCCCGTACCCCCCGCGATAGTCCGGCGGCCAGCGTGAATAGCACGCCGGTACCCGGGGTGGCGACGATGACGAGCGTGGTCAGCAGGAACTCGATGCTCATCCCCGACACAGTAACCCGCGTCCCGCGATGCGCAAGCCCACTCGGACCGGGGCCGGAATCAGCCGATTTACAGCGCGCGGCGGCCCGACAACGCCCGACCGAGCGTCAGCTCGTCGGCGAACTCCAGGTCACCACCCATCGGCAGCCCGGAGGCGAGGCGGGTCACGCTGAGCCCTGGGAAATCACGCAGCATTCGCACCAGATAGGTGGCCGTTGCCTCGCCCTCGGTATTCGGGTCGGTCGCGATGATCACCTCGGTGACATCGATGCCGTCTTCCTGATTTCCGATGCGCGTCAACAGCTCCCGAATCCGTAGCTGGTCGGGACCGACGCCGCTGAGCGGATCGAGCGCGCCGCCGAGCACGTGGTAGCGGCCGCGGAACTCGCGGGTGCGCTCGATGGCCTGCACATCCTTCGGCTCCTCGACCACACAGATCATGGTGCGGTCGCGGCGTGGGTCGGCGCAGATACGGCACATTTCATTGTCGGAGACGGTGCCGCAGAGCACGCAGAATTGCACGCCGTCACGCACCTTCTGCAACGCGGCCTGCAACCGGTCGATCTCCGGCGGCTCCACCTGCAAAAAATGAAAGGCTATGCGCTGTGCGCTTTTCGGACCGATGCCTGGCAGTTTGCCGAGCTCATCGATCAGATCCTGAACCGGACCCTCGTACAACTGCTCCGTCCCCGGATCAGAAGTCCGGCAGACCGGGCAGCGATCCGCCACCCGCCAGCGGACCGAGCCGCTCCGACGCGATCGCCTGCGCGTTGGTCATCGCGTCGTTGACCGCACCGATGACCAGGTCCTGCAGACCCTCGATATCGTCGGGATCGACGATCTTCGGGTCGATGGTCAGCGAGAGCACCTCGCCGGATGCCCTGATCGTCACCTTGACCAGCCCGCCGCCTGCCTGACCCTCGACCTCGGTCTCCGCGATCTCGGCCTGGGCCGCCATCACCGCCTGCTGCATCTGCTGCGCCTGGGCGAGTAACTGCTGCATGTCGAACTGACCACCGGGCTGCACGGCTTGTTCCTCTCTGCGGAATGTGTCGCCATCCAGCGTAGCCCCGGTTCGATCATTCACCGGATCGGCATGGTGCTCGCGATCCGCCGTCGTTACGCGTTCGATCGCCCGCCCGCAAGTAACGGATTGATTGCCAACTATCGGCGATCACCGTTGCCGACCTACGATCGAGACGGGCGGGCGACCGGATGTGACAAGTCTGGAGACAGCATGGACACACACCGAGCACTCATCGTGGGAACCCTCGCGCTCGGCCTGGGTTTTTCCAGCATATTCGCCGTTTCCTCGGCAGCGGCGGACGCCGGAGCCGTGGACGTGGCCGATTACGGCGGTGGGTGCGTCCTCGATCCGGAGAATCGCGGCGCGACGATAGATTCGCTGAGACTTCGCTGCTCCGCCGCACAGCAGGATGCGATCTTCCACGACGCGCCGCGCGGCGCGGTCCCGATGGGTGTGAAGAACGGCTGGGTGATCCGCCCGGTGGAGATGCAGACATGGGCGCCCGCAGTCTGGATCGGCAAGACCTTCTACACCGGGCCCGACGGCGGCTACCTGCAGAACAGGATCACCCGCGCCGGAATCGAGGGCTGGCGCGCCGATGTCTACACCGCACCCGCGATCCTGGACGGCGGCCCGACCTGGGCATTGAACTACGCGCCGTCCCCGACACCGCAGATCTATGACGAGATCAGGGAGATAACGCCGGGCGTCTGGTTCGGCTACTCGTGGCGGCGCGATACCGCCTCGCCCACAATGCTGCTGAGCTTCGCGATCGCGACGCCATAACCTCTCCGGCCGCCCAGATCTCGAGTTGGACACTGCTCACCGCGTTTCCCGGCTCGCACCGGCCGTCGCGTCTTACTCTCTCGAATAATGGGTCGGAGACCTGGTGCGTTGAGTTGTGGAGACAGGTATGAGCACGAGCCGTGCAGTTCTGCTGAGCGCAATGACGCTTTCCCTCGGACTTCCGAGCCTCTTCCTGGGTGTGGGTTCCCCCGCGGCCGCCGCGGACACCGGCGTCGCGGTGGACACCGAGGTCACGGCAAACCCTGAGATCACGGCAGTGACCGACTACGGCGGCGGCTGTGTCCTCGATCCCGGCGACCGCGCCACGACCATCGATGCGCTGCGGTTTCGGTGCAGGCCCACACAGCAAGACGCCATCTTCCGTGACGCGTCGCTCGGCGAGGCGCCGATGGGTGTGAAGAACGGCTGGGTGACACGGCCACCCGTCATGCAGTCGATCGCTCCGACGTTCTGGATCGGCAAGACCTTCTATACCGGCCCCGACGGCGGTTACTTGCAGAACAGGATCACCGGCGCCGGAATCGAGGGCTGGCGCGCCGATGTGTACACCGCTTCCGCCATCACCGACGGGAGGCCGACCTGGGCCCTCGACTACACCCCGTCCCCGACACCACCGGTCTACGACGAGATCCGCGAGGTCACCCCCGGCGTCTGGTTCGGCTATTCCTGGTGGCGCGGCTACTTCCAGACCACGCTGCTACTGACCTTCGCCATCGCGACACCGTAGCCAACCGGAGCCGCTTGACTCTCCCCTCACTGGAGGGTGTTCGCTGTGACGCATGACAGCGACCGTCTCCATCGGGGAGTTCGCCAGGCTGACTTATTTCAGCGTGAAGGCGCTCCGGTACTACCACGACATCGAGCTGCTCGAACCCGTCGCGATCGATCCGGGATCCGGGTACCGGCGGTACTCGACCGACCAGGTCGCGCAGGCCCATTTGATCAGACGGCTGCGCGAATTGGATATGCCGCTGCCCGAGATCAAGGCCGTACTCGCCGCCCCCGACGCGGGAACAAGGGACGCCGCCCTGCGCGCGCACTTGGCGCGGATGGAGTCGGAACTACAGCGCACCAGGGACGTGGTTGCCTCGTTGCGGGCGCTGCTCACCCCCGCCGATCCGCTTGTCGTCCAATACCGTTCGATTCCAGCGCTGCGGGTTCTCGCGTTCATCGATACGGCGACAAAGGCAACGGTCGGCCCGTGGTGTGATTCGGCGTTCTCGCTGCTCTACGAAACGCTGGCGGCGGCGCGGGTAGCTCCGGCGGGAATCGCGGGCGCCACGTACTCGATGGAGTTCTTCGCCGACGAGGCCGGTGAGGTCGTCGCCTTCGTCCCGATCCCCGCCGACGCCCGGATAGACCTGCCGGAGGAACTCTCGCTCACCGAGCTACCCGCCCGACGATTCGCGATCGCCGTGCACAACGGACCGTTCGACGATTCCGATCGCACCTACGGCGCGCTCGGCAGCTATGTCGCCGAAAACGACAGCGCGCTCGCCGAACCCGTCCGTGAGCTGTACCTGATCGGCCCAGGCGATGTCGACGATCCCCGTGACTATCGCACCGAAATCTGCTGGCCCATCGGCCTGCTCCAGCAATAGGAGAATATCGATGACACTCGAACTCGGGCACGTCACCTTCGACTGCCACGACGCTGCCGCGCTCGCCGGCTTCTGGTCCGAATTGCTCGACAAGCCGGTGGATCCGGAGGCCAGTGTCCACTTCGCCACGGTCGGTATCGGCTCCGGACTGTCGCCGGTACTGATGTTCATTCAGGTGCCGGACAAGACGCCGGGCAAGAACGTGATCCATCTCGACTTCCACGCCGCCGACTGGCGCGAACAGATCGATCGGGCAATCAGCCTCGGCGCGAAGCACATCGGCGACTTCGACGAGTACGGCGCCAAGTGGGCGACGCTGGCCGACCCGGAGGGCAACCTGTTCGATATCGGCGCGGCATAGTCCCATACCCGGGGCCCCGGCCGCGACCGGGGCCTCGGGCGGCCGTCAGGCCAGTTCGCGCTGAAGGTTTCCCAGCACTTCGGCCTGAATCTTCTTCAGGCCCAACGGCGCGAAGATGCCCTCGAAGATGCCCGCGACGCCGCCCGCACCCTTCCAGGACGTGCGCAGCGTGACCTGGGAACCCGCACCGTCGGGCGTCACCGTCCAGGTGTTCACCATCGTCGAGTTCGAATCACGCTCGGTCACCATCGAATCCGACACCGTGACGACGGCATGTACGTTGCGGGTGCGCTTCTCGGCGGCCTTCAGCGTCCACTCGGCCACGGTGCCGGCACCCTTGCCGCCCTCGATGACCTTGTAGTCGCTGTAGTGCGGGGAGAGAATGCGCGGACGCATCGTCTCATAATCCGCGATGGCCTCGAGCGCGCGCTGCGGATCCGCCGAGATGGCAATCGAACTGCTTGCGCTGACCTGTCCCACAATGAGCTCCCTATGTCCGAATGAGGTATGGACGACCGCCCTCCATCCTGCCCTGAGCAACTCCCGGCGTGCCGTCCAGGTTGGGCGTCGATCTCGCTGTTAGGCTGCCGCCAGGTTCACCGGGAGCGACGGCGGAGCCCCCGGTATTCCCGATGCAACAGATGCGTGACATTTCTCCCTCGTCAGCGACCTCGTGGTGGCTGAGCAATGAGGTGCGTACTAGCGTCGAGGGGTGGCAGTGAGTCCGTTGGGGAAAGCCGGCCGCGCACCGGCCGCACACGAATCCGGTTTCGCCGTGCACCGCGAGGGAGTCGACCGCCTACTGGCGAGTTACCGCGCGATACCCGACGACGCCAACGTACGGCTGGCGAAGAAGACATCGAATCTGTTCCGGGCCAGAGCCGAGAACCCCGCGCCCGGCCTCGATGTCTCCGGCCTTGCCGAGGTCATCGCGGTGGACGCCGACGCGAAGACCGCCGACGTGGCCGGGATGACCACCTACGAGGATCTGGTCGCCGCCACCCTGCCGTACGGGCTGGCCCCGCTGGTGGTTCCGCAGCTCAAGACCATCACCCTCGGTGGCGCGGTCACCGGCCTCGGCATCGAGTCCACCTCGTTCCGCAACGGTCTTCCGCACGAGTCGGTGCTGGAGATGGATGTGCTGACCGGGGCGGGCGAGATCATCACCGCGACACCGAACGGCGAGAACGCGGATCTGTTCCGCGGCTTCCCGAACTCCTACGGCACCCTCGGCTATACCGTGCGGCTGAAGATCGAGCTCGAGACCGTCCAGCCCTACGTTGCGCTGCGGCACATCCGCTTCCACGATCTGCGCGCGCTGGAAGCCACCCTGGCCGAGATCGTCATCGCGAAGACCTACGACGGCGAACGCGTCGACTACCTCGACGGTGTCGTGTTCACCGCCGAGGAGAGCTACCTGACCCTCGGCAGGCAGACCGACGAGCCGGGCCCGGTCAGCGACTACACCGATATGGATATCTTCTATCGGTCCATCCAGCATGATTCCGCCACGCCCAAGCGTGACCGGCTGACGATCCACGACTACCTGTGGCGCTGGGACACCGACTGGTTCTGGTGCTCGCGGGCCTTCGGCGCCCAGAACCCGAAGTACCGCAGGCTCTGGCCGAAGCGGTACCGGCGTAGCAGCTTCTACTGGAAGCTCATCGCGCTGGACCGCCGTTACGGCATCGGCGACCGGTTGGAGGCCCGCCAGGGCAACCTGCCGCGCGAGCGGGTCGTGCAGGATATCGAGGTGCCGGTCGAGCGGACCGCCGACTTCGTCGAATGGTTCCTGCGCGAGATCCCGATCGAGCCGCTCTGGCTGTGCCCGCTGCGGCTGCGTGAAACCGGCGAGGATGCGCGGACCGGACGGTCGTGGCCGCTGTACCCGCTGGAGCCGGACCGCACCTATGTGAACGTCGGATTCTGGTCGGCCGTTCCTACCGTCGCAGGTCAGCAAGAGGGCGCGGCCAACCGCGCCATCGAGCGGACCGTCACCGAGTTCGATGGTCATAAGTCCCTGTACTCGGATTCGTATTACGGCAAAGATGAATTCGCGGCCCTCTACGGCGGCGAGATCTACACCGAATTGAAGAAGCGTTACGACCCGGACCAGCGGCTGCTGGACTTGTACTCGAAGGCGGTGCAACGCAAATGACGACATTCAAGGACCGTTCTGATGTCTTCGCCGATCTGGGAACCAAACTCAGCATTGCCGCGGTGTTCGAAACACTGCTCGACGGCGACATCCCGATCCGTTTCAGCGCCTACGACGGCAGCGCGATCGGACCCGAGGACTCGGAGTTCGCTCTCGATGTGAAGACACCGCGCGGCATCAATTACCTGGCGACCGCCCCCGGCGATCTCGGTATGGCCCGCGCGTATATCTCCGGCGATATGACCGCCACCGGCGTACATCCCGGCGATCCCTACGAGATCCTCCGGGCGATGGACGGGCTGAAGTTCCACCGTCCATCGGCGCTGGCCCTTGTGACCATCGCCAGGTCGCTGGGCTGGGAGCGGCTGCGCCCGATCGCGCCGCCACCGCAGGAGACGCTGCCGCGTTGGCGCCGGATCGCGCTAGAGGGCCTTCGCCATTCCAAGACTCGCGACGCCGAGGCCATCCACCACCACTACGACGTCTCCAACACCTTCTACGAGTACGTCCTCGGCCCATCGATGACCTACACCTGTGCGGTCTACGAGGACGAGCAGTGGACCCTCGAGCAGGCGCAGGAGAACAAGTACCGCCTGGTGTTCGACAAGCTTCGGCTGAAGGAAGGCGACCGGCTGCTCGACATCGGCTGCGGCTGGGGCGGCATGGTCCGCTACGCGGCCAAGCGCGGCGTCAAGGTCATCGGCGCGACGCTCTCGGCCGAGCAGGCCGAGTGGGCGCAGCAGAAGATCGCCGAGCAGGGTCTGTCCGAATTGGCGGAGGTACGCCACTCCGACTATCGCGACATCCCCGAGGCCGACTTCGACGCCGTGTCCTCGATCGGGTTGACCGAACACATCGGCGTGCACAACTACCCGTTCTACTTCGAGTACATCCAGAGCAAACTGCGCGAGGGCGGCCTGCTGCTGAACCACAGCATCACCCGCCCCGACAACTTACGCAGCACGAAGGCGGGCGATTTCATCGACCGTTACGTGTTCCCGGACGGCGAGCTGATCGGTTCCGGCCGCATCATTTCCGAGATCCAGAACGTCGGGCTCGAGGTGGTGCACGAGGAGAACCTGCGCGAGCATTATGCGCTCACCCTGCACGAATGGTGCAAGAACCTGGTCACCAACTGGGATGCGTGCGTCGAGGAAGTCGGCGAGGGCACCGCGAAGGTGTGGGGCCTGTACATGGCGGGTTGCCGCCTGGGCTTCCAGCGCAATGTGGTTCAGCTGCACCAGGTGCTCGGCGTGAAGCTCGGGTCGAACGGTGAGTCCGGCCTGCCGCTTCGCCCTTGGTGGAACGGATAGCGTTTCGCACGCGCCGCTGCCCGCTCAGTCCAGGAGCTCATCCAGGAACAGAGCGGGCAGTGTCGTATCGCCGGACTGCACTGAGCCCGAACGCATTTCGGTGCGCAACACCCGAATGATGGAAAGGACGCCGGGCCCGGCGTCGAGCAGCGGCCTTGTCCAGCCGAGTTCCGCACAGGTGAGGGCAGCGGGGAGCAGAAGTCCGGTGGCCTCACCGACCCAGCCGGAGGCGGCAAGGCACTCGGCGAGCAACAGCGCGGTATCCAATTCCGCACGGGGACGGCCCTGTTCGACTATTCGCAGATGCAGCGCGCGGGCCCTGCGCACGGCCCGGTCGTCGGAGCGGAGCTGCCGTTGGGCGAGCAGCGCCCGGATGGCGGCGATCTCCTCCGCCTCCGCGGCCAGCGCGGCCGTGCCCTTCATCCGGTAGGTCTGGTGGATGGTGCCAGAAATATCGGACTCGTAGCCTGCCGAATCGATCGCACGCCGGGCCCCCGTGTCGGTGATCAGTCCAAGCCGAAGCCGCTCGGCGCGAATGTGCGCGGCAAGCCGGGGCAGACTGTTGTCGGCGGCAATTCGGTCACCTTCATCGAGCCGGCCGGTGGCGGTGTACATATCGCCGAGTACCGCCTTGACCCTGGCGCCGATGACGAACGTCGAGATCAGGAAGTCGACAGATCCCACCCTGGTGACCAGCTGGTGGCTTTCGTCGAGCAGTCGGTCGGCGGTGTCCAGATCGCCACGTCGGTAACTCAATTCACCGAGCAGCGCAGCGGCCACCCGTACCGCGTGCGAGCGCGGACCCGACGTGACACTCGCGGTCCCGAAGGCCTGCTGGAAACATGCTGTCGCCGTGGCGATGTCGAGCTGTTCATAGGCCGCCGCGCCCTGCCCGCAGAGCCCGAACACCGCACCGAGCGGATCCTTCGATCGTTTGTGATATTCCGCGGCCCATTCCTGGATCTCGCGGGCGCCGTCGAAATCGAAGTCGCACAACCGCGCGAACGAGGTCAGATTCGCCGCGGTCGACACCGTCCACGCGGGCAGTTCGTCCGGCCGCTCCAGACAGACGGCCACCTGGTCGAGCACACCCTCGGTGTGATCTCTCGCGATCGCATCCGACGCGGTGAGTACCGCCGCCTCACAGCGCTGCCGGATCACCTCGGCGTCGGTGGACGATCCGCGGGCGAGCACATTCGACAGCCGTCCGAGCGCGGTACGCGCCGCACCGGACTGCTGCAGGTTGACGTTGGCGCGCGCGACCGCCATCAACAACTTGGATCGCGAAGCGACCTGCTGCACAGGCAGTTTCGACACGGTCCCGAGCAGCGTTGCCAGCCGGGACCTATCGATCAGATCCATGCCGCCGACCTCCAACAGGTCGAGCGCCATCTTCAGATCGGTCGCCTCCAGCGCGTGATCGACCGACTTGCGCAGCAGCTGATGCTCGGCGTACCAACGGGATGCCGTGCGGTGCAACGCCTTCAGCCGCCCCGGGTTGGCGCGCTCCAACCGGGCGCGCAGATGCTCGGCGAACAGCGGCTGCATCCGAAACCACTCTGGATCGTGCGCGATGCGCTGCACGAACAGTTCGCGCTGCTCCGCCTGCTCCAGCAGCTGTTCGCTATCGGGGTCCTCCGACAGTGCCGCGGCGAGTGAACCGCACACCCGCTCGGTCACCGAGATCGACATAAGGAAATCGAGCATCTTGGGCTCGAGTGTGTCGAGGACGTTCTCCGCGAGATACTCCCGAATGCCGTGATTGCTCTCGGACAGGGTAGCGATCAATTGGGCAGGATCGGCGTGGCCGCGCAACGAAAGACTCACCAATTGAATGGCGGCGGGCCACCCGTCGGTGGCCGTATGGATCTGTTCCACCTGGTCATCGGTGAGCGCGAAACCGTTGCGCTCCACCAGAATCTGCCTGGTCTCCGCGGCGGTGAGACGCAACGCCGATGACCCGATCTCGACCAGTTCGTCGTGCACCCGCAGCCTGCTCGTCGGCAAACCCGACTGCTCCCTGCTCGTCACCACGAAGCGCAGATGGTGACACCCGTTGTCGAGCAACGTCGCCATCGCACGGTGCACGCCGGCATCGGTGACCCGATGCCAGTCGTCGACGATCACCACGATGGTGGAGCCCGCCGCGTGGATCTCGTCGATCAGCGTGGCGATGACGAACGCGACGGCGTCGGAGGGCTGCTCCTCCAGCACCTGGTCGAGTCCATCGCCGATGTCGGGACGAACCCGGCGGATGGCCTCGATGAGGTGGGCGAGGAACCAGATCTCGTTGTCGTCGTCGTGAGCGATGCCGATCCAGGCGACCGCGACACCGGCGTCGGCCAACTCGGCGCGCCACTGTGCGGCCACCGTGCTCTTGCCGAACCCGGCCGGTGCGTGGATCACCGCGAGCCTGCGCCGACCTCCGGCCCGCAGCGTGTCCAACAGCCTCGGACGCGGGACCGGAGCTCTGGCCGGAGTCGGCGGGCGAAACTTCGTCGCCGCGGTCGGCGGCAGGGTGGGCGTCGCGGGGTACCGCGACACCGCGGGGCGCAGCGTCAACGGCCAGCTACGGCGCGCGGTCACCGCGGGCATCGACGCCGTCGACTCGGCCCCATCGCGCTCGATCGCGCCCGGCTCCACGAAGGTATCCAGCAGCGCCATCTCGTCCGGCACCTGATCGTGCTCGTATTGCGCCGCTCGAAGCATTTCGCCGAGTTCGTATGCCGACTCGGGACGCGCGAGCGGGTCGGTGGACATCGCCTGCTCGATCACGTTGGCCACATCGGGCGGAATGTCCTGCGCGCGGAGGTCGGGCACCGGCTGGGTGGTGATCCGCAGGAACTGCGCGACGACCTTCTCCCCCGCCTGCCGTTCATAGGCGGCATGCCCGGTGAGCAAGGCGAACAGTGTCGCGCCGAGTCCGTACACATCCGAGCGGACGGTCGGGTCGTCGCCCTTGAGTACCTCCGGCGCGGTGAACGCGGGCGAGCCGGTGATCAAGCTGCTCGAGGTCTGAAATCCACCCGGAATCCTGGCGATCCCGAAGTCGGTCAACTGCGGCTCGCCGTAGCCGCTGAGCAGTACGTTCGCGGGTTTCACGTCCCGGTGCAGTATTTCGGCACGGTGCGCGCTTTCGATCGCACCCGCCAGCTTCACACCGGCACGCAGTGAATCCACCCAGGTCAGCGGACCACGTTCGCGGATGAGCTGCTCCAACGAGCCACGCGTGGAATACGGCATCACGATGAACGGCAGGCCGGTGGCGGTGACATCGACCTGCAGGATGTCGACAATGTTCGGGTGGCCGGACAACCTGCCCATCGCCTGTTCCTCACGAAGGAACCGTTCCCGGCTCTCCTCGTCGATCTCGGAGGACAGCACCTTCACCGCGACCACCCTGGCGAGCGCCTGCTGGATGCATCGGTAGACCACCCCGAAGCCACCCCGGCCGATCTCGACAGCGCCGGACAGGCCCATTGCCTCCAACTCGTCGGCAATCCCGATGGGCGGATGTCGCTGCGTGTCCGATTCGGCAGGAGTCGATTCGGAGCTCACCTTCCCCGAACGCATCTGTGGATTCACGTGACCACCTCGAATTCACATCGAATCGGCGTCACCGGCGATCATGCTGCACGCGGACCTCGGACACCGCGACGAGTTCTCGCGGTGTCCGGAATGTCTGCGCATACTCCAACGTAGCGCGGAATGACACCGAGTGGATGGCTTTCGAAACAGCGTGGTTTCGGCGGCCGAACCGTTGACTCAGCGCTCGGCCGCGGGCTTGGTAGCCGGGTCGTATAGAAACGAGATTCGTTCCATGACGTTCTTGCGCTGAGTGTTATGGAACGCGGCGATCTGCCAGCGACCGTCCTGGCGGACCATCGTGTAGGTCTGGGTCTTGGACAGGTCTTCCTGGCTCTTCCGTTCACCTTTGTAGGTGTCGCCGCGGCTGGTGACCACGACAGTGTCCTGCCCGTAGAACCGGATGCTCAGGATCGAGTCGGCCAGTTCGGTGCCCTTGACGAATCCGTTGAACAGCGCACGGTGTCCGTCGGCGATATCGGCGCGACCCTGGTAATAGGTGCCCACGTAACCGGTGTAGCTGGCGTCCTCGGTGAACAACGCGCCATAGGCGTCGGCGTCGCCGCGGCCCCATGCGCCGGTGAGCCGGTCGATCAGATCGCAGATCTCCTGGACCGACTGCGGCGAAGCGGCGGCGCCGGAGGGGGTGACGGTGGTGCATGATGTGCTGCCGAGGTTGTGCACGCCGGAGGTCTTGTCCAGCCACAGGTAGCCGCCGCCCGCGGCGACGCCGATGGTGAGGGCGGAAGCGGCGAGGACGCGGGACAGGGTGCGGCGGCGTGAGCCGCGCTTGGTCGCGGCGGTTTCGGTGGAGTCGACCGTCTCGGCGGTCTCGGTTTCGGTGCTCATGACTGTTCCTTCGAGTGAAAAGGCTTGGGTGGGGCCGGGTTTCAGCGTTCGGCGGCGGGCCGGGCTTCGGGGGTGAACAGGTAGGTGAAGCGCTCGAGCAGCTTCTTGCGCTTGGTGTTCTGGAAGGCGGCGATCAACCAGCGCCCATCCCGGCGAACCAGCGTGTAGGTCTGGGTCTTGGACAGCTGGTCGGCCTGCTTCGGCTTGCCCTTGTAGGTGTCGCCGCGGCTGTTGACCACGGCGGTGTCGGGACCGTAGAAGCGGATATCCAGCACGTCGTCGGCGAGCCGGGTGCCCTTCAGCACCCCCGCGAACAGGGCCCGGTGCGAGGTGACGATGTCGCCGCGGCCGCGGTAGTAGGTGCCGAGAAAGCTGGTGTAGGTCGCATCCTCGGTGAAGAACGCGCCGTAGGCGTCGGCATCGCCACGGCCCCATGCGTCGATCAATTCCGCGATCACGCCCCGGACTTCCAAGCTCGATGCGCTGTCGAAGGCGGTGTTGTCGCTGCTCATGATGACCCTCCATGATAGATTTCTTCTTAGAAGATCTTTCTTCTTTTAAGAAGTTTCTTCGTTGAAGAAGAGATTAATAGATGGAGGTATCCGTGTCAACACCAGAGATGCGCCCGAACGCGAGCGAGGTCTACCGGCGCTACCTGAGCGCGGTCATGCTGCATGGGCAGGCGGGCGCCCGAGCTGTCGACCTCGGCGGGACCGACCTCTACGCGCTCAACATCCTCGGACTCACCGGCCCGATGACCCCCGGCGAACTCGGCGCCCGCAGCGGCCTGACGACCGGACCGACCACCCGGCTGATCGACCGCCTGGAAGACGCCGGCTATGTGCGCCGCATCCCGGTACCGGGCGATCGGCGCAAGGTGATGGTCGAATTGGTCGACAAGCCCGCGGATCTCGACGAGGTCCTCACCCCGGCCCGACGTCGAATCGGCGAAATCATCGCAGGCTATTCACCCGAACAGCGCGAAGTTCTGTTCGACTACTTCACCCGCGCCGCCGATGCCTACTACGCGGCCGCCGACGAGCTGCGCACACAGTGAACACACCTCGACAATGAAGCCCGCCATCGCACATGCGATGGCGGGCTTCATCGTCGAGATGTCGCTGGTGAGGCCTGGTTGTCGAGTTGGCCTCAGTAGCCCACGGTGAATCGGCGCTGAATGTGCCGGGGGATCTCGATCTCGTCGAGCAGCGCGGCGGCTATGTCTTCGGCGCAGATGCTGCCGCCGCCCTCCCGATCGGGGATGACCTGATCTCCGCCGATCCGATACCGGCCGGTGCGTTCGCCGGAGTCGATACGACCGGCCGATGGGCTGATGTAGGTCCAGTTCCGATTCGACAGTCGGCAGAGGTCGAGCACGTCGACCTGGGCTTGCACGACCTTCCGGTACTCCACCGGCACTTCCAGGACATCGGTCAGAATCCTGTCGAAGGCCGCTCCGGTGTCGATCAACCGCACGCCGGGTTCGATCTCGAGGCTGCCGCCGCCACCGACCACTATCAGCCGCGTCGACGGGCGCTGCTCGAGCGCCTTCAGCAGCACCGCGGCGGCGGCGGGCAGCACACCGGCGTTCGCGATCTGGTCGGGGATGCTCTCGCCCGCGTTGATGGCGTTGACCACCACATCGAGGCCGGTGATGGCCTGCGCGACACCGACCGGGTCCGTCGGGTCGGCCACCTTCCAGGTCACCCCTTCGACCTCGGCGGGAACGCGCGATCGGCTGCGAGTACATGCCGTGACGCGGTGACCTCGACTGCGCGCCTCCGCCACGACGGTCCGCCCGATGGTTCCTGTCGCACCAAATATTCCGATATCCATGCGTAGCGCTCCGAATGTATGCCGTGCATAAACTACACGGCGTTCAGTAAAGACACATTGAATAGTAGCCAAACGCTGTAGAGTGTCAAGCGTGGGAGACACGACGTTGAGCAGGCGGGAGCGACTTCGGGCCGAGGCGGCCCAGGAGATCAAGGCGATCGCACTGAAGCTCATGGCCGAGGGCGGGACCGACGCCATCTCGCTGCGCGCTATCGCCCGCGAAATGGGTATGACGGCGGGAGCCATCTACGGCTATTACGCCACCCGCGACGACCTGATCACCACGTTGATCAGTGATGTGTACACGTCACTGCTCGACGCGGTCGAAGCAGCGCGCGACGCCCGCCCCGAGCAGGACGCGGCAGGACGAGTGGTGGCATGGGGTGAGACGATTCGCACCTGGGCCCTGGCCAATCCGGAGGGATTCCGGCTCATTTACGGCGACCCCGTCCCCGGATACCAGCCACCGGAGGGCGGACCCGCCGCAGCGGCAGAGCAGCGGGCCTGTGCGGGGCTGACCGGACTGATCGCCGCGGCATGGCCACATGCTCAATTGACCGTTACCGACAACAACTACCAATGGTCGGATTTCGGCGAGGAACTGGTCACTCATGTTCGTGCGGAATTCCCGGAACTCCCACCCGCCGCCATCGCGCTCACACTGCGGGTATGGGGCCGCATGCACGGCCTGATCGCCCTGGAGATCTACCGCCACCTTTCGCAGCTGTCGCACGACCCCGGCAAGCTCTTTCACGCCGAAATGCTCGACCTGGTACGAACATTGGGGCTCGACCCGCCGACGGGTCGCCGGTCTCGGTAAACGACGAAAGCCCGCCGTCGCGAAAAGCGATGGCGGGCTTCGTCGTTAGTTCAGCGCGAGCTTACTTGCGCAGGGAGGCCGGAACCTCGAAGCGCTCGCCGTAGGTGGCGGCGAGGTAGTCGGCGCGGGCCACGAAGGCTTCCTGGCCGCCCGGGTAGCCGACGATGAACTGGTGTACGCCACCGGTCCAGGCCGGGAACCCGATGCCGAAGATCGAGCCGATGTTGGCATCGGCCGTGGTGATCAGCACGTTCTCGTCGAAGCACTTCTGGGTCTCGATCGCCTCGATGAAGAGCATCCGGTCGATCAGATCCTGCAGCGGCACAGAGAAATCGGCCGTGGTCTTGAAGTGCTCACGCAGGCCCTGGAAGATGCCGATGCGCTTGCCGTCTTCGTCGTAATCGTAGAAGCCGGCCTTCTCGAGACGACCCGGACGCCCCTGCTCGACCAGGTAGTCGATGACATCCTGAGCCGGGTGACGCTTCTTGCCGAGGGTGGCGTCGCCGTGCGCGGCGGCCTCGAGGGTCTCCTTGGCGATCTTCTGCATGAGCTTCAGGTTCAGCTCATCCGAGAGTTGCAGCGGCGCGGCCGGGTAGCCCGCCTGCAAGCCGGCCTGCTCGATGGTCGCGGGCTCGATGCCCTCGGTGAGCATGGCGATCGCCTCGTTGACGAAGGTGCCGATCACGCGCGAGGTGAAGAAGCCACGACTGTCGTTCACGACGATCGGGGTCTTCTTGATGGCGAGGGTGTAGTCGAACACCCTGGCCAGCGCCTCGTCGGAGGTCTTCTCGCCCTTGATGATCTCCACCAGCGGCATCTTGTCGACAGGCGAGAAGAAGTGGATGCCGATGAAGTCCTCTTCGCGCTTCACGCCTGCCGCGAGACCGGTGATCGGCAGGGTCGAGGTGTTCGAGCCGAGCAGTGCGTCGGGATCGACGATGTCCTCGATCTCCTGGAACACCTTGTGCTTGAGCTCGGTGCTCTCGAAGACGGCCTCGATGATGAAGTCGACACCGGCGAAATCGGCCACATCCGCGGACGGGGTGATCCTGCCGAGCAAAGCCTTGGACTTCTCCTCGGTGGTCTTGCCACGCGAGAGGGCCTTGGCCTCGATCTTCTCGGAGTAGTTCTTGCCGCGCTCGGCCGCCTCGATGGTGACGTCCTTCAGCACGACCTCGTAGCCGGCCCTGGCGGAGACGTACGCGATGCCCGCACCCATCATGCCCGCGCCGAGCACGCCGATCTTCTTGATGTCCTTCTTCGGGACATCCTTGGGACGGGAGCCACCGTTGTTGATCGACTGCAGGTCGAAGAAGAACGCCTGGATCATGTTCTTCGCGACCGGACCGGTCAGCAGCGAGACGAAGTAACGCGATTCGATCAGCGACGCATTGTCGATGTCGACCTGCGAGCCCTCGACCGCGGCGGACATGATCGCCCGCGGTGCGGGCATGTTGGTGCCCTTGAGCTGCTTACGCAGGTTGGCGGGGAACGCGGGCAGGTTCGCCGCGAAGGCCGGGGTGGACGGGGTGCCGCCGGGGATCTTGTAGCCCTTCTTGTCCCACGGCTGCACGCCACCCTCGGGGTTGGCCTTGATCCACGCCTTGGCGGCGGGCACCAATTCCTCGATCGAGCCGACGACCTCGTTGACAAGGCCGATTTCCTTGGCCTTGCCCGGGCGGTACTTGTTGCCCTGCAACAGGAACTGCATCAGCGCACCCTGCAAACCGAACATGCGCACGGTGCGGATGACACCACCGCCCGCGGGCAGCAGGCCGAGACTCACCTCGGGGAGGCCGAGCTGCACGCCAGGTACGTCCGCCGCGATGCGGTAGTGGGTCGCGAGGGTGATCTCGAGGCCGCCGCCGAGGGCAGCGCCGTTGATCGCGGAGACGACCGGCTTACCGAGGGTCTCGAGGCGACGCAGCGCACCCTTGATATCGGCGAGCTCGTCCATCAGGGCCTGGCCGTCTTCCGGCCCGACCTTCATCATGTTCTTGAGGTCGCCGCCCGCGAAGAAGGTCTTCTTCGCCGAGGTCAGCACCACACCGGTGATGTTGTCCTTCTCGGCTTCCAGGCGCTCGACGGTCGCGGTCATCGAGTTCTTGTACAGCTCGTTCATCGTGTTGGCGCCCTGGTTCGGGTCGTCCATCGTCAGTACGACGATGCCGTCCGAATCCTGTTCCCAACCGATCATGTTGTCGCTCACAGCCCTATGTCTCCTCGTAAAATCTGTGTCGGTTGGGGTTAGACGCGCTCGATGATGGTGGCAACGCCCATGCCGCCACCGATGCACAGGGTGATCAGCGCGTAGCGGCCGTTGCGGCGCTCCAGCTCGTCGATCATGGTGCCGGTGATCATCGCGCCGGTGGCGCCGAGCGGGTGGCCCATCGCGATGGCGCCGCCGTTGACGTTCAGCTTCTCGTCCGGGATGTTGAGGTCCTTCTGGAACTTCAGCACCACGGAGGCGAACGCCTCGTTGATCTCGACCAGGTCGATGTCGTCGAGGGTCAGGCCTGCGGTGGCCAGCGCCTTCTTGGCGGCCGGGGTGGGGCCGGTCAGCATGATGGTCGAGTCGGCACCGCTGGTCGCGGTGGCGACGACGCGTGCACGCGGGGTAAGGCCGGACGCCTTGCCCGCCTCTTCGGTACCGACGAGCACCAGCGCGGCGCCGTCGACGATGCCCGAGCTGTTGCCACCGTGGTGGACGTGGTTGATCTTCTCGACGAAGTGGAACTTCTGCAGCGCGACGGCGTCGAAGCCACCCATCTCACCGACAACGGCGAAGGACGGGTTCAGCTTGGCCAGGTCCTGCGCGGTGGTGCCGGGACGCATGTGCTCGTCCTTGTCCAGGACGATGATGCCGTTCTGGTCCTTGACGGGGACGATCGACTTGGCGAAGTAGCCGCCGGTGGTCGCCGCGGCGGCCAGCTCCTGCGAGCGCACCGCGTAGGCGTCGACATCATCGCGGCTGAAGCCCTCGATGGTGGCGATCAGGTCGGCCGAAACACCCTGCGGGACAAAGTAGGTGTCGTAGTTGGTGGCCGGGTCCAGGGCCCACGCGCCGCCGTCGGAGCCCATGGCGACGCGGGACATGGACTCGACGCCACCGGCGATGACCAGGTCGTCGAAGCCCGAGCGGACCTTCTGTGCGGCCAGGTTCACGGCCTCGAGGCCGGAGGCGCAGAAGCGGTTGAGCTGGAAGCCACCGACGGTGTCCGGCAGGCCTGCCACGGTCACGGCGGTGCGCGCGATGTCCATGCCCTGGTCGCCGACCGGGCTGACAACTCCGAGGATCAGGTCGGAGATGCGGTCCTCTTCGAGGTTGGGGAAGCGGTTACGCAGCTCCTGGATCAGACCAACAGTCAGGTCGATCGGCTTCACCGAATGCAGCGAACCGGTCTTCTTGCCGCGGCCACGTGGAGTGCGGATGGCCTCGTAGATGTAGGCCTCTGTGGTCATATCGGAGTGTTTCCTTCCTTGGGGTGCGAAGGCCGAACTTCCGTCCGTCCAAGCGCTCTCTGCGGCGGCGCCGCGTATACGGCGCGGCCGCGGGTAACCTCATCGACCGATCCTTCGACCGACCGTCCTGACGCTGTATAAAACTCGGCAAGCAGCAGCGGACGAACATTCCGGACGCCCAGACGCCTGGGCTTACCATAGAACTTCGCCACACCGGAGCTCACGGCCACCCGTTCATACTACCGTGGTGTGCGAACTCCGGTTAACTTAACGTCGTCGACGCGGTGCTTGTCAACCATTCAGCCGTGTGGCACCGAGCTCACTCTTGAGCAACTCCAGAGCGATCTCATCGGGGTCGCGGCGCTCACCAGGGGCCACCGGTGTCGCGGACTCGGCCAGCATCTCCCGCTCCTCCTCCGGAGTCGCGGGCCCGGGCACCCCGTCCACCGGGGCATAGTCCGTCGGGCCGGGGTCATCGGGTAAGTCAGGGAAGTCGGGCGGCGGAATGTCGTCCTCGGCCGCACGTTGCCGCACGTCGGGACTGTCGCTCGACCGTTGGCCGCCGCCCGCCGCGGTATCGGAGGTCGCACCACGTGCCTGACTGGGCCGCGAGAACCGTGGCGGCGCAGCGGCATCCGAGCTCCGGCCCGCGGTGCCGGGTTCACGTGATGAGGTATTGCCGGATTCGCGACCGCTCGCGGGACGGGCGCGACCCGCCGGGGCCGCGGTGGCCGCCGGGCGCGCCGCGGGCGCTCCCGCCTCCCACCGCACCTCGTGATCGCGGCCGAGCACGGCCTGCACCGCGGATCGGACCGCCTCCAGATTCCGGGGATCGGAGAGCCGCTGCGCCAACGGTGGGTGCTGATGAGCGAACACGATGACGTCCCCCTCCAGCCGCGACACCGACGCCCCGGACAGCAGAGCCTGCACGGTGGGGCCGAACTCCCGGACCTTCGCACGAATATCCGCCCAGGCCGCCTCCACCGCCCGCAACAGATCAGCGTCCTGCTGAGCCGGAGCTGCCTCCGATGCAGGGGGCGCCGCGACGTCCGGCTCGTCCACTGCCCGACTCGCAGCCGGTTGCTCCGAAATCGGTTGCACTGCTACCGCTTCCGCAGGCTCCGCACCCGAGGCGCTCTCGGCCTGCTCGGTGTCCGCGATCGGTTCGCCGAGAGGGCTCGGCGCGGTGGCAGCTGCCGGAGCATGCTCAGCGGACGGAGCACCCGTGGTTGCCGGAGCAGACGGGCCCTGACCAGTGACTACAGGTTCAGCAATCGGAGCCGACCCAACATCCGGAGCCTGCTCAGCCCCAGCGGGCGAAGCCGCTGGAGGCTGTCCAGCGGATGGAGCACGCCCGTCGGCAGGCGCGCGCTCGGCAGCAGCAGACGGCCCAATGGCCGGAGCCTGCCCGCCGCCGGAAGAGCGCTGGCCAACAGGAGATGCGTCGAGAGCCGGAGCCCGCTCGCCGGCCGGAACCGCCTGCGTGGACGCAGCCGGAGCCGATGCGTCCGACCGAGGGGCGGCGCTCTGCCCGGGAGCTGTGCCCGCGCCCAGGGCTGCGCCCGAGTTCGCAGCTGTGCCCGAGTTCGCCGCCGGGCCCGCGTCCTCGCCCACGGAGCGGCTCTCCCTGCGGGCGGCAGCCAGCAGTTCCGCTCCACGTCGACGTGGAGCTTCGGCCGACGAGCTGGGTGCCGGCGGCACCGCGGCGGGCGCGGCGGCCGCCGATGCGGTGGCCGCGCCCGTCGCCCGCGGGGTGACCCCATTGGCAACTCCACGCTCGAGTTGCTCGATGCGCTGCAGGGTCGCCGATTCGGCATCCGAGACCGATGGCAACAGCATTCGGGCACAGACGATTTCGAGCAGTAGCCGAGGTGCGGTGGCGCCGCGCATTTCGCCAAGGCCATCGTGCAACAGTTCGGCGTCGCGGGCCAGCGTGGCGGGGCCGAGGCGCTGCGCCTGATCTTGCATGCGCTCCAGGACGTCGCCGGGGCCGGCGACCAGGCCGCGATCGATGGCGTCGGGGACCGCGCGCATCAGGATCAGGTCGCGGAGTCGTTCCAGCAGGTCGACGGCGAAGCGGCGGGGGTCGTGGCCTGCCTCCATGACCCGATCGACGGTGCCGAACAGCGCGGCGCCGTCACTGGTGGCCAGCGCATCGATCGCGTCATCGATCAGCGCGACATCGGTGACGCCGAGCAGTGAGACGGCCCTCGGATAGGTGACGCCTTCGGGGCCCGCGCCTGCCAACAGCTGATCGAGCACGCTCAGACTGTCACGCGGCGAGCCGCCGCCCGCGCGGATCACCAGCGGATACACCGCCTCGTCGACCGCGACGTTCTCCTGCTCACAGATCTTCCCGAGCAGGCCACGCATGGTGGCGGGCGGCAACAGCCGGAACGGATAATGGTGGGTCCGCGAGCGGATGGTCGGCAGCACCTTTTCCGGCTCGGTGGTGGCGAAGATGAAGATCAAGTGCGCGGGCGGCTCTTCGACAATCTTCAACAGCGCGTTGAAGCCCGCCGTGGTGACCATGTGCGCCTCGTCGACGATGAACACCCGATACCGGGACTCGGCGGGCGCGTAGAACGCGCGGTCCCGCAGTTCGCGAGTGTCGTCGACACCGCCGTGGCTCGCGGCGTCCAGCTCGATCACGTCGAGGTTTCCCGGACCGCCGGGGCCGAGCGCGACGCAGGACGGGCACACCCCACACGGCGTCGAGGTCGGGCCGTTCACACAGTTCAGCGATCGCGCGAGAATGCGGGCCGATGAGGTTTTGCCACAGCCGCGCGGGCCGGAGAATAGATAGGCATGACTGATCCGGCCGGTGTCGAGGGCGATGCTCAGCGGGTCGGTGACGTGCTCCTGACCCACCACCTCAGCGAATGTTGCCGGTCGGTACTTCCGGTACAGAGCCACGGCCAGAGGTTACCGGCGTGCACCGACAAAGAACATTCCAGCGGGCACCCGCATCCGGCGCGGCGCGAGACCTGCTCGTTACATTGCTATCAATGTGATGTAGATCACTAGCTGCACGAAGACTATTTCGCCCCCGATGATCAGCGACAAAGATGGCAACATGGCAGCAATCGCCTGCGGAGCGCCCGCCGAAACGGGCACCTTGTCGCTTGACCACCCCCCTTGGCAACGGTTAGCTGAACTCACACCCCGCTTACCCGCCGGTTTGTGGACATAACGAAACAATTAACAGAAGTGACATCGACGCTATCGGCTGGCTACCGTGGTGATCGGCAACTTCGGTAGCCAAACCTTCATCAGGTTGGTGGCCCCGGCCGGTCCCTCATCCCGACCGGGGCACAACCTGGACCTCATAGGCAAACTTCCCACCGGAGGGCGTTTCACCGTGCCGTCTCGTGACGACATCGCCGCCGCCTGGCTTTCGAGCACCGACTTCGCCGACGACCACGCCGCCGTCGACCTGCTGAGCCGCGCGATCAGCCCACAGGATTTCGCGATCAAACGCGACTCGCTGCCGGTGGCCGCTGCCGCCGATCCCGAGACCGCAGCGGCGATTCTGGAACTACTCGAGCGCGGCCAGGTACCGACCATGGCCGCCATCAGGACCCTCACCGCACAGAACGAGATGCGGCGCGAGGCCGAGCGCATCGAACGCCTCGGCCGCAGAGCCCAGCGCAGCATCGACGACTTCGGCCGCGTCCTCGCGCAGTTGGCCCACGACCACTGGACCGAACACGGCACCGGCCCCATCCGCCGCGACATATTGCAGTCCGAGCCGGTGATGGCACTGATCAGGGACCGGATCGGCGATATCGCGCCGACCGCGGTCAAACACCTCTGGCTGATCGAACGCGCCCAGCGCTCCGGGTGGATCGCCTCGAGTGCCGAACCCGGATCACTGTGCGCCGCACGGCGTTTCCACGCGGCCAAGTACGGCAATCGGGTATCGCTGCGACCGGTCAACAGCATCGGCACCCTGGTCGCGGAGTTCCTCGACGCGCATCTGACCGAGCACGGCCGCCCACCCCGCTGGTCGGTCCTTGCCCGCGATCTGCGCGACGACCGAGGCCGCCGGATCTTCCACGACACCGCCGACGCGCGCGCCCAGCAGCTGTGGCTCACCACCGCGGAATGGGTGGCCGTACGCGAGGACCTCCCGGTGCCGGGCCGTCGCGGCACGAGGGCGCTCGCCCGCAAGTCGCGGCGCTGAACTGCCTGCTCGTACCGGGCTGAAACGCCTGGTGGTGCACGGGCAGGCAGTACGCATTCGGTAATTTCCTTGCAACGCATTCCTGCGTGGAAGGAGTTACCCGTGTCTTCAACCATCGATCCCGCGGCTACCGCCTGGCTGCTCATCAGTACCGCCCTCGTGCTGCTGATGACACCGGCCCTTGCCATTTTCTACGGCGGGATGGTGCGCTCGACCGGCGTACTCAACATGTTGATGATGAACTTCATCGCCATCCCGCTGGTAACCGTGGTCTGGTTGTTCGCCGGCTACAGCCTTGCCTTCGGCGAGGACGCGGGTGGTGGCCTGATCGGCAACCTCGACCACTTCGGCATGGCGGGCATCGACCCGAACACGGTGCACGGCTCGGTCCCCGAGCTGCTGTTCGCCACCTTCCAGTTGACCTTCGCGATCCTGACCGCCGCATTGGTCAGCGGTGCGATCGCCGACCGTGCGAAGTTCGCGGGCTGGATGGCGTTCGTGCCGCTGTGGGCACTGGTGGTGTACGTCCCGATCGCGCACTGGGTGTGGGGTCCGGACGGCTGGCTGGCCTCCTTCGGCGCGCTCGACTACGCGGGTGGTCTGGTCGTGGAGATCACCTCCGGCGCGTCCGCGCTCGCGCTGGCGATCGTGCTCGGCCCGCGCGTCGGGTTCAAGATCGACGCTATGCGCCCGCACAACCTGCCATTCGTGCTGCTCGGTGCGGGCCTACTGTGGTTCGGCTGGTTCGGGTTCAATGCCGGATCGGCACTGTCCGCCAATGGTGTTGCGGCAGCGGTTTTCCTGAACACGCTGGTCGCGGGCTGCCTCGGCATGCTCGGCTGGCTCGCGGTCGAGCAGATCAGAGACGGGCGCCCGACCACCTTCGGTGCGGCCTCCGGCGTGGTTGCCGGCCTGGTCGCGATCACACCGTCCTGCGGTTCGGTGAACACGCTCGGCGCGCTGATCGTCGGGCTCACCGCCGGTGTGGTGTGTTCGTTCGCGGTCGGCTGGAAGTTCAAGGCGGGCTACGACGATTCGCTCGATGTGGTCGGCGTGCACTTCGTCGGCGGTGTCGTCGGCACGCTACTGATCGGCCTGCTCGCCAATCAGGTGATGACCGGTGGTGTCGAGGGCCTGTTCTACGGCGGCGGTTCGGCTCAGCTCGGCAAACAGCTCGTCGGCGCACTGACGGTCGCGGCATACGCCTTCGGTGTCACCTTCGCGCTCGGCAAGGGCATCGACCGTGTCATCGGCTTCCGGGTAACCGAGGAAGACGAGACCGCGGGCATCGACTTCGCACTGCACGCTGAGACCGCCTATGCCGAAGGCGTGCACGGGCATTCGCCCCGACGCTTCGGCGAAGGGCACTTCGGGCAGCCGAACGGCGGAATCCGAGACCGGGACCGCTGACCCGGAACACGCAGAGCACCAACACCTGGCTGCCACACCGGACCTGCTCGGTTACAACACCGGTTCGCGGGCCACGGCCAGATGTTGGCTTTCGGCCACCGAGCATTGAGCGCTCAGGTCTCGCTACCTGTTGCGATGGCGTCGTGTCAGCTCACGTCGCTTGGCGCAGCGGTGAAGGTATTGCACTGTGCCGCACGGTTCTTGTCGACGCCGATCTCGAACCAGGCGCCGCCGTTGTCCGCGGTGCCGTGGTCTCGCATGTCGCCGCGCTGATCACCGCGGCCGTGCGCGTCGCGTTTCGCGAGGCTGATCTGGCTGCTGGTCAACGAGCCGCCGTCGGACGAGGAGTCCATGTACATGCCGTCGAAACAGTTGGCCTGCAACTCGACTCGGCGCGAGAGCTCCAGACCCTTTTCACTGCGCGCGCCCGCGTCGACCCGATCGCTGTTGGCCTTGCGCAGGATTCCCGACATTGCCTGGACGTGGTGGCCGTACTCGTGCGCGAACACCGATAGATAGATCACCCAGTTGTCTTTGAACAGCTCGGTCTGGAGCTGACTGATCGGCATGTAGATGGTCTTGTTCGCCGGGCAGTAGAAGGCAGCGAAATTACTGGTGGTTCCGGTGCATGGAGTTGTGATGCCCGAGGTGGTCGCGCTGACGTTGAGCTCAGGAGGCTGGAACGGCAGATTCGACTTGGCCAGCACCGGTTTCCATGCCGACTCCAGGCAGCCTGCGGCCGACTCGAAGAACTTGCGCGCCGCATCCACCTGGGTGCCCCACGATGAGTAGTTGCAGCGCGCCGGAATCAGGGTGGTGCTCGAATCGGTCAACAGCGGGTTCGTTCCCGTCTCCGCGCGCGCTACGGCGCCGCTGGGATCCGGGGTGAAGGTGAAGCTCGGCGTGGACCCCGTCGAGTCGGCACTGTGCTTGCCCGTCGAAATCGCATAGCGCACCAGGGAACCCACCACTACGAACACGATGACCAGCAGTAGCGCTGTCAAACCACCACCGCCACGCTTGCGCGGCGGACCGGGCGGGCGGCCGGGCGGCCCGTACGGCATCGGCGGCGGCATGGGCGGGCGGGATCCGGGCGGCGGATACCCGGGATTCGCACGGTATCCGGGTGGCGGTTGCCGATATCCAGGCGACGGACCATAACCAGGCGGCGGACCATAACCAGGAGGTGGACCATGGCCGGGCGGCGGACCGTAGCCGGGCGGCGGACCATAGCCGGGCGGCGGCGGTCGATGCCCGGGTGGCGGCGGAACCGGACGCCCACCACGAGGAACCGGTCCATAACCGTACGGTGGTTGTGTCACTCCCCCGTACCCCCTCGTCTCATATTCGCCGACAGCCGCTGACGCAGAATAGCAACTTGTCTAGAGTAGGCAGCCATGCTTACTTTTCGGGCGGGCGCCGCTAGCGACTGCTTGCAGGCCGCCCGAAAGCGGACCGCCGCCGGTGCGCTTGTTCTCGCGATCGCGGGATCGGTTTCCGCGGCGCCCATTGCCAACGCACAGCCCGCACCCGATGGCGTGCACATCACCGCCGATCTGAAACTCAGCACGCAGGGCGTACTCGAGGTCGTCGAGAAGGTGGTCGTGCCACCGGACGGCGAGTTCAAAATGTCGCTGCCGCTGCGTCTCAAGGTGGGCGAAGACGTCGAACGTGTCTTCAAAGTCACCGATGTCGACGCCAAGGGCACCGGCACCGCGACGGTCGCGAACGATCAGCTCACCATCGATGCCGCGCCGGGCGAGTCCTCCTTCACCTACGCCATCCACAACACCGTCAGTGACGCGCCGGGCACCCAGGTGTTCCGCTGGCTCGGCGTGATCAATGCCGATGTCGCGTCGATCAGCGCCGCACTGATCAGCCCGTCCTACGAAATGGGCATCGTAGACTGCAAACTCGGCCCGCCGGGAAATCTCAGGCAGTGCTCCGACTTGCAGATCGAGGCGGACGGCGTGCTCTTCTGGGAGCAGAGCGACCTGCACAAGGGCGACACCATCGACCTGACTTTGCAGCTGCCACCCGGCACCGTGCCGACCAACGCCGATGTCCGCGACGGCGGCGCGGCAGGCCCCTTCGCCGTCACCACACCGGTGCTGGTCGCCTTCGGAATACTGCTGCTCGCACTGGTCGGGCTTGTCGTGTTCGTACTGCGGGCCAGGCGCGAAAATGCCGCGGCCGGAGCAGGTTCGAATACGATCGACCCGCTGCGGCAGGAGGGCGACCGCGTGCAGTTCACCTCTCCCGACGGCATCCTGCCCGGCGAGGCGGGCCTGGTGCTCGACGAGCACGCGGACCCTGCCGACATCGCGGCAACCGTCGTGGATCTCGCGGTGCGCCGCTACCTGTGGATAACTCCGATCAGTGACTCCGACTGGCGGATCAACCGAGTCAACGCTCCGGATGACCAGCTGCGCGACTACGAGAAGGTGGTCTACCAGACCCTGCTTCCCGAGGGCGCGGATTCGGTCACCGTCACCGAACTTCGCGCACCGGGCCGCGTGCAGTCCGGGCCCGTCCGCACCGCCTTGGTCGCCGAAGGGGTCGCCCGAGGCGCGTTCGCCGAACGGTCCCCGCTCGGTCTGACGACCTGGCTCGGCGGCGGCCTGATCGTCGCGGGCATCGCCACCACCATCGCGCTCGCCGCCACCTCGGGCCACGCCCTGGTCGGCGTCGCAATCCTGCTGGCAGGCGTCGCGACCTTCCTACTCCCCCGCTACCTACCCGCTCGCACCGCTTCGGGCCGCGAACTGGCCGGACAAGTCCGCGCCTTGCAGCGCGGCCTGGATGCTATTGCGCGCGACCGAATTCCACCCGCGGACCAGGAACTCGTCTTCTCCAGGGCACTGCCGTTCACCATCATCAGCGGCCGAGCCGACAACTGGATCCGCGCCTTCCGCGACCTCAACCCCGCCGCCGACTCCGAACCCGGCCTGTACTGGTTCGGCACCTTCGAGCGCGACCCGAACCTCCAGCGCTTCGCAGGCCACTTCCCCTTCTTCATCACCGCACTCGAGGGCCTCTTCGGCACCTCGCAGAGCAGCCGCTAGCCGCCGCACCCCAACCGCGGCCCGAACTCTGCCGGCACGCAATCACACTGAAGGCCGGGCGCAACGCCCGGCCTTCAGCTCTCAGCGATCAGTCGATGGCCGATGCGCGGCGCATCGCGGACAACGGGTCCGCGTACAGCGCGCTCAACGAAGTGACGACGGCGGCGAATTCCTGGACCTTGCCGCCGAATCCGCTGATGCGGATGTCGGTGGGCGGCAGGCTGGAGGACTGTTGGAAGGCGCGCGCCACGTGGGCGACGGCCGGGCGGTACCCGGTGAAAGCCTGGCCGCCGAGGATCACTCGGTCCGGGTTGAGCATGTCCCTGACCAGCGCGACGGTCTGGCCAAGGGTGGTCGCCCGTTCCGCAAGCAGCTCCTGCGCGGGCTCGGAGCCCGCCTCGGCCGCCCGGTACAGATCGGCGATGGTCGACCCCGCGGTGCCGTTGTAGGCGGGAATGATCCCGCGTCCGACGGCCCTCGCGTGCAGCGACCGGTCACCGACCGTCACCTCGAGGCAGCCACGCCGACCGCACGGGCACACCACATCGGAGCCGGTCGGCAGGTGCGCGATCGAACCGGGCCCATTGCTCGGCGTATGCACGCGGCCATCCAATGTGACTGCCACACCGGCGGTTTCGCGAACATAGAAGTACAGGCTGCTGCCACGCTCCGGTCCGGCTCCGCGCGCGTCGCGCATCTCGGGGATCGGGAGCAGCAACTCGGAGGCAGCCATGGCCTCCACGTGCGGCGCGACCGAAACGGGCAACTCGAGCACCTCGCCGAGCACCGCGCCGATCTGCGCGCCCTTCCATTCCAGCTTGGGATGGTCGACCACACCGGTGAGCGGGTCGACTCGGCCGCCGATGGCGACACCGGCCCACAATGCCTTTCGCCGATGCCAGCGCTGCAGGAAAGCCTTGGCGCTGCGTGCGACGGTCGTGGTCGCGAAGTCCTGACCGGTCTGCGGAGTGGCAATGGCGAGGCCGCCGAGGATCCGGCCGCGCAGATCGGCGGCGACGATCTTGGTCACCGCGGCGCCGATGTGGATGCCGATGGTCAGGTACGCCTCGTGGTCGATCTCGAAGGGCACCCGAGGGCGACCGACCGCACCCGCAGCGGTCAGGTCGGGGCGCTCGCGCAGCAGCCCTGCGGCCAGCAACGCGGACACCTGACGGTTGACCGTCGCGATGCTCAAACCCGTTGTGCGCGCGGCATTATCGCGGGAAACCGGACCGCCGGTCGCGGCGCGCAGCACGGCTGCGGCCGGATTGTCGGCAATACGGAGCTCCGGTGCGACCACCGGACGCTGAACACGAACACGACCGTTGGCAACCCGGGAGAGGGGTCGCTCGAGAGTGAGGGACATATGAAGATTCCTTGCTGAAGTCCCGTACTACGGGACGTGCCTACATGTGCGGCGACGAGGCAGCGCGCGAGTGGAAAGAATCGCTCAGCTGCGGCGGCAGGAACGACACAGTTCCCGCGTCAGCGGCAGCCGCAGACCCAGTGCGGCGGTCACGTAAGTGACCCGCAGTGCGGTCGGGCGACGAGTAGACATGGGATCAAAGTTAACACCGAAACCCGCGCTCACCAAGCCCCCTCGACAGTCCGAGCAACACTCGATATCATGTTTCGCTCCGAAATCCTTGCCCCGCACCGGGTTCCGATCCGCTGTGGCCCAGCGCACGATTTGCCCGGAAAAGCCGAATGGGGCCGCCGAACCGGCGACCCCATCGGGTGACTTGCTCTACCTTTACGCGGCTTCAGCGACCACCTGACGGCGAGCGAGCAGCGCGGTGGCCGAGGCGATCAATCCAACCAGTGCCACCACGGTGACCAGGTACAGACCCGGCCGGTACTGCGCGATGCTGGTTGCGGCACCACCGCTGATCAGGCCGGTGACAACGGCGAGCACGACCGCGCCGCCGATCTGGCCGGAGGTCTGCACGAGACCCGAAGCCAGTCCCTGCTCGTGATCGGCGATGCCCTCGGTGGCCTGGACCATCGTCGCGGAGAAGCCGAGCGCGAAGCCGAGGCCGAGCAGCAGGAACGCGGGCAGGTAGTCGACGACGTAGGTCGGATCGGCGCTACCACCGAAGGCGATGAACCAGATGTAGCCGAGCACGAACGAGCCCATCGAGGCGATGATCATCGGGGTGGTGCCGTAGCGGTCGATGAACTTTCCCGCGACCGGCGAAAGGATTGCGACGATGATGCCTGCCGGAGCCAGCGCGAGCGCCATCTTCAGCGGCTCCCAGCCCAGGGTGTTCTGCAGGTACAGCGACACGATCGTCTGGAAGCTGATGTAAGAGCCGAAGATTGCCAGCGCGGCCAGGTTGGCCCGCACGATCGACTTGACCTTGAAGATGCTCAGCCGGACCAGCGGATGGGAAACCTTGGTCTCCACCACGAAGAACGCGCTGAGCAGCGCGACCGCGATGACAGCGGTGGCGATCACGCTCGCGGTAAGGCCCTTTTCGGGTGCGGTGACGATCGTGTAGACACCGGCGAGCATGCCGCCGGTCAGCAGTGCGGCACCGGCGAAGTCGATGCGGCCCTTTTCCTTCTCGATATTGCGCGGCACCACGATGTAGGCGGTGACGACGACGCCGGCGACAACGATGACGGGCACGAAGAAGGTCAGCCTCCAGTCGATGCCGGTGAGCAGGCCCGAAACGATCAGGCCTGAGGCGTAACCGGTGGCGCCGAAGACCGTGAAGATCGACAGCGCGCGGTTGCGGTCATGACCTTCCTTGAAGGTGGTGGTGATAATCGACAGCGCGGCCGGCGCGGTGAACGCGGCGGCGACGCCCTTGACGATGCGGCTCGCGATGAGCAGCGCGCCGTCGTCGACGAGTCCGCCCGCCAGCGAGGCGAGACCGAAGACCACCAGCGCGACCAGGAAGACCTGGCGGCGACCGAGCAGATCGGCCGCCCGTCCGCCGAGCAGCAGCAAGCCGCCGTAGCCGAGGATGTAGCCATTGACGATCCATTGCAGGCTCTCGGTGTTCAGACCGAGTTCCGATCCGATGGACGGGAGTGCGACTCCGACCATCGAGACATCGAGCGCATCGAGGAACATCGCGAGGCCCGCCACGAACAGCACGGCCCACAGCTTGGGCCCCCAATGACCCGGGGCGTGATCAGTTGATGAGGTATTCAGTGCCCCTGGGGCGGTAGCTGTCATAGTCACGTCGCTTAATTTAGATGCACACGCATTAAATGTCAAAGCATCTAATGCAGACGCACAAACCGCCAGGTCGGACGCGCACAGCGAAAGGCCCCGCCCAGTCGAAAGGTGCTGGGCGGGGCCAATCTTCCGCGGCAGTGGCGGCCACGGACGTCGGTTGAGCTCTTACTTGGCCGGAGCCGGAGCCGGAGCGGCGGGCAACGGCTGGTTGATGGTGGTGAAGTACTGGATCACCGCACCGATCGCCACCGGGGCGGTGACGAGGATCTGACCCGCAAAGACGCCGACGGCGCCGACGAGGGCGATGCCGCCGATGCAGCCGACGACGGCCGCGGGCAGGAACGGCCCGAACAGACCGATAAGGGTGGCCGAGGCGACGGTCGCGCCGACGATGCCGCCGAGCACGCAGCCGACGGCCGCGCCGCCGAGGCCGCCGACGAGGGTGCCGATGGTGGCGCCCATGGAGATGGTGCTGGTCAGCCGGGTCCAGGCGGCCACCTCACGGTCGTAATCGTTCTTCCAGGGCGCCTTGTCCTCATACGGCAGCGCAACCGGCTTGTAGACCGCCTGGGCCGGATCGAGCTGCGGCGTGAGAGTCGCTGTGCGGCCGGCGATTTCGGCGGCGATCGGGAACTCGAACTCGTCGACGCGGAACTTCAGCGGGGTACCCGCGACCACGGTGCCGTCGGCGGCCTTGATCTTCAGTGCGTCATCTTCGACAACGAGCGAACCGGCATCGGTCGTCACGATCGACTGGGTATCGGTGGCGTTAGCGGTGAAATTGATCGGGGCGGCGATCTGTTCGGCCGCTGCGGGCGTGGCGCCGGAGGTGCCCGCGGCCACCCCGGTCGCCATGGTCATCAGCGCCGCGGCAACGGCGAGCTTCCTCATCTTCATGTACTGCAATCCCTCATCTCAGGTGGAGCTTCCGAGGGCAAAGCCTCGACGAGAAGCCACCGTGGGACGAGGTAAAAACGCAGCCAGATTCCAAATAGGCAAACCCGGAGCGAACAGAAGAGAAACTACTTCGCCTTTGCCGCGGCCTTGGCCTGCTTCTTGAATGCCCGTACTTCCAAGAGCGATTCGGCATCGACAATGTCGGCGGCGGAACGACGAGACCCCTTCTCCGAGTAGGCCCCCGCCGCCGTTTCCCACCCCTTCGGCCGCACTCCCAGCTGCTTACCGAGCAGCGCGAGGAAGATCCTCGCCTTCTGATCGCCGTATCCAGGCAGGGCGTTCAGACGCTTCAGTACCTCTTTGCCATCCGGATCGTCGGTGGTCCAGATCGCCTCCACGTCGCCGTCATAGTGCTCCAGCACATACTTGGCGAGCTCCTGGGTCCTGCGCGCCATCGACCGGCCGTAGCGGTGGATCGCGGGCGGCGTCGCGCAGAGTTCCTCGAACTCCGCGGTATCGGCCGCGGCGATCCGGTGGATGTCGAACCCGCCCATCCGGTCGGCGATCTTCTTCGGGCCGCGGAAGGCGTGTTCGAGCGGAAACTGTTGATCCAGCAGCATTCCGACCAGCAGCGCGAACGGACTCTCCGACAACAGCTCGTCCGCCTCCTGGTCCTGCGCGAGGCACAACTTCACAGTCACGGGCTTTCCTTTCCCGATTATTCGACGGCCGATCGAGGTGTCCTCGATCATCTCACCCGCCGCAGGCGAGTAGTCCTATCCACCCGGATCGACTGGTCCTCGAATCGTGACGCACCTCACAGACCTACCATGCGATGCGGTGGGCCCCCGCGTAGGCTCTCGGCCATGCCTCAGACGACGGCCATACCGAGGGACGGAATCGGGCCAATGGATTCGCAAGGATTGCGCCCAGATCGCTTCGACAGCGCGGGCCAGGATCAGTTGGTCGATGTGCGCGATCTACATGCGGCACTGCCAGGTATCCGGCGGCTGCGAAACTGGGCCCACGAGGCCCTCGCACTGCAGCAGGGCGAACATGCGCTCGACATCGGCTCCGGCTCCGGGTCGGAGGTGATCGACTTCGCCGACGCGGTCGGACCGACGGGAACCGCCATCGGCGTCGAACCCGACCCGCAACTGCTCGCCGCCGCCGAACGCCGCGCGAACCAGGCCGGTTCACCGGCCAAGTTCCATTCCGGCGATGCCTACGGCCTGCCCTTCGGGGCCGACAGCTTCGACGCGGTGCTGTGCGAGCGGGTCTTCCAGCATCTGACCGCGCCGATCCGCGCGGCCAACGAGATCGCGAGGGTGCTGCGGCCGGGCGGCCGGGTCGTCGTGGTGGACAGCGATTGGGGTACGGCGATCGTGCATCCGGGCGACCGCCAGGTGGTCAGGGCGGTTGTCGACACGCTGGTGTCGGCGACGACCAATCCGCTGTCGGGCCGCCGCCTGCCGGGACTGCTGACCAAAGCGGGACTCGTCGTCGATGACGTCGGCTCGCACGCGCTGGTACAGGACCGCAGCGTCGGGGCCGGCTCGCTGGTCAATCGCATCTCAGCGATGGCGGTGGCGCGTGGTGTCATCAGCGAGGCCCAGCGCGACCAGCTGGTCGCGGACCTGGAGGCGGGTGCCGAGAGCGGCGATATCCACCTGTCGGTGACGATGTTCGCCGTGTTGGCCCACAAGCCGAGCTGACCTACGCGAAAGCGGGCGCACGCCGGATACGGGTGCGCCCGCGTTCGATTCGATTCGATTCGATTACTTGTCGAGCAGCTTCTCGGTGGCGGCCAGCAGCACGCAGGTGGCGAGGCCGTCCATCGCCTTCGCCAGTTCGGCTTCCTTCGGGAAGCTCGGCGCGATACGAATGTTCTTGTCCTCCGGATCATTCCGGTACGGGAAGGCCGAACCCGCTGCGGTCAGCGCGATTCCGGCATCCTTGGCCAGCGCGATCACCCTGGCCGCGGTGCCCTCCAGCACATCGAGGCTGATGAAGTAGCCGCCCTTGGGCTCGGTCCAGGACGCTACCTTCGAAGCGCCGAGCCGGTCCTCGAGAATGCGCAGTACCAGCGCGAACTTCGGTTCGAGGATGGCGCGATGCTTCTGCATGTGCGCGCGAACGCCGTCGGCGTCCCCGAAGAAGCGCAGGTGACGCAGTTGATTGATTTTGTCGGGGCCGATGCTCTTCTTCGACGCGTGCCCCAGATACCAATCCAGGTTCGCTGTCGAAGCGCCGAGGAAACTGACGCCGGAGCCCGCGAAGGTGATCTTGGAGGTAGAAGCGAAAACGATGGGGCGGTTGGGGTTTCCGGCCGCCGCCGCGAGCCCGAGCACGTCGATGACCGGTGCGGCGGTGTCGGTCAGCGGGTGCACCGCGTAGGCGTTGTCCCAGAACAATCGGAAGTCCTGCGCTGCGGTAGGCATCGAAACCAGTTCCCTGGCAACATCTTCGGAGAAGACAACACCGGTCGGGTTGGAGTAGTTCGGTACCGCCCACAAACCCTTGATCTGCGGGTCATCGGCGACGAGTGCCGCGATGGCATGGGTGTCGGGGCCATCGTGGTTCATCGGGATCGGGATCATCTCGAAACCGAGCGCCTCGGTGATCGTGAAGTGCCTGTCGTAGCCGGGGCTGGGGCACAGGAACTTCAGCGTCGGCTCGGCGGCCCAGCGCTGCTTCGACTCCGGGGTGCCGTACAGCATCGCGTAGGCGATGACGTCGTGCATCAGCTCCAAGCTGGCGTTGTTGCCCGCGATCAGGTTGTCCACCGGAATGCCGAGCAGCTCACCGAAGATGGCGCGCAGCTCCGGGAGTCCGTGCAGCCCACCGTAGTTGCGGCAGTCGGTACCGGTGCCGTCGCGGAAGTCACCCGCGCCGGGCAGCGAAAGCAGTTCCGCGGACAGGTCGAGTTGTTCCGGCGAGGGTTTTCCCCTCGTCAGATCCAGCGTGAGCTTCTCGGTTCGGAGCGTCGCGTAATTCGCGTGCTGGGTCTCGTGTTCCGTCACGAGCTCCGCGTGGCTCATCAAACCGATCTGCGTTTGCCGGGGCATTCTGGGCAGCCTTTCGAAGCAACAAGGTGGTGTGGGGCGACATCCGGCCGATGTCGTTTATGACCATCGGCGGACCGCTGTTCACGTTACCCGGCGGTTGCTCCGAATTGGAGGGGATAAAAGCGGCCCGGGATGTTGATCCGACCGAGCGCTCAAATTTAAGGGGACCCCGCGCACCCGGCAGAGCCCGTTGACCCTTGCTGCCTTCCGGCCCTGGGGGAGTTCACAGGATGCGCGCCGCGCGGGATCCGTCGGCCAGTGTAACCGCTCGGCTCCCATACGCCACTATCCGGGGCCCACACGCACTCGCGAGCAGTGACTACGATCTCTCCAATATCGGAGGGGCTTCCTCACCGTACGAGGGGATCGACAGGTGACAGACAACAATTCGCCGCACGGCGGGCACGAGGTACCGCCGCTGGGATCGTCGGACGACGCGCAACCCGCACCGCAGTGGTGGGAAGCGCCGAGCACCAGTGACGCCAGCGGTTCCACGACGGGCGCCGATCCGACGCTCGTGCGCGGGCAAGGGCAATTCGACGGGTACACGCCGCCACCACAGCCTTACGCGCCACCGCAGCAGTCATACCTGCCGCCACAGCCGTACGCACCGCAGCCATACGCACAGCCCGCGCCCCCACCGCCCGGTTATCCACAGCCGCCCTTCTATGGCGCCCAATACCCGGGTCCACCGCCGCATCGACGCAACAACACCGGGTGGATCCTCGGCGGTATCGCCGCGCTGGTCATCGTGGTCGTGCTGATCGGGGGTCTCGTCGTTGCTATGAAGAGCACCGACAGCGACGACAAGTCCTGGGCAGGCGACTTCGCCATGGACAAGGTGACGGACTCGTGCAGCCTGGTCACCCCCTCGATCCTCGCCCGGTGGGCACCCACCCAAAAGGAACTCACGCACACCGAGAACCAACCCGACAGCGACTACGGCGGCGGCTCGATGAACTGCAACGCGAAGTACGAAGGCACCGGAATCAACGACGCGTCCATGACCATGGACGCGAACCTCGCCAGTAAGTACGGCAAGCCGTACTACGACACCTGGAAGGACATCGACACCGGCACCACGGGCACCGGCCGGTCCTCCGGCGTGCTGGGCAACCTCGGCAAGGTGGCGTACTTCTCCTACCGCGAGGACACCTCGACGTCATTCAACTCGCTCGACTACACAATCGGCGCGCTGGATAGCAATCTCTCACTCAAGATCGAGATCAACATCTATTCCAAGACTCCCATCGACAAGGCCGCCGTCGCCGCCGCCTGCGAGGCCCAGGCCCGACAAGCCATGGCCGGCCTGCGGAAATAGCCCCCGAGCTGCCCCATTTGGCGACCGACGGGGTGTACCCGGTATGCTGCTCCACGGAGGATTCGCCTAGTGGCCTATGGCGCTCGCCTGGAACGCGGGTTGGGTTAACGCCCTCAGGGGTTCAAATCCCCTATCCTCCGCCACACAGTGGGTCAGGACACATTTACAGTGTCCTGACCCACTGTTGTTTATTCGACGAGGCTACCGAGCGCGACATTCACTCCAATGATGGCCTACTTCTGTTGGACGCGTGCGAGACCCAAACGGTTGCAACGAGTTTCCACGGCGTGCGCGCATACAGATGTCTTGCGCATGCGAATCCATTGGGCGATCGCCGCGATGGCTGAAACCAGCGAGATCGCGCCTGCGAGCCATGCCCAAGAGGTGAGACCGGCGGTGGCCGTCGTGACCTGGCGGAGGCCGGGCACCGGCATCTGGCCGTTGCCGGAGGCCCAACGGACCACGAGGCCGACCTGGGTGCCGAGATCACGAGGGTGTCCGTACCCGGTCATTGCGCGCACTTCGGCCGCTTTGCCGTTCAAGTGGGCCACCGCGGAAACTACGAGAACCGCGAGGGCTATCGAGGAACCTGCCGCCACATGAGCGAGCGCCTTGGTGCGAGCCCGAAGATTGACCGCCACAGCGAAGACCGTTAGTGCGCATGCCGCGCTGGCGAGCACGCCCCATGTGCCGTTGACATTCGCGGCGGGCGGCGGCGATCCCGACCAGAAGGTCACCAGGGATGTGGATATCTGAAGACCCCCGAAAGGGTCGGCGCTGATCTTGCCGTCGGTGCCCGTAGCGGTGAGCCACGGCCTGAACAGCAGGAGGAAGGTGACGACGCTCCCTGCCGCTGCACCCAGGTAGCCCCAGTTCTCTTGAAGCGGGGCAAGAGCTTTCGGGACGAAGACCCGGCGTTGTCGGGCACTTCCCGCTGTCCGGCTCGCTGAGTCGGCCGGCCGGTGGCGAGTCGTTCTACTTGCTTGCCAGGGGGTCGGCTGCACCATTTCCCCAGACTAGAAGTCGGACAACGGTTCCCGCTGTCAAGGATTTCCGCCTTGCTGTATATGAATCGTAAATATCGAATCCGAGTACTCGAATTCACAGTGCGTCGGCTGCTCCTCGGACAGCGCGCGGGTCAGCGTCCGAAGACAGTGGTCATGATCTCATCGGCCCACTTGTTCATCGGGGTCACAACGTTGGCGTGGAGCCAGCGGACGGGCCGGGCGACCACTGCCTGCCAGGCGATGGCCATCGCGGTGAATATCGGGCTCAGAACGGCGCGGTAGACGACGCGGCACGGGATCACTATCAGGACCCCGACGACGATGGTCGCGATTCGCCATGCGTACAAAAGGACCGCGCGGAGCAGGCGCCACAGCGGGAGCAGAATCCATCGCCAGAGTTGGTAGAGCGGCCACACGATCAGGTACTTGACGACCATGTACAGCGGCCACGCGATCAGGTACTTGTAGCCCTTGTAGAGCACCCAGAACACGGCAGACCCGACGGGGAGCAGCACCTCCCTTGCCAGCCACTCCGCTGCCGGACGCAGGACGCGCCGCCAGAGGAACTCCTCCACCGCGCGGCGCAGCGGGCGCAGGAAGAAGTCGAGCAACAGCGCACCGATGGGAGTGAGGACCATGCCCCAGAGGACATGCTGGAGTAGCCAGCCCCAGAGGAAGTCCTTGACGAAGGCCCATACCGGACGGATCAGCCACTGCCAGGCGAAGCGGCAGACGGGTTCCAGCAGCTGGGTCCTGACGAAGCGCAGCACGGTGAGCACGATGCGGCCGAGTAGTTCGACGCCCTCCCAGAGCAGACGTACCGGAATCAACACCACGATGGCGATGGCTCGCGCAATCCACTGGCCGCCCGAAGTGTGTTCAGGCGGGTTGATGTTCGGTGTCGACATGCGTGGCCCCTACTGTTTGGCCGATCCGCGCGGCGGCGATCGGCGACTGCCGAGTGAAAGGCCCCGGCGTCCAATACATTCGAGCACCTGGGCAGCGTCCGGTCATGAGTAGAAGTACCGCAAACCCGCCCGCATCGGACAGTGCACCGTCGACACCGGGCCGAGCGCGGGATTGCTCCGACTCCATCCGGCTGTCGAATGAGCTGCGGCCGTGGGGGGTGACGTCGCCACTACCGGATCAATCCACAACTCCGTCGGCATGCGCCGCCGCTGCCTCCTCCAGCGCCGCGACAAGCAGCTCCGAGTAGGTATCGATATCAGGCAGCGCGGCCGTGTCGGCGTGGATGGAGATCGTGACCGTCGCCCCGTGCCCATCGGGATCCTCGCCGAGTCCGTGCACGCCGTGAGTCAGGTGCATGACCGAGCCGAGCGCTGGGAATCCCGCGGTGAAGCGGACACGGCCGCCACCGAAGGTGAGGTCGGCGGCACCGCGGTGGACGCTGGAGACCACGGTGTGGCCTGCGATCGAGTCGGGGACGGTGTCGAGCGGAAGCCGGTCGACGTCGCGGCGCAGCAGCGTGGCGGGTACGACGGCGGTGACTCGGTCTTGGGCGGCGAGCAGCGGATGCCGTGCGCGGGTCGCCCGGTCGGCGAGCGCATCGGCGATTCGTTGGGCACGCACGCGGAGATCGGGTTCGTCGACGAACAGATCCACGCCGAGATTGCGGTAGTTATTGCGTGGCGCGGACGCCTCGCGATCCGGCAGCGCCATCGGCACCTGCGCGCCCAGCCGATCCACCTGCGCACCGCGCGAAGCGAGGTAGCGGGTGAGTGCGAGCGATACCGCGGTCAGCACGACCACGGTCACGGTGCGGTCGGTGATCCGTAATCGGTCTGCCGCGCACACGATCATGCGCACTCGATGGTCCGCCGCGCCGACCTCGATCGAGGGGTTGATCGAGGTCGGCGCAAAGTCGGGCCCCGGCGCGGGCAACTGCCCGGTCGAGGTGAGTTCGGCCAGTTCCCGCTGGGCCCGGTAGGCGCGATATCCACGCGCGACGGTCCGCACCACCTGGAACGGCATACGCGCCAACCCGAGCACCGAATCCACCAGCGCGGAACCGAGCAACACAGAACCGATCGAGGCCCGCTGCCGCGGCGTCGAGCGCGATACCGAGCCGGTGTTGTCCCCCTCGATCGCGCCCGGCTCCGCGAACAGATCGCGAGCGATCCGCGCGGCACTTCGCCCATCAGCTAGCGCATGCGACATCTGGAGCACAACCACCACCGCGGTGCCCGCCTCCGCCCCGGGTGCTCCGTCGATGTCGCGAAACACGTGCAGTCGCCATGGACGAACGGACGCGTCCAGTCCGGTACCGAGTAGTTTGCCCAGGACATTCAGCACAGTCGGCCAATTCGATTCCGACAGTGGATGCTCCATGAATTGCTCGGCGGCGAAACCGCAGGGTATCCAGGATGGGTACTCCAGGTCGCCGGGCACTTCGCGCAAGCGAACTCGCAAGTCGGGTATCCGCGCACTGCGCCGAGCGACGAGCGCACGCAGTTCCGCAGTGGGGCGACCGGAGTCAGTGAAGCAATACAGCAGGAACAGATCGTTGGCGGTGCGCTTGGACAGCCAGTACATCGTCGCGTCCTGCGGGGCCACCGAGCTCACACCTCGACGATATCGGCCATTGTGCGCGGCGGCGGTAGCGGCGTCGACCAGCGCCGAATGATCTTGTTTCGCATCGGTGTTCGGCGAAACCCATCGATTCCGTCCGACTCCTCTGCTACCGTCTGTAGTAGAAGAAAAATCTCACTCACCCAAGGGGCGGGGTGTCGATCATGGCTGGTCAGGTAGGTCGCAAGCTCAGCGCGCAAGCCGATTCCGCAGATGAGCGATATCAGGCCGCGGCATTCGTCAAACGCTCGATCAACAAGGTCTTCCCGACCCACTGGTCGTTCCTGCTCGGTGAGATCGCGCTCTACAGCTTCATCATTCTGCTGCTGTCGGGCGTCTATCTGTCGCTGTTCTTCGATCCGTCGATGACCGAGGTCGTCTACAACGGTTCCTACCAGCCGCTGCGTGGTGTGACCATGTCGCGCGCCTACGAGACCGCGCTCAACATCTCCTTCGAGGTGCGTGGTGGTCTGTTCGTCCGCCAGGTCCACCATTGGGCGGCACTGCTTTTCGCGGCGTCGATCATCGTGCACCTGTTCCGCATCTTCTTCACCGGCGCGTTCCGCAAGCCGCGTGAGGCGAACTGGGTCATCGGCTCGATCCTGTTGATCCTGGCCATGTTCGAGGGCTACTTCGGCTACTCGCTGCCCGACGATCTGCTCTCGGGCACCGGCCTACGCGCGGCCTTCTCCTCGATCACACTCGGCATACCGATCATCGGCACCTGGTTGCACTGGTTGATGTTCGGCGGCGACTATCCGGGCACCATCATCATCCCGCGACTGTTCATCGCCCACGTACTGCTGCTGCCCGGCATCATGCTCGCGCTGATCGCCGCGCATATCGCGCTGGTCTGGTATCAGAAGCACACCCAGTTCCCCGGACCGGGCCGCACCGAGAGAAACGTGGTCGGCACCCGCATCGTGCCGGTCTTCTCGCTGGATCAGGGTGCGTTCTTCGCGTTCACCCTCGGCATCGTGGCGCTCATGGGTGGCCTGCTGCAGATCAATCCGATCTGGAATATGGGTCCCTACAACCCATCTCAGATATCGGCGGGCTCACAGCCGGACTTCTACATGATGTGGACCGACGGCATGATGCGCCTGATACCGCCGTGGGAGCTGTATCTCGGCCGCTACACCGTGCCTGCGCCGGTCTGGGGCGCGTTGATCATGGGCCTGGTATTCACGTTGCTCATCACATATCCATGGATCGAGCGACGGCTGAACAAGGACGCCGTGGCACACAACTTGCTACAACGGCCGCGAGATGTGCCGGTGCGCACCGCAATCGGCGCCATGGTGATCGCCTTCTACGTGGTGCTGACACTCTCGTGCGTCAACGACATCCTCGCCTACCGGTTCGACATCTCGCTCAACGCGACAACCTGGATCGGCCGGATCGGCATCTTGATCGCACCGCCGACCGCCTACTTCATCGCGTATCGGATCTGCCTGGGCCTACAGCGCAGCGACCGAGCCGTTCTCGAGCACGGCATAGAGACCGGCGTGATCAAGCGGCTGCCGCACGGTGAATACATCGAGGTGCACCAGCCGCTCGGCCCGGTCGACGATCACGGCCACCCGATTCCATTGGAATACCAAGGTGCGCCGGTCCCGAAGAAGATGAGCAAGCTCGGCTCGGCGGGCAAGCCCGGAACCGGTGCCTTCCTACGTGCCGATCCATGGCAGGAGTCCGAGCACAACCTGGCAATCGAGCACAAAGAGGAGCGCAAGCAGCTCGCCGTGCTACGGCGAGTTGAGGAGCAGACCAACGGGCACGCGGGCAATGGGCTCTCCGGCAATGGCCACAGCGGCGACGGCTCGGCCTGAATCACGTACATCTCGCGAACGGTGCTACAACGAACAGCGCTGCAAGGTCTAGGCAGCACCGTCCTGAGCAGTGCGCTAAGGCCCCGAGTCTGTTTCGACACGGGGCCCGTTGCTGGCTGGTTCGAACGCGGCTGGTTAAGCGCGACCGAACTCCCCTGTTGTCATTCCGGCTAGGAATGCGTCCCACTCACCCGGCGCGAATGCCAACACCGGGCCATGTCCGTTGTTCTTGGTATCGCGAACCGCTACGTTGCTTCCGACGAGAAATGCGACTTCCACGCAGTTCCCATCGGGACCGCTATGTGTGCTCTTGCGCCACACAGCGCCCGTAAAATCAACTTCCACGGCACTAGCTCCTTTGCTGCGTCGAGAACGAGAAATCTTCTGACATCGCTCTAACTAGCACCGGTACTCGGCAGAAACACCGAATCCCGTGGTGCGCCTAGTGGTTGCGCGTCGCTTTCACGGTGCGTCGTGATTGCATTGCGCCCGAGGTGAATACACCCCACGAGGTTGCCCTCGCGGTCCAAAGACTAGCAGGTTCATCGATAATTTGCCGATATCTTGCCAGTCCGATCAACGCATTTGCCAATCTTGCGAAGATCGGATGTTGCGGAAACATTGCCAGTCGGTGACTTTGATTCGAACAAGCCACGCACCGCTAACTTTTGTGTCGATGTGATTACTCCGTGATCCGTCAATTAATCACCAAGGTTCCCCCTCCCTCGACAGCTTCGCAACCGGCCGTGGATCATGGGGGCATGGTCGAACGCCCCCGCGACGAGGCAGGTCGCGCCCGTAATCCCCGTCCACGCGACAGCTTCGGACGCCCGCTACCCACTGGCAGCCCCGGTACACCTCGAATTCCGGACGACTTGAATCTGCCACCCCAGCAAACTCTTTCCTATGCCCAGCAACTGCTGGATGACGGCCTGGCATTCAACGCACACGAGGTATTAGAGGCCGCATGGAAGAACGGACCGTTCGCCGAGCGGATGCTGTGGCAGGCCCTCGCGCAATATGCGGTCGGTTTGACCCACATCCAACGCGGCAATCCCAAGGGCGCCCGAACGCTACTCACTCGAGCGGTGGACCGACTCAACGCCTATAAGCCGGACGATAGCGGCGAAGCGGAGACCGGCGTCCCCTATGGCATCGACCGCGCCGGGTTGATCGCGCACGCCGAGACCCTGCTCGCAGAGCTGGATTCCGAGACGCCGATCCCCGCCGAGCGGCTCAAGCCACAGCTGCTCGGCTGACCGCACCGCCTAAGATGACAAACGTGCGCTTTTCGAATGTGGTGACCGGCGCGGGCAGATACGCACCCAGCCCGTCGGGCGATCTGCACCTCGGAAACCTGCGTACCGCGCTGTTGGCCTGGCTGTTCGCCCGCTCGACGGACCGACGCTTCCTGATGCGCGTGGAGGATCTCGATCGGGTGCGCCCCGGCGCCCAGGCGCGACAGCTGGCCGACCTCGCCGCGATCGGTCTCGACTGGGACGGACCGGTGATCAGGCAATCCGAACGGTTGCCCCGATATCAGGCGGCCATCGATCGACTGACCGATGCTGGGCTCGTCTACGAGTGCTACTGCACCAGAAGGGAAATACAGCAGGCGGCGACCGCGCCGCACGGTCCGATGGGCGCCTATCCCGGTACTTGTCGCGCGCTGACCGATGCCGAGCGTGCCGCACACCGCGCCGACCGCAGACCCGCCGCGCTGCGACTGCGCGCCTCGGTAACGGAATTCGAGATCGTGGACGAACTGCACGGGCGCTACCGCGGCCAGGTGGACGATCTCGTGCTGCGCCGCGGTGACGGTACCCCCGCCTACAACCTTGCCGTGGTGGTCGACGACGCGGCGCAGGGCATCGATCAGGTGGTGCGAGGCGACGATTTGCTGTCTTCCACACCGAGGCAGGCATATCTGGCATCGCTGCTCGAGCTGCCGGTCCCGCAGTATGCCCATGTACCGCTGGTGTTGAACGAGGCCGGAATACGCCTGGCCAAACGCGACGGCGCGGTGACACTCGCCGACCAGCTCGCACTCGGCAACACGCCCGAGCAGGTAGCCGCTGCGCTGGCCTGTTCACTCGGATATCCGCCGTTATCGCCGATCGAGCTCCTCGACAGTTTCACACCTGCCCATCTGCCCATGGAACCGTGGATACTCGACGAGAATGGGTTGTTGCAACGCAACAGATGTCCGTAACGTACGCACTCGACCGATCTACTGATCACTGACGAGGACTGAATATGACAAGCGGTGGGTACGACCCAAACAAGCATCCGCAAGGCGGGCAGCAGTATCCGCAAGGCGGCCAGCCGGACCCCTATGGGCAGCAGCCGCCGCAATACGGCCAGCAGCCGCCGCAGGATCCCTATGGCCAGCAGCAGCCACCCCAACCCCAGTACGGGCAGCAGCAGCCGCCGCCGCAGTACGGCCAGCAGCCCCAATACGGCCAGCAGCAGCCGCCGCCGCAGTACGGGCAGCAGCCGCAGTACGGCCAGGACCCCTACGGCCAGCCCTACCCGCAGCAGCCGCAGTACGGCGGGCAGCAGGGCGGCTACGGCGGGCAGCCGGCTGACATCGGATCCAGGATCGGCGCCCGCGTCATCGACCACCTGATCGTCGGTATCCCGGTCTCCATCATCATTCTGTTGATCTTCGGTTTCACCAACACCGGCCAGTTCATCAACGGCGCTGTGGTTTCGCTCGCGCTGCTCGGCTACTTCGTCGGCATGGAGACCACCCAGGGCACGACGCTCGGCAAGAAGATCCTCGGACTCAAGGTCCTCGCGCCCGGTGGTGCGGCGAAGATCGAACCCGAGGCCTCGCTCAAGCGCAACATCTACGTCGCGGCGTCGATCATCCCGTGCGTCGGCGGCCTGATCTCGCTCGGCCTGATCATCTACATGATCATCTCGACCTCGCAGGACCCGAACAAGCAGGGCTGGCACGACAAGTTCGCAGGCGGCACCCAGGTCGTCAAGAGCTGACACCGGCTCGCTCGACCTGAACAAACGTCAGGGGCGCACCCGCTTCCGGGTGCGCCCCTGACGTTTTCGGTTGATTCGGAGGCTAGCTGCTGCCGATCAAGATGATGACGAACCAGAGCACGCTCAGCACGATCACGCCGACTCCGACCCAGATGCCCGCCAGCGCCATGCCGCGACCCTCCTGACCGGACTGCTTAATCTGATTGAGCGCGACGACGCCGAGGATGATCCCGACGATCGACCCGATGCCACAGGTGACGAACCCGATCAGCGACGAGATCAGCGCACCGATGGCCATGCCGCTTGTGCCCTGCGGCTGCGGATAGCCATAGGGCTGGTACGCATTCTGATAGCCGTAGTTCGGCGGGGGCGGATATGCCTGCGCGCCGGGCTGCGGCGCCTGGTAAGCCGGGTACTGCGGCTGCGGCGGCGGTGTCAGCTGGGGAGCGGGCTGCTGCGGATACTGCGGCGCCGACTGCTGCGGATACTGCGGAGCGGATTGCTGCGGGTACTGCGGAGCCGACTGCTGCGGATACTGCGGAGCCGACTGCTGCGGATACTGCGGAGCCGACGGGTATCCGGGCGGTTCGGCGGTGGGATATTGCGGTACCGAGCCCGGGGTGGCAGCCTCCGGCGACACACCTTCGCCGCCGTACTGCTTCCACCACTCGTCGGAATCGCCGGGATTCGTCATGGCCACAGCCTATTCGACAACCTGGTTGGATGAAGCGCGTGAGTGAGTTGAATAAAACAGAAGAACACGAAGGGTCTGGGCGCCCCGCGCAGGACCATGCGGCATTCGCCCAGGTCGCGCGGGGGTACTACACACCGATCGTGGCGTTGTTCACCGCAACGCTGATCATTTCCAACATCTGCGCGACGAAAGGCGTTCAGTTCTTCACCGATCATTCGGTGCAGCTAGGGCCGCTGGAGATACTGCCGATCTCCACCGATGGCGCTTTCTTCCTCTTTCCGCTGGCCTATATCCTCGGCGACGTGCTCAGCGAGGTGTACGGCTTCCGCGCCACCCGCAGGGCCATCTACTACGGTTTCGGCGCCCTGCTGCTGACCGTCGCTTGCTTCAGCATTGCCATCCGGCTCCCCGCCGCGGTGTTCTACGAGAACCAAGAGGCGTTCCGCACCGTCATCGGCACGACGCCGCAGCTCGTAGCCGCCGGTCTCGCCGGATACTTCGTCGGCCAGCTGCTCAACTCGGTGACGCTGGTGCTGATCAAGGAACGGACCAGGGAGAAACACCTGTGGGCCAGGCTGATCGGGTCCACCATCGTCGGTGAGCTCGCCGACACGCTGATCTTCTGCTCGATCGCGGCCACCGCGATCGGCATCGACAGCTGGCGGCAGTTCGTGAACTACGTCATCGTCGGCTTCCTGTGGAAGACACTGTGCGAAGTGTTGGTCATGCCGATCACCTATCGAGTGATCGCGACCCTCAAGAAGCGCGAACCGAGCTATGCCCCAAGGGAATCCGATCCGCTGCATGTCTGACGCGCACCCCGTCGTCCAGCGTCGGCATCCGTCGACGACTGGGCTCACGGGGTCGCGATGCGGCCTTTCCACCTGCCGAGGGTTTCTGCTTTGTAGTCGTCGAAGTAGTCGCCCTCGATACTCGCCCTGATCCGGTCGACCAATCGAATCGTGTAGCGCTCGTTGTGAATTGTGCACAGCGTCGAGGCGACCATCTCCTTCGCCTTGAACAGGTGATGGATGTAGGCGCGCGTGTAATGGGCGCAGGTGTAGCAGTCGCAGGTGTCGTCGATGGGAGTGAAATCGCGGCGGAACCGGGCGGTATTGATATTGAATCGGCCCTCGGCGACATAGATGGCGGCATTGCGGGCGACCCGGGACGGGTTAACACAGTCGAAGGTGTCCGCGCCGTTTTCCACAGCGGTGAAGATGTCCTCCGGCTCGCTGATGCCGAGCATGTGGCGTGGCTTGTCCTCGGGCAGTTCATCGCTACACCAGCCGACTATGGCGCCGAGGTTGTGCTTCTCCAGCGCGCCGCCGATGCCGTAGCCGTCGAAACTCGTTCCCGCGCTGCCCCGGATCGATTCCAGCTCGCGAGAGGCCTTGCGGCGCAGATCTTCGTACTGCGCGCCCTGGATCACCGCGAACAGTGCCTGATACGGGCGATGAGTGCGTGCCGCGCTCTGCCGCTCGTGCTCGTCGATGCAGCGCTGCGCCCACTCGTGGGTGCGCTGTAGCGATTTCTCTTGGTAGCCACGGGTATTGAGCAACGTGGTCAGCTCGTCGAAGGCGAACATGATGTCGGCGCCGAGCCGATGCTGGATGCCCATCGATACTTCCGGCGTGAACCGATGCGTGGACCCGTCCAGGTGCGACCGGAAGGTGACGCCCTCGTCGTCGACGGTCGCCAGCCGCTCCTTGCCCTTGGCGATGACGTCGTCGCTGCGCACGTCGACCGCCTCCATCGCAAGCACCTTCTTGAAGCCGACACCGAGCGACATCACCTGGAAGCCGCCACTGTCGGTAAAGGTGGGGCCCGACCAGTTCATGAACTTGCCCAAGCCGCCCGCCTCGTCGACGATGTCCGAACCGGGCTGTAGGTACAGGTGGTAGGCGTTGGCGAGCAGGGCCTGCGCCCCGAGCTCCTTCATCGTCTCGGGCAGCACCGCCTTCACCGACGCCTTGGTCCCGACGGGGATGAAGGCAGGCGTCGCGATGGCACCGTGTGGAGTGTTGATCACACCTGCCCGACCGTGCCGCCCACCATCCAGGCGGTTATTGATGGCGAAGGAGAAGGCTTCGGGTGTGGACACGCTGCCATCCTCTCAGGCGGCATCGAGTGACCGACGCCGCATGTCGGCCGACCCCCGTCCACTACAACACCGGCGACCGGCAGCAGTCGGTCAGGCGTCGGCGGCGGCCGCCGCGAACTGGGAGTTGTAGAGGCGGTAGTAGGCGCCGCGCTCTTCGAGCAGGCGCTCATGGGACCCGTGCTCGACGATACGACCCGCCTCCATGACAACGATGAGATCCGCATCGCGGATGGTGGAAAGGCGGTGCGCGATGACGAAGCTGGTGCGGTCGCGGCGCAACGCGGCGGTCGCATGCTGCACCAGCGATTCGGTGCGGGTGTCCACCGAACTCGTCGCCTCGTCGAGCACCAGAATGGACGGCTTCGCCAGGAAGGCGCGGGCGATGGTGATGAGCTGCTTCTCACCCGCGCTCACCCCCGAACCCTCCTCGTCGATCACTGTGTCGTAGCCGTGCGGCAGCGCGTGCACGAAACGGTCGACATAGGCGGCGCGGGCGGCGGCGAGAATATCCTGCTCGCTCGCGTTCGGATTGCCATACGCGATGTTCTCCCGAATGGTGCCCTTGAACAGCCAGGTGTCCTGCAAGACCATGCCGATGCGCGAGCGCAGATGGTCACGGGTGATCTCGGTGATGTCGACATCGTCGATCGTGATGGTGCCCGCGTCCAGTTCGTAGAACCGCATCAGCAGGTTGACCAGCGTTGTTTTGCCCGCACCGGTCGGGCCGACGATGGCGACCACGTGTCCTGGCTCGGCGACCAGCGATAGCCGCTCGATGATCGGGGTCTCCGGTTCGTAGCGGAAGGACACCGCCTCGAATTCGACTCGGCCGCGGTCGACCGGACGGACGTTCTCCATCACCGGGTCGGCCGACTGCTCTGCGGCGTCGAGGATCTCGAAGATCCGCTCGGCCGAGGCAACGCCGGACTGGAGCAAATTGGCCATCGCGCCGATCTGGGTGAGCGGCTGGCTGAACTGCCTGGAGTACTGGATGAACGCCTGCACCTCACCGAGGGAGATGTTTCCCGTCGCGACCCGCAGACCGCCGACCAACGCCACCAGCACGAAGTTCACGTTTCCGAGGAACATGATCGAGGGCATGATCAGGCCGGAGATGAACTGCGCCTTGAAGCTCGCGTCGAACAGTTCGTCGTTGCGCTTGTCGAACTCCGCACCGACCTCGCGATTGCGGCCGAACGCGGTGACGATCTCGTGGCCGGTGAAGGCCTCCTCGACCTGGGCGTTCACCATGCCGGTGTACTTCCACTGATTCACGAAGTGCGGCTTGGACCGCTTGGCGATCTGCGCGGTGACGACGATGGCCGCCGGAACCGTGAGCAACGCGATCACCGCGAGCAGCGGTGAGATCCAGAACATCATGATCAGGATGCCGAGCACCGAGAACACCGAGGTCAGTAGCTGACTCATGGTCTGTTGCAGGCTCGTCGAGACATTGTCGACGTCATTGGTGACGCGACTGAGCACGTCGCCGCGCGGCGCGGAATCGAAGTAGCTCAAGGGAAGTCGATGCAGCTTGTCCTCGACATCGCTGCGCAGCCGCTTCACCGTCCTGTTGATGACGATGTTGAGCAGGAAGCCCTGCAACCAGCCGAATACCGCTGCGCCGATGTAGAGCAGCAGCACCAGGATCAGTACCTTGCCGACGGCGTCGAAGTCGACACCGACACCGGGAGTCACATCCATCGCACCGAGCATGTCGGCAAAGGTGTTGTCGCCCTTGGCCCGAATCGCCTCGATCGCCTCGTCCTTGCTGATGCCTGCGGGCAGCTGCTTACCGACCAAACCATCGAAGACCAGGTTGGTCGCTCTGCCCATGATGTACGGGCCGAGCGTGTTGAGCACCACCGCCGTGATGACCAGTGCCACGATCAGAATCACGTACACCCGTTCCGGCGCGAGCCGGGCGAGCAACCGCTTCAGCGACGGTTTGAAGGACTTCGCCTTGGCATCCGGCGCACCGGGATTCGGCGCTCCGGGCCTCATCGAACCTCCTCCGCGCTGAGCTGCGACGCGACGATTTCCTGATATTCCGGACAGTCACGCATCAACTGTTCGTGGGAGCCGATCCCTGCCATCACACCGTCCTCGAGCACCACAATCTGGTCGGCGTCACGGATCGTCGAAATCCGTTGCGCCACAATGATTACTGATGCATCCCTGGTGACCGGCCGGAGAGCTTCGCGCAGCCTGGCGTCGGTGGAGACGTCCAGCGCGGAGAACGAATCGTCGAACAGGTAGATCCGCGGCTTCTTGACCAGCGCCCGTGCGATCGCGAGGCGCTGACGCTGACCACCGGATACCGTGGTGCCACCCTGCGCGACAGGCGCCTCCAGCCCCAATGGCATATCCCGCACGAAATCGTCGGCCTGCGCGATTTCCAGTGCCCGCCACAGGTCTTCGTCCGTGGCTTCCGGATTTCCGTAGCGCAGATTGCTCGCGATCGTTCCGGAGAACAGGTACGCCTTCTGCGGTATCAGGCCGATCTGCTCGCGCAGCAACTCCAGATCAATGTGCCGGACATCGGTCTGCCCGACATAGACGGCGCCGTCGGTGACGTCGATCAGGCGCGGAATCAGGTTGAGCAGTGTGGTCTTTCCCGCACCGGTGGATCCGACGATCGCGGTGGTCGTGCCCGGTTCCACCTTGAATCGGATAGCGCGAAGCACTGGCTTCTCGGCGCCGGGGAACGCGAACTCGGCGAACGCGATGTCGACCGATCCTGGATCGCCCTTGAACGGCTGCGGCAAACGCGGCGGTATTACCGAGGAGTCGGTCTCGAGCACTTCGCCGATCCGGTCGGCCGAGACCGCGGCGCGCGGCGCCATCATGGCGAGGAACGAGGCCATCATCACGGCCATCAGGATCTGCATGATGTAGGACAGCATCGCGGTGAGCGAGCCGATCTGCATGGTGCCCGCGTCGACAGCGTGGCCGCCGAACCAGATCACCGCGACGGCGGTGACGTTGCTGATCAGCATGACCAGCGGAAACATCAACGCCATCAACCTGCCGACCCGCAAAGAGGTTTCGGTCAGCTCGGTATTGGCGACACCGAAGCGCCAGGTCTCCTGCCGTTCCCTGACGAATGCGCGCACCACGCGGATACCAGTGATCTGCTCGCGCAGGACTCGGTTCACCTCGTCGATCTTGGTCTGCATGGCACGGAAGCCCGGCACCATCTTGACGACGATAAAACCCATCGAAATGGCAAGCGCGGGTACCGCGATGAGCAGCAGCCAGGATAGTCCGAGGTCCTCACGCAACGCCATGATGATGCCGCCGACGCACATGATCGGCGCCATCACCAAGATCGTCGCGGACATCACGATGAGCAGCTGGACCTGCTGCACATCATTGGTGGTGCGGGTGATCAGCGACGGCGCACCGAACATGCCGACCTCGCGGGCGGAAAAGGTGCCGACCCGATGCAACACCGCACCACGCAGATCCCGACCTGCGGACATCGCGGCGTGCGCGCCGAGATAGACCGAGAACGCGGACGCGACGATCTGTACACAAGTCACCGCGAGCATCCATAGCCCGGTGGTCCAGATGTAACCGATGTCACCTTTGGTGACGCCGTTATCGATCAGATCGGCATTCAGACTCGGCAGGTACAACATCGCGATGACGGAAACCAGTTGCAGGACAACGACCCCCGTCAATTGTGCCCGGTAGGGGTACAGATGTGTACGCAGCAGTCTGATCAACATGATGATTGGCAGGTTACCTGCAAATGGTGACGCGGGTCGCGATGATTATCGACCAGCAAGAACATGCCGCATTTGCGGCATTTACCTGCGAGCCCACGCGCCGGGATCTTCGGTCAGCGTCTCGACGAATTCGGGTAGCCGGTCCTGCGCTATGTCTTCGATGGACACATTCTCGAGCACCGCGCGAATGTTCACCCGCAATGCGATCCATACCCGCTGCAACGGCTCGGCCGCGCCCGGATAGTTCACATCCTCCGGCCGCTGACCGCGTACCGAAGCCAATGGTCCCTCGATCGCCCTGATCACGTCGGCGATGGAGATCTCGGCGGCGGGGCGGGCCAGCCAGTAGCCGCCGTCGGGGCCACGCCTGCTGATCACCATCTCCGCCCTGCGCAGCTCGGCGAGAACGGTTTCCAGCACTTTCGGCGGAATACACTGCGCGGTAGCGATCACATCGGCCTTGACCACCGCGGCCGCGGTGATTACCGGACCTGCCTGCACGAGCGGCGTCGCATCCAGCGCGGGGATATCGGCCGCCATCTGGGCCTGGCTCACCCTCGGCGCGCGGGCGATCTCCAGCAAGGTCCGCACCGCGTAATCGACCTTCGCGGAGATGTGCACAGCCACCTTCCCTGAACTATCCGATGACCTGGTCGAATCTACGCGGTACCGCAGGCGGTCAGCACACAGGTCGCCGCGTCGAGCAGCGTTGATTCCACCAGGGAGTCGGGGGCGGTCGGGACGAACTCCTTGGACAACAGCGCGACCCCGAGCACTTCCAGCGCCGCGCAGGCGCGCAGCGTCGCCTCGTCGGACGCGTCCGGTCCGGCCAACCAGGACTGCAGGATTCGATTCGAATCCATCAGATCGGGGTATCGATCGGCCATCGCGTTGATGATCGCCACGGTGTCGCGCACACACAGCGCCCCGGCATCGCGATTGCGGATCATGCCGCGCAAATACGTGCGCAGCACAGCGCGCACACCCTCAGGATCGTGCGGCACCGCGTCGATGTCCTCGACGACCGCGCGCATGTGATCAACGATCGGATCGACGATCGCGAGCAGCAGATCGAGCTTCGAAGCGTAGTGATAGTAGAGCGACGCCTTTGTGATTCCTACCGCATCTGCGACCTCGCGCAGGCTCGTCTGCTCGAATCCCTTGGCTCCGAACAGCTTCACCGCGGCGTCGCGAATCGCGATTTTGGTCCCGCCACCTGCGGTAATGACTTCTGACGCATGACGGACAGTCATCGGATGGTCCTCTCACCAATCGTGCGCGGAGCTAACGTTGCCACCAAAATTGAGGTTGTACCTCCGCTTAGGCCCTAGGTAGTCTACCTACCGCACGGTAGGCAGAAAGCGTTAGTGGAGGCGGGGCCGGCAGGGCACCCCGCGAGTGCTGTCTACAGGCCGAGAACCAGCACGCACCCAGTCATCGCTAGGAGAATCTTTCGTGTCCGTTTATCTGTATAGATGGGGAAAGTTCGCTTTCCGCCGGAAATGGATAGTGCTTCCGGTCTGGCTCATCCTCTTCGTCATCCTCGGCGGCCTCGGCACGCAGCTGAAGGAACCGATGAGCAATGACTTCAGCATGCCGGAACTACCGTCCGCACGCGCAAACGACATCCTCGACAAGCACTTTCCCGGCGCCTCCGACGCCTTCAAGTTCGACGCCGTCACCGGAACGTATGTGATCAGCGCGCCCGAGGGGCAGAAGCTGACCGACCCGGCCAACCGCGCGGCGCTGGACGCCTTCATCGCCAAGCTCGGCGACTTGAATATCGTCGACCACGCCAAGCCGGTCTCGAACCCGATCGAAGCGGCCGACAAGATGGGCTGCCTGGCAAATCCCGATCCGTCGCAGTGCAGCGGCGCTCCGCTGAATGTGCTCAGCAAGACCGCGCCCGACTCGGTCGCCTTCATGAGCGTCCCGTTCTCGCTCGAGAAGTTCACCGACGTCACCGACGAACAGCGCACCGCGGCATACGACGTCGCTGATGACGCGCGCAACGCCGGACTCACCGTCGAGATGAGCGGCTCGATCGCGACGAAGCAGGAGGCGCCGAGCGGCAAATCCGAGCAGATCGGCATGGGCATCGCGCTGATCGTCATGATCGTCGCGTTCGGCGCTATCGTCGCCGCCTTCGTCCCGATCATCACCGCGATCGTCGGACTCGGCGCGGCCACCTCGCTGATCTTCCTCGGCACCTCGGTGATCGAAGTACCGAGCTTCACCACGTTCCTCGCATCGATGATCGGTATCGCACTGTCCATCGACTACGCGCTGTTCATCGTGTCCAGGTACAAACATGAACTGGCAGTGCAGGATTCGCCGGAAGAAGCCGCGGGTACCGCGCTCGGAACCGCCGGTTCGGCAGTGGTGTTCGCAGGTCTCACCGTGATCATCGCGCTTGGTGGCCTGAGCATCGTCGGGGTCGAGTTCCTGACCTTCATGGGTCTCGGTGGCGCGATCGCCGCCGCGTTCGCGGTACTCACCGCCATCACCCTGATGCCCGCGCTGCTCGGCGCCTTCGGTCGTGCCCTGTTCAAGCCGAAGCTGCCCTTCGTCGCCAAGCACGATCCGGAGGACGACCGCTCGGTCAGCAACGGTCAGCGCTTCGGCAAGCTCATCGGCAAGGCGCCCGCACTGACGCTGATCCTCAGCGTCATCGTGCTCGGCCTGCTCGCCGCGCCCGCCGCCGGTTTGAACCTCGGCCTGCCCGGCGATGACAGCATGCCGAAGACCTCCACCGTCCGAAAGGCATACGAGCTGCGCACCGAGGGCTTCGGCGAGGGCAGCAACGGCGTGCTGAACGTCGCCGCTGACCTCACCAACGTGCCTGCCGAACGCCGGGTGGACGCGGTCAACGCGCTGCGCACCAAGCTCTCGTCCTATTCGGGCATGGATTACGTGACCGAGCCGCAGTGGAGTGGCGAGGACAAGGCGGGCGCACTGCTGGACGGCGTGCCCAAGTCGGGTCCGAACAACCAGGCCACCAAGGACCTGGTCAGCGACGCTCGTAACGCCGAGGGATCGTTGAAGTCCGAGTACGGCATGGAATACGGCATCACCGGCAGCACGGCGATCTTCGCCGATGTCGACCATGTACTGCTCGGCAAGATCGTGCCGTACCTGGCCATCGTCGCAGGCGCCGCGTTCTTGCTGTTGATCCTGGTGTTCCGCTCGATTCTGGTGCCGCTGACCGCCGCGCTCGGGTTCCTGCTCTCCATGGCGGCGACCTTCGGTGCGACGGTGCTGATCTTCCAGGAGGGCAAGTTCGGGTTGATCGACGACCCGCACCCGATCATCAGCTTCCTGCCGATCATGTTGATCGGTCTCGTATTCGGTCTCGCCATGGACTATCAGGTGTTCTTGGTGACCCGGATGCGCGAAGAATTCGTGAACGGCAAGTCTCCGAAGGAGGCGATGATCAGCGGCTACCACCACGGCGCCCGGGTGGTCACCGCGGCCGCGGTCATCATGATCTCGGTGTTCGGTTCGTTCCTGCTCGAATCCGATGCCACGGCCAAGTCGTTCGGCTTCGCGCTCGCGGCGGGCGTGCTGTTCGACGCCTTCATCGTCCGGATGGTCCTGATCCCGTCGCTGCTGGTGCTGATGGGCAAATGGGCCTGGTGGATCCCGAAGTGGCTCGACCGGATCCTGCCCGACATCGACGTCGAGGGCACGAAGCTGCGTGAATTGCGGCAAAAGTCCGTCGATTTGAACAAGGAGCCGGTTCCCGTCGGCTAAGGCGGCCAACGCCTGAAAACGCTCGGCCCCGCACCCGAAGTATGGGTGCGGGGCCGAGTGCTTTGATCCAGGTTCTTGAACTTGTGCGCGGTCGGCAGCAGACTCAGAGATTGTTCGACTCTTCAGCTCGGTATGTCACCGGCTCCGGCGGTCGGTGTGGATGTTCGGAAAGAACCCGGCACGACCCGATCACCGCGAGGAGAACCCTGTGTCCGTGTATCTGTACCGGTGGGGAAAGTTCGCATACCGCCGCAAATGGATAGTCCTGCCCGTCTGGATCGTCCTGTTCCTGATCCTCGGCGCCCTCGGCACTCAGCTGAAGAAGCCGATGAGCGACGATTTCAGCATGCCGAACCTGCCATCGGAGCGGGCAACGGAAATCCTCGACAAACATTTCCCAGGCATGTCACAGGCCTTCCAGTTCGACGCGGTCACCGGCACCTATGTGATCGGCGCTCCGAACGGTCAGAAGCTCACCGATCCCGCCAATCACCAGGCGATCGAGGCGCTGATCGAGAAGCTGAACCAGCTCGACATCGTCGACCACAGCACCCCGATCACGGACCCGATCGCGGCCGCGGAGAAGATGGGCTGCCTCGAAGGACAGCCCGACATCTCGAAATGCAGTGGCGCGCCGCTGAATGTGCTCAATAAGACCGAGCCGGATACGGTCGCCTTCTTCAGCGTGCCGTTCACGCTCAAAGAGTTCAGCGATATCACGGCCGATGATCGGCATGCCGCTTACGACGTGGCCGATGCGGCGCGCAACGCCGGGTTGACCGTCGAGATGAGCGGCACCATCGCCATGGAGCAGCAGGCGCCGAGCGGCAAATCCGAAATGATCGGCATGGCCGTCGCGCTGGTGGTGATGATCATCGCGTTCGGCGCGCTCGTCGCCGCGTTCGTGCCGATCATCACCGCGATCGTCGGACTCAGCGCGGCCACTTCCCTGATTCTCCTCGGTACCTCGTTCCTGTCGATTCCGAGCTTCACCACCTTCCTGGCATCGATGATCGGAATCGCGCTGTCGATCGACTACGCGCTGTTCATCGTGTCCAGGTACAAACATGAACTGGCAGTGCAGGAGCTGCCGGAGGAAGCGGCGGGTACGGCGCTCGGCACCGCAGGATCGGCGGTGGTGTTCGCGGGCTTGACGGTGATCATCGCGCTGATCGGACTCGCCGTCGTCGGGGTCCGGTTCCTCACCTTCATGGGTCTGGGTGGCGCAATCGCCGCCGCGTTCGCGGTGCTCACCGCCATCACCTTGATGCCGGCGCTGCTCGGCGCGTTCGGCCGCTTCCTGTTCAAGCCGAAGCTGCCGATCATCGCCCAGCACGATCCGGAAGACGACAGCTCGGTCAGCAACGGCATGCGTATCGCGCGGGTGATCGCGAAGGCCCCGGCGGTGACGCTGATCCTCAGCGTCATCGTGCTCGGCCTGCTCGCCGCGCCGGCCGCGGGACTGAACCTCGGCCTGCCCGGCGAGGACAGCATGCCGAAGACCTCCACCGTCCGAAAGGCATACGAGCTGCGCACCGAAGGCTTCGGCGAAGGCAGCAACGGCGTGCTGAAGGTCGTCGCGGACCTCAGCGATGTGCCGCAGGATCGCCGCGAGGCCGCGGTCACGGCATTGCGGGACAAGCTCGTGTCCTACCCCGGCATGGATTACGTGACCGAGCCGCGGTGGAGTGGTGCGGACAAGGCAGGCGCGCTGCTCGACGGTGTCCCGAAATCGGGTCCGAACAATCAGGCAACCAAGGACCTGGTCAGGGAGGCACGCGACGCCGAGCCGCAGTTGAAGTCCGATTTCGGCATGGAATACGGCATCACCGGCACCACCGCGATCTATGCCGACGTCGACCACGTGCTCTTGAGCAAGATCGTGCCGTATCTCGCCATCGTCGCCGGGGCCGCGTTCTTACTGCTGATCTCGGTGTTCCGATCGGTCCTCGTACCGCTGACCGCCGCGCTCGGGTTCCTGCTGTCGATGGCGGCCACCTTCGGCGCGACGGTCTTGATCTTCCAGAAGGGCAAGCTCGGCATCATCGCCGATCCACACCCGATCGTCAGCTTTTTGCCGATCATGATGATCGGCCTGGTGTTCGGGCTCGCCATGGACTACCAGGTGTTCCTCGTGACCCGGATGCGGGAGGAATACGTGCACGGCAAGTCGCCGACAGACGCGATGATCCGCGGCTATCACCACGGCGCGCGCGTGGTCACCTCCGCCGCGATCATCATGATCTCGGTGTTCGGATCGTTCCTGCTGGAATCCGACGCGACCGCGAAGTCGATGGGCTTCGCGCTCGCGGCGGGTGTGCTGTTCGACGCGTTCATCGTCCGGATGGTCCTGATCCCGTCCCTGCTGGTGCTGATGGGCAAATGGGCCTGGTGGATGCCGCGCTGGCTCGACAAGATCGTGCCGGATATCGATGTGGAGGGCGCGAAGTTGTATGCACTACGCGGGCAGCCGCATCCAGAGTCGGTGGGCGTGCCCGCCGCCTCCTAGTCGGTATGACGATTCGCGCCCCCCATCCGAACGGATGGGGGGCGCGAACGTCGTGTCAGATCCTGTCAGGCGACCTGTGAGCAATGCCGCCTATTGGCTCGGTTGCGGCAGCTCGCAGCCGGTAACGGTGGGATTCAAACCCGCGTAGTTGAGCGGACCTGCGAGGGCGGTAACGGCAATGGTGCCCCAACTAGCGCAATTGAGTTGGCCACTATCGAAATAGTGGCGCTGACCAGCGGCGATCAAACCGACGGCCAACCAGACCAGCAGCAGCGTGCTCAGCAGCCGAGTACCCCTTCGGTGTACCGGTCGTGCGTTGATCGTTCGCTCGCGCATTGTCATCGCCTCTTTTCTGCACTCGCGTACTTCTCGCGGGTACCCCCATCGACGCCGATCACTCCTGCGCGGGGCAACACAAACTGCGATACAGTCCCTCACATGTACACCGCCTGTGAGCAACCGACCGGTCTCTTGCCGGACAATTAGGACGGCTAACTTCACACACTGAACGCGCTGTCGCCGATTGCGTGTCTGATCCGAGCAGCCGGTCTCCGCACCGAAATCGGCACCGCGTGGCCACCTCCCCACGCCACCTCGGCATCCGTCGACTGACGGATCTTCCCGGCTGATATCCCCGACCTCTTCGCCTCGATACCGAGCGCGAATCGCCTCGGTGATTCTGTGCGCCTACCGCACGCACTGATTCCCGGATAGGCCCATTCCTCTTCCCGCACAACCGATTCGATATCCAACCGCACACCTCCGGCAGCCACCGGTGGTGTACGCGCTTGTCCGCAGAATGGAGTCACCGTGGTCGTCGACCCGGTAAAAGCAGTCTCACCAGCGGCTTTGACGCCACACCCAGGTAGACCGTCAGCGTTCGGCAGCGTGCCAGCGCCCGCGCTCGTCCTCGCCGCGATGCTCAGCATCCAATTCGGCGCGATCATTGCCAAGAACCTGTTCGACATCCTCGGCTCGGGCCCGACCGCTGCCTTGCGTCTACTGTTTGCCGCCGCAATCGCGATGGCGCTGTGGCGGCCATCGCTGCGCATCGACCGTCGCGCCGCCCCCGGCATTGCCGGGCTCGGAATGTCTATGGCAGTGATGAATTGGAGTTTCTACGCGGCCATCGAACGCATTCCACTCGGCATCGCGGTCACTATCGATTTTCTCGGCCCGCTCGCCGTCGCGGTCGCGGCGTCCCGCCGCGGCCGTGACCTTCCCTGGGTGCTGCTAGCTGGCGGCGGCGTGTTGCTCCTGATGAAAACTGGTGGGGCCGTGTCCTTTACCGGCATGCTGTTCGCGCTACTCGCGGCCGCAGGTTGGGCAGGCTACATCGTGTTCAGCAAGGTGGTCGGCGAACGCACCTCCGGCCATGGCGGACTGGCACTTGCGATCGCATTCAGCGGAATTCTCATGTTACCGCTCGTCGCGGCAGACGCGAGTTCGGCGCTGCTCGATCCGGTGGTGCTGCTCCTCATCGCATGTGTCGCCGTACTGTCGACTCTTGTCCCACATGCCATCGAACTGCAAGCGCTGCGCCAAATTACGGCCTCGGTCTTCGGCGTGCTGATGAGCTTGGAGCCAGCGGTCGCGGCCGTGGTCGGGCTGTTGCTGCTCGGCGAGGGGCTGCATTTCACCCAGTGGGTCGGGGTGGGTCTCGTCATTGCCGCGGCGGCCGGAGCCGCTCGGCTCACCGATGCACCGAAACCGAAGCAGTATCCCGGCGCACAACCCACGGCTACGAACTCGGTTGCGGCACGTTGCAATCCGCGACCTTCGGGTTCACCCCCATGTAGTTCAACGGGCCGACGAGAACGGTCAGCGCGACCGAGCCGAACCCGGCGCAGTTGATCGGACCGCTGTCGAAATAGTTGCGCTGGCCCGCCGCAATGATGCCGATGACCAGCCAGATCAGAACAAGAGCAGTGCCCCGTTTCATTTTTCACCTGCGCATCGTCGCGGCGCGGGCCGTTCGACGACGCATCCTGATCGCGTCCGTCCCGCGCTTCCTACCGAGCGGATACCCGCACGGGTGCCGATTATCCGCGAAAGAACGCGACCCGCCCACTTGTTCGCAAGTGTTTGCGCGCCGCCCCGCGCCGCTCGACAGGGCAGGGGCCGTCGGCCTTTGAACGCCTGCCGCCCTAGCTATTACGGACTCGGTTGCGGCACATTGCAATCGTCGACCTTCGGATTCACGCCCATGTAGTTGAGCGGACCCGCGATCACGGTGACGGCGATGGTGCCGAAGTTCGCACAGTTGACAGGCCCGCTGTCGAAGTAGTGGCGCTGCCCCGCCGCGAGCAAACCGATCAATAACCAGACCAGGACTATAAGGCTGCCGATTCTCATATAACTCTCACTCTTGTATCGACTACGTGTTCCCATGCGTAATGTTCTGCGGCGCATCATCATCGCGTCCTTTCGCACTCTCTTACAGCGCGTATACCCGCAAATCCGACAATCACCCAGGGAACTCCACCGGATCTCGAGTCGTTGCCCCTGACATGGACCTGCTGCTGCAATGGAGCATTCCCGGCTGGATCATCCTGCTGATGCTCGTCGCGCTCTACGAGGCGCTGACCAGGAAACGCCGCAGGCGCCGCAACCCCGTATCGGGCACGTTCACCGACGAGTTCACCGCGCTGTTCTACAGCACCAAGCGTATGGAACTCGACCATCGCGACTCGATCTCGATGCTGCGCGACGAACAAGCCAAGGGCGAGCCCCCACAGTTCGGCGTCGACCTGAACAGCCGAACCGTCGTCCTGCGCCCGAACGAATCCCCACCTGCGCGACCAACCAAATCCGAGTCCCGCCTACTGCGGAAAGAAAAAGCCCCTCACCTGCAAGAGCAAGTGAAGGGCTTTGGCGGTGGCGGAGGGATTTGAACCCTCGGAGGGGGGTTACCCCTCACACGCTTTCGAGGCGTGCTCCTTAGGCCGCTCGGACACGCCACCGCCGACAACCATACCGGACCGCCGCCGGATCGATAAATCGCCTGTAGACCTGCGCGATGTGGGTTCGCATGCCGCTGCGAGTGGGCGCGACATCGGCGTACAAGGGCCGATCCCGCCGGGGCCGCGTCGCCGTTATGGATCAGCGTTGCGTTCGGAAGAAGTCGTCGAGCAGTGTCACGCATTCCTGCTCGAGTACGCCGCCGCGCACCTCGGGTCGGTGATTGAGGCGGCGGTCGCGGACGACGTCCCAGAGCGAGCCGACGGCGCCGGTCTTGGGCTCCCATGCGCCGAATACGACGCGAGCGACGCGAGCGAGCACCAGAGCACCCGCGCACATGGTGCACGGTTCGAGGGTGACCGCGAGGGTTACCCCCTCCAGTCGCCACCCATCGCCGCATACCTCGGCGGCACGGCGAAGGGCGAGGATTTCCGCGTGTGCGGTGGGATCGCCGAGGGCTTCTCTGGCGTTGGCCGCGCGTGCGAGTTCGCGTCCGGCCGAGTCGAAGACGACCGCACCTACCGGGACGTCACGCGGGTCGGCGGTGGCCGCCGCGGCGATCGCGGCGCGCACCATGTCCGAGTCGGAGATCCCGTCTCGCAGCAAACTCACGTCGGTCGGCTGAACTGTCAGCGCGGCAGCTTGTCCAGCACCGCCGACAGTTCGTTGGCGAAGCCGAGGCGCTGGGCGATCATGGCGAGTTGTTCGTCCGGGTACAGGTCGGTCTCGGCGATGATCACGCTCAGGACCGGTTCGGGCAGGCCGAGATCGGCGAGCACGCCGAGGTCGCCCTCCTCCCATGGCTCGACGTCGTCGAGCTCGTCGGGGTCGATATCGGGGATCTCGACGTTGAGGGCCTCGAGCACATCGGCGGCGATGTCGTAGTCGATCGCGGCCGTCGCGTCAGAGACGAGCATCCGGGTGCCGCTCGGGGCCGGCCGGAGCACGATGAAGAACTCATCGTCGATATCGAGCAGTCCGAACACCGCGCCGGAACTGCGCAATGCCTTGAGCTCGTTTTCCGCTGCGGACAGATCGGTGAGTGCAGCCGAACTCAGCGGACTGCACCGCCATTGTCCTTCTTCGCGGACAACGGCCACTGCGAACCCTTCTACGTCGTCGTAATCATCCGACGCCGCCCTGTTCGTGCCCGAGCGCTGTGCTGCCATGCGCGCAACGGTAGTCGGCTCGAGCCGAAATGTTGAAGTCGTATGCGAATCTGTTCTGGTGACTAGCGACCGGAAAGCGCCCGTGTGCGTCCTCGGGGTGGGTTTGATCGGTGGTTCCCTGCTCCGTGCCGCCGTCGGCGCGGGCTATGACGCCTGGGGATACAACCGTTCGGAGGCCGGTGCGCGGGCCGCACGCGCCGACGGGTTCGAGGTCACCGGTGACCTGATCGGCGTGCTGACCCGCGCCCGCGAAACCGACGCATTGATCGTCATCGCGGTGCCGATGCCGGCGGTCGACCACATTCTCGCGGACATCTCCACCTTCGCGCCCGGCTGCACACTGACCGATGTGGTGAGCGTGAAAGCGCCGGTCACCGCGGCGGTGCACAAGCACGGGCTCGCCGGACGCTACATAGGCGGCCATCCGATGGCAGGCACCTCCGAATCCGGCTGGGCCGCCACCGATCCCGGACTGTTCCAGGGCGCCGCCTGGGCAGTCGGGGTCGACGAGGGCACCCGTCCAGAGCCATGGACCCGAGTCGTGCGGCTGGCACTGGCCTGCGGCTCGATGGTGGTCCCGGTTGTCGCGGACGAGCACGACCGCGCCGTCGCCAGGATCTCGCACCTGCCACATGTGCTCGCCGAGGCGCTCGCGATCGCGGGCGCGAGTGGCGGGGACCTGGCGCTCGGGCTCGCGGCCGGGTCGTTCCGTGATGGCACCAGGGTGGCCTCGACCTCACCCGATCTGGTGCGAGCGATCTGTGAACCGAATTCCGAGGCGCTGCTCGACGTGCTGAACAACACACTCACCGTGCTCGCCCGGGCCCGCGACAGCCTGCTCGATACCGGGTCGCTTGCCGATCTCGTCGATGCCGGGTTCGCGGCGAGGCAGCGCTACGACACGGCGCAGCGGTGGGAAATCACCGGTATCCGCCCTGGTGACCACGACTGGCTCGGGCGATTGCGCGAAGCGGGACAACGCGGCGGCGTCATAACCAGCCTGGACTGATGCCTCGAGTCGCCGACAGACGCGTCAGATGCGCTCGGCCAGGCCCGGGTAATCGAGCAGGAAGCCGTCGGCGTCAACGGTGACGGTGGCGCTGGAGACCGGGGACAGCACGCTGATGCCGTCGGCGGCGCCACTGTAGGTGAGGCCGGCTTCCTGAACGAGCAGGTCGGGGAGCCGGACGTAGACGACGGGGACCTGGACGTCGCCTGCCGCGTGTTGCAGGCCGAAACGGCGGATCGGCAGGGTGTTGAAGAACGGGCTGAGGACCACGTCCACGTCGAGGGCGCCCGCGAAGGTGGATCGCACATGACTGCCGCCCGCATCCACCAGCCAGTAGTTCTCTTCGTCTCGTGCGATGGACGCTTGTCGCTCCCCCGCCGCGGTGGTGCTGCGCAGCGAGAGCCGCTTGGTGACGCCGTTCTCATCGGTGACCAAGTCGTAGGAAGCGCTGAAAGCGGGGTGATCCTCGCATGCGCCACCGATCATCCGGCCGGCGGCGCGGATCCGGTTGCCGTTGAGCGTCACACGCACCGATTCCATCCGCACCGCGTTGTGCGCACGCCAGGTGAGAATCGCCGGCCACCGCGATGCCGGTTGGCTGTCAGGGCCCGAGGCTGGGTTCGTCACGTATCTACCGTAAGGGACGCGGCCGCCGGCCCCGCATCACACCAGCGACTCACGCCAGGCCGTGTGCAGACCGGCGAACCGTCCAGTGCCCGCGATCAGCGCATCCGGGGCACCGTCCTCGACGATCCGGCCGGATTCCAGCACCAGCACCCGGTCGGCGATGGCGACGGTGGATAGTCGATGCGCGATGATCACCGCGGTGCGCTCGCGCAGCACCGTTTCCAATGCCCGCTGGACCAGCCGCTCGCTCGGGATGTCCAAGCTGGAGGTGGCCTCGTCCAGCACGATCACCGCGGGATCCGCGAGGAATACCCGCGCGAACGACACCAACTGCCGCTGGCCCGCCGAGAGCCTGCCGCCGCGTTTACGCACGTCGGTGTCGAAACCCTCGGGCAATGCCTGTACGAAGTCGTACAGCCCGATCGCTCGAGCCGCCGCGTACACCTGCTCGTCGGTGGCGTCGGGCCTGCCGAGCCGGATGTTGTCGGCGACGGATCCGGAGAACAGATACGACTCCTGGGTCACCATCACGACATTGCGGCGCAGGTCGGCATCGGTCAGTTCGCGCAGGTCGATTCCGTCCAGAGTCACCGTGCCGCCGGACGGGTCATAGAACCGCGTCAGCAATTTGGCCAGCGTCGACTTGCCCGCACCGGTGGCTCCGACCAGGGCGACTACTTGACCTGCGGGGATATCCAACGTGAACTCCGGTAGCACCGTCCGAGCCCGGCCGTCGGAATCCGAGGTGTCGTAGCCGAACCACACATGGTCCATCCGGACCGCGCCCGCAGCTTTATCGAGTGGGGTCGGATCAGCCGGTTGCGGCACCGAAGGCTCTTCCTCGAGCACACCCGAGATCTTCTCCAGCGCCGCGGCAGCGGACTGATAGGAGTTGAACACCTGGGCGAGTTCGTCGAGTGGACCGTAGAACTCGTTCAGGTACAGCAGGTATGCGGCGAGCACCCCGACCGCGAGGTCGCCCTCGATAACCCGCCACGCGCCGACCACGATGACGACAACGGTGGTCGAATTGCCGAGCAGCCGTGTGAGACCGGCATAGTCGCCCATACCGCGCATAGCGGAGGTGGTGGCCTGCCGGTACTCCGAATCCTCCAGTGCCAACACCGATTCGTTGCGCTGTTCGCGCCGGAAGGTCTGTACCGCGCGGATGCCACCCATCGATTCGACGAACTGCACGACGACCTTGGCGATGGCACCGCGGGTGCGTCGATAGCCCGCGCGCTGTCTACGCTGCGCCCAGCGGGTGACAAGCACCAGCGGGACGAAGCCGACGAGCACGATCGCTGCGAGTGTCTGATCGAGGTAGATCAGCAGGACCGCGATGGTCAGCACCGAAAGGATCGCGCTCAGTGCCTGATTCAGCGCACTCTCCAGCAGCTCCTGGAGTGTTTCGATATCACCGGTCAGCCGGGCGACGACCTTGCCGGAGGTGTACTTCTCGTGGAAGGCGACGCTGAGCCGCTGCATGTGCTCGAATGTGCGGACCCGCAGATCGAACAGCACACTCTGACTCAGCCTGCCCGAAACCCGCAGGAAGAAGAACGTGGTGAGCACGCCGAGGCCGACCGTGCCGAGGTATCCGGTGACCGTGAGCGCCAACGGAACCCAATTGCCGCGGCTGCCCTCGGCAATGCCGGTGTCGAGGCCGTGCGCGATGAACAGCGGCGCCGATACCATCGCGGCGTTGTCCACCACGATCAGCACCACGGCGAGCACCGCCATCCTGCGGTACGGCCGCACCAGCTCGAGCAGCAGTCGCCGGGATCGACCGGCCAGCACCAGGTTTCCGGTCTGGGTGACCTCTTTGTCCTCGCTCGCGATACCGCGCCAGTCGGCGACGGAATCCCGGCCGGCCGGATCGGCCTGCTGCTCGGCCGAATCCACTTCCGCTGTCACGATTCACCTCCCATCAGCTCGCGATAACGGCTGTTGGTCTTCAGCAATTGCTCATGCGAGCCCTCGGCCACGATCCGGCCGTCGGCGAGCACCGCGACCCGGTCGGCGAGCGCCGCCGTTGACGGCCGATGCGCGACGAGCAGGGTGGTGGCTCCCGCGAGCACCGTGCGCAGCCGTTCCTGCACGCGCTCTTCGGTTTCCACATCGAGCGCGGACAGCGGGTCATCGAGCACCATGATGCGAGTTCGACTGCCCTGCTGATCATTTCGAGCGACCTGCGAGCAGTCGCTAGCGGAGCCATTTCGAGCAACCTGCGAGCAGTCGCTAGCGGACCCATTTCGAGCAACCTGCGAGCAGTCGCTAGCGGACCCATTTCGAGCAACCTGCAAGCCATCGCTAGCGGACCCATTTCGAGCAACCTGCAAGCCATCGCGAACGGACTCGAGCACGGCACGGGCAAGCGCGAGCCGCTGGCGCTGGCCGCCGGACAGGCTGAGGCCTTGCTCACCGATCCTGGTGTCGAGGCCCCACGGCAGGTCATCGACGAACTCGGTGGCCTGGGCGATGTCGAGCGCGCGCCGGACATCCACATCGGTGGCCTCCGGGTCGCCGAGCGCGACGTTCTCCCGTACGCTCGCCGAGAACAGCACCGGTTCCTCGAACGCCACCGAGACCAGCGACCGCAGATCCGACACCCGCATCGAGGCGATGTCGATGCCGTCGATGGTGATGACACCGCCGGTGATGTCGTAGAGCCGCGGAACCAGGTTGAGCAGCGCGGTCTTTCCGCTGCCCGTCACGCCGACGAGGGCCACCGTCTCGCCCGGATGCACCACGAGCGAAACACCTTGCAACAACTCCCCTTTCGCATCGGGGAAGGCGAACCGCACACCGTCCAACGTCAACTCACCTGCGATATGCGCGGGCAGCTCAACCGGGTCGGTGGGATCGGCGATGTCGACAGGGGTGTCGATGATCTCCCAGTACCGGTCCGCCGCGGTACGCGAATCATTGAGCTCGGCGAGCAGAAATCCGGTCCAGATGATCGGCCACTGCAGGAAGGTCGACAGCGTGATGGCCGCGACCAGGGTGCCGAGCGTCATCGTGTCGTGCGCGACCGCGTAGCCGCCGTAGCCGAGCGCGAAGGCGATCGCCAGCTGCGGCAGACTCATCATGGCCGACCACAGCGTCGCGTCCAGCCGGACCTTGAGCAACTCGGTCTGCTGGAGTTCACGCGACTGCGCGGTGAAGCGCCCACCGAAGAACACCCCGCGTCCGAATGCCTTCAGCACCCTGACGCCCTGCGCCGACTCCTGGGCGGTGGTCGCCAGATCGCCGGACTGATCCTGGGAGCGCCGCGAGGCCACCTCGTAGCGGCGCACGAACCGGGTGCAGATGTAGATCAGCGGAATCGAGATGATCGCGAAGATCATTCCGATCTGCCAACTGAGCACGAACAATACGAGCAGGCCGACCGGAATGATGACGATGTGCAGGATCAGGAACGGACCAGCGAACGCGACGAATCGGCGTAGCGTGGCCAGATCGTCGATCGCGCGTGAGAGCAGCTGCCCCGATTCCCAGGCATCATGGCGCCCGATCGCCAGAGCCTGTAGTTTCCGGAAGATCTTGGCGCGCATGGTGATTTCGAACTGCGCCGCGGGCTTGGAAACCAGCCACCGGCGGCCCCACACGCCGAGCGCCTCCAGCAGGCCGAGTATCAGCACCGCGAGGACCGGCACGACAAGGCCCGCCGCATTCCGTTGCGCGATCGGCCCGTCGATGATGCGTGCCATCAGCAGCGGGATCACGATCGCGGTCAGCGTGGCGAGGATGGCAAGCGAGGTCGCCCCGATCAGCGGGACCCGATAGGGCCGCAGATACGGCAGAAAGCGGCGCAGCGAATGCAGGCGGCCCACGGCGGTGACAGCGGGCCGCTGCGGTCTATCGGTCTCCGATTCGGCCGACGGCCGTTCGAGCGTGACGGACAAGGCTCCCCCTCGTGGTCCGTGGATTGGCGGTGTCGCGGACGGACCACTCGATGATGTTCCCATCGGGGTCCGACACTCCAGCGTCGCATCGACGCCCGCTCCGGCCAACCGATTTTCTGGCTGGTCCGGTACCGACGAACCGGTATCCGCGAGGGAAATCACGTTCGGAAGACAGGCCGGCGCGGTATTCACCCCCCAAGCCAACAACCTCGAGCATTCTTCAGGTCAAGCGCGTCGACATAGACTTCGGTGGTGATCATCGTCGCCGGATACCTACGAGTCACCGACCGAGACCGATACCTCGCCGACTGTCGCGAGGTTGTCGAGCTCGCACGCGGCACCGCGGACTGTTTGGATTTCAGCCTCGGCGCGGATCTGGTCGAACCGGACCGGGTAAATGTCTACGAACGCTGGTCGACCAGGACGGCGCTCGAGCAATTCCGCGGCACCGGAACCGAAGGCGACCTCGACGCCCTGATCCAGGGCGCCGAGGTCAGCGAATTCGACTACACCAACGAAACCCGTCTGTAGCGACCGTTTCTCAGACGGCCGCCTGTGCCTCCTGATCGTTCGGCGCGTCCGGGAATGCCTGCTGCTGATACCCGCCACGCAGCGTGCCCTCGAGATAGGCGGCGCGGCAGGCCCTGCGGGCGATCTTGCCGCTGGAGGTGCGCGGAATCGAACCCGCCGGCACCAGCAGCAAATCACGCACGGTGACGCCGTGGCGCTGCGCGATGGCCATCCGCACCGTATCCGCGACCGGCTCCGGGTCCTGCTTGCCCGCACCGGACCCACGCTCGGCGACGATGACCAACTGCTCGGAGGTGTCGTCGGCGTCGAAGTTCAGCCCGGAACGGCTGCCCTGTTCGAACACCAACGCGGGCAACTGATTTGCCGGGACCGAGAACGCCGCGACGAATCCGGGCCGCAGTGCGGTGCTGGATTCCTGTGCCGAGAACTCCAGATCTTGCGGATAGTGATTACGTCCGTCGACGATCACCAGATCCTTGACCCGGCCGGTGATGAACAGCTCACCCTCGAAGTAGGCGCCGAAATCGCCGGTACGCATCCACTTCGCGTCGGAAACCGCACCCTGCGCGTGACTGCCTTCGGGCAGTCGCTCGGTGAGTCGGTTGTGGAAGGTCTCGACGGATTCTTCCGGACGACCCCAGTAGCCGATGCCCATATTGTCTCCGTGCAGCCAGATCTCGCCGACCTCGCCGTCGGCCCGCTCGATGCCGGTATCGGAATCGACGATCACCGCCCACTGTGACAACGCGACATAGCCGCAGGACACCTGGGCGATCGAGTTGTCGGTGCCCTGCTCGACCGCGACCATGCGGCCGCTGTTGAGCTCGTTGCGATCCACGTAGACGACCTTGGCCTCGTCTTCGCGCTTGGTCGCCGACACGAACAGCGTCGCCTCCGCCATCCCGTAGCAGGGCTTGATCGTGGTCTTGGGCAGGCCATATGGCGCGAACGCCTCGTTGAACTTCTTCATCGACGACACCGATACCGGCTCGCTGCCGTTGATCAATCCGATCACGTTCGACAGATCGAGCGACTCACCCGCCTTCGGCTTACCGCGCGCCGCGGCATGCTCGAACGCGAAATTCGGTGCCGCCGCAAAAGTTCCGGCCCCGTCAGAGGCGGCAGCCAGCTCCTTGATCCAGCGGTACGGCCGACGCACGAACGCGCTCGGCGACATGATCGTGATGAACCCGCCGCCGATGGTCGGCAGGATCACGCACAGCAGGCCCATGTCGTGGAACAGCGGCAGCCAGGTCACCCCGCGCGAGTTCTCTTTGACACCAATGGCATCGATCATCTGCAGCAGGTTCGTGCCGACCGCCCGGTGGGTGATCTCGACGCCCGCGGGCGTCCTGGTCGACCCCGAGGTGTACTGCAAGTAGGCGACGCTGTCGATATTGATCTCCGGACGCACCCAGGTCGCGCCGACGCTGTCGGGAATCGCGTCGACGGCGATGATGCGCGGTCGCTGCACCGCGGGAAGATGCCGGAAGAAGTTCCGCACACCCGCCGCGGCCGATCCGACCGTGAGAATCGCCGCGGGCGTGCAGTCGCTGAGCACCGCGTGTAGGCGGTCGGTGTGGCCCTGCTCCTCGGGATCGAACAGCGGCACCGCGATATTGCCCGCGTAGACCGCCGCGAAGATCGATACGACGTAGGCGAGCCCTTGCGGAGCGAGAATCGCCACCCGATCCCCGGGCTGCGATACCTGCTGCAGCCGGGCCGCGACCGCCCGCAGCCGAACGCCGAACTCGTGCCAGGTCAGTTCCTGATACTCACCATCACGTTCCCGTGAGTAGTCGATATAGCGGTACGCGAGACCGTCACCGTTCTCCGCGCTGTGCTTGTCGACGAAGTCGATCAGGGTCTTGTCACCCAGGATCTTGATATTGCCCTGCTGGTCCAAATAGTCGTCGAAGGTTTCGCCGATCATCGCCTTATCCTTTTCCAACGCATGCACTAAGCCATGACACTGAACACAGAAAGACACCGGAGCGCCGGGAAGATTAGCAGGTGCGGTGCCCCCTGGTCACTCAATACCGGCCGAAAGTGAGGGCAACGTTGTGCCCACCGAACCCGAAAGAGTTGTTCACCGCGTAGTCGATACGGCCGGCCCTTGCCTGACCCTTGACGATGTCGAGGTCGACATCGGGGTCCTGATTCTCGAGGTTCAGCGTCGGCGGAACGATGCTGTCGCGCACCGAAAGCACGGTGATCACCGACTCCAGAGCGCCCACGGCACCGATCGAATGTCCGAGCGCCGACTTCGGGGCGTACACCGACGCATGGTTGCCGATGGCCTTGCTGATCGCACGCGCCTCAGCGGTGTCGCCGATCGGGGTCGCGGTCGCGTGCGCGTTGATGTGGTTGACATCGTGCTTGGTCAACCCCGCGGTCTGCAGCGCCCTTGTGATCGCGCGCGCGGCACCGGAACCCTCGGGGTCGGGAGCCACCAGATGGAAACCGTCGGAGGTGATGCCCGCCCCGAGCAGCCGTGCGTGGATGGTCGCGCCGCGCGCCTTGGCGTGCTCCTCGGTCTCGACGATCATCATCGCCCCCGCCTCGCCGAACACGAAGCCGTCGCGGTCGACGTCGAACGGTCGCGACGCGCATTTCGGGTTGTCGTTGCGGGTGCTCATCGCGCGCATCATGGTGAATGCCGCGATCGGCAGCGCCTGGATGGAACCTTCGACACCGCCGGTGATGACCATGTCGGCATCACCCATCACGATCATCTTCCAGGCGTTGGCGATCGCCTCCGACCCCGACGAGCAGGCCGATACCGGGGTCACCACACCCGCACGCGCTCCGAACTCCAAGCCGACGCATGCCGCGGCGCCGTTCGGCATGATCGCCTGCACGGTCAGCGGCGAAACCTTGCGGTAGCCACCGTTTTCCATCTTGTCCCGCGCGTCGACGATGGCCTCGGCGCCGCCGAGCCCGGTGCCGATCGCGACGCCGAGGCGGTCCTTGTCCACCTCCGGGCTGCCCGCATTGCGCCAGACCTCACGGCCGAGGCAGATCGCCATCTGCTCCACATAGGACATTTGCCGCGTCTCTGACCTTGTCAGGCTCGCGCCGGGCGCGACTTTCAGGTGGCCGCCGATGCGGACGGGGAGGCCGAAATCGTCGATGAAGGCGTCCTCGAGGACGTCGATACCGCTCTCACCGTTGAGCAAGCCCTTCCAGGTGGAGTCGACATCACCTGCGATCGACGTGGTCGCCGCGAGACTGGTGACGACAATGTTGGGGTAGTCCCCGTTCGTGGTGGACGAAATCTGCATATCGCTCACTTTCCTGGCATCACTTGGGTAAACCGGGAACTGCGCGTCGACGCTGGAGCGCCGGAAGGTCAGCAGTGGCCAGGAGCAGATCGCCTCCCGCCGTCGAACGGCCTTGACGATACCTGGCCGATAGCTGAATGGCATTATCAGTCACGCGGCGGTCACCGGGATTTCGACTCGAGTAACCTGCTCTGCGAGCACGGAGCGCTGTACCGTTTCGAGCGACCTGCAAGCAATCGCTAGTGGGAGACCGTTCGAGCGACCTGCAAGCAATCGCTAGTGGGAGACCGTTCGAGCGACCTGCAAGCAATCGCTAGTGGTCGGTCAGCGCCCGTCGTGGGATCGCGGAAAGGGATGGCTGTGACGGGCGGGCGGATGGTCGGGCTGTTCGCCGGTATCGGCGGGCTGGAACTCGGACTCGGCGCGCGCGGCTGGAATACCGAGTTGCTCTGCGAGATCGAGCCCGGTGCCCAAGCCGTGCTCGCCGCACGCTTCCCCGAGGTGCCGCTGCACGGCGACATCACCAAGCTGCGCGCGATACCGGGCGGCACCGAACTGGTCGCCGCGGGCTTTCCGTGCCAGGACCTTTCACAGGCCGGGCGCACCGCGGGCATCACGGGCAAGCGCTCCGGCCTCGTCGACGAGGTGTTCCGGCTGGTGCGCCGACAGCGCGGTCCGCGCTGGCTGCTGATCGAGAACGTGCCCTTCATGTTGCAGCTCGGTCGTGGCGCGGCGATGCGGCACATCACCGAGGCGTTGGAGGAGCTCGGCTACACCTGGGCCTACCGGGTGGTGGACGCCCGCGCGTTCGGCCTGCCGCAGCGTCGTCAGCGGGTGCTGATGCTCGCCTCGCGCACCGAGGACCCGCGCCAAGTGCTGTTCGGCGATGACGCGGGCGAACGGATCGTCGGCGATCCCGAACGGGATCCGTGCGGCTTCTACTGGACCGAGGGCGTACGCGGGCTCGGCTGGGCGGTGAACGCGATCCCCACCATCAAGGGCGGCTCGGCGCTCGGCATCGCGAGCCCGCCCGCGGTGCGGCTGCCGTCGGGCGAGGTGGTCACGCCGGGCATCGTCGACGGAGAACGGTTGCAGGGCTTCGACTCCGACTGGACAACGCCCGCGACAAACGCGCCGGGCATTCGGCCGGGGCATCGCTGGAAACTGGTCGGCAATGCGGTGAATGTCCGGATGGCGGAGTGGATCGGCTCGCGCCTTGCCGAACCGCTCGGCGCGATTCCCGATGATCAACCATTGGAACCCGGTCAGCCGTGGCCGAGCGCGGCGTGGGGTCGCTGCGGTGTTGCTCACCGGGTGCCGGTCTCGACATGGCCGGTGCACGAGCCGTATGAGGATCTCGCAAACTTCCTCACCGATTCCCGGCTGCTTTCCGCACGCGCGACCGCCGGATTCCTACGCAGAACCGGCATGGGAAGTCTGCGGTTTCCGGCAGGATTCCTCGACGATATGGAAAGCCATCTCGATCGGATGGGTGGCTGGGCGGCATGAATTCGGGGGCTACATCACCCCGTCGGCCAACGACGGATGCGGCGACGAGTGCGCGAATGGCACGGCAGCGGCGCAGCGGAACCAAGCCGGAGCTTGCGCTGCGGCGGGAATTGCATCGGAGGGGATTCCGATATTTCGTCGATCGGGCGCCGATTCCCGGGCAACGGCGCAGGGCCGATCTGGTATTTCCGCGCCTGCGCGTCGCGGTCTACGTAGACGGCTGTTTCTGGCATCGCTGCCCGCTACACGCCACCGATCCGAAGAATAATGCGCAGTGGTGGGCACAAAAGCTGCTCGACAACGTGACAAGGGACCGCGCGACCGATTCGGCGTTGGTCGAGGCAGGCTGGCAGGTCATTCGAGTGTGGGAACACGAAGACGCCGAGACGGCGGCGAACCGGGTGCAGATCGCCCTCCGGGCAGGCGACTGAATTACCGGCTGCGCACCCGAACCAACGTGCGCGGCGCATGTGCGGCCATATAGCCGGACACCGCCATCGCGGTCATCACTGCGACCCCGGCGAGGGCTGTCGCGAAAGCAATCATCGGAACTCCTTCGATCTTGTGTCTCCTTCAGGGTGTCGGATAGACCTGACAGGATCCTGTGCACGGGTTGGGAACGATGTGCGAACCGTTCGGCTACAACACACTGACCAACCCTTGATCACCGGACCGGAAACAGGCGGGACAATGGGTCAGGTGAGTGGTAGCCGGAGGATCGCCGAACGACGCGTGCGGATGGCATCCTGGTTCATCGCAGCGGCGATCGCGATCGCTGGGCTCTGTTATTCGTCGTGGCTGCTCGAATTCTTCCTGCATATCGACATCGACCCGGTCAACTCTTTCCTCAGCGAACTGGACGCCGACGGCAAGCCCTACCGCGAGGTATTCTCGACGGCCGACAAGATCGTCGGCGCACTACTGATCCCCGCGGCTCTTGCCGGTCTGCTGCTGTTCCCTCGGCGCAAATTCACCACCGTCGGCTGGGTGGCACTGTTCTGTTTCGGCGCCGCGACCATCGGCGACGTGCTGCTGCCACTGCGCGACTGCACCCCGCAGGACAACACCGCGTGCGGCGGTGGCGGCAGTCAGCTTTTCCCGCAGCTGCATCAGCCGCACGCACTGACAAGCACTCTCGCGGTGACCGCGATCGCGGTCGCCGCCTTCGCGTTCAGCCTGGCCGCGTTCAAGTACCACCGCTGGCGGATTCTGCGCGAGGCCGGGCTCGTGGTGCTGGCGCTCGGGTCGGCGGCGACGGTGTGGATGCTGGTCGCCGATAACCTGACCGGTGATTACGCCCTCGGTATCGCCCAGCGGATCCAGGTCGGATCGATGTCGCTGTGGCTGATCTCGTTGGCCGCGGCGGTGATTCTGGAGGGTCGGGAATGGATCGACCCGGATAGTGAGGAGCCCGGCGAAGTGATCGTGGTCGACGGCTGCGCCACGTAGCATCGACGATCATCCGACGCGTGAGGCTTCCGCAGCTGGTTTCGTCGATGGTGCGGACCGGACTCGGTGGGTCGATGCTCGCAGGAAGTCGCGCACCCGACGGTGCCATGCTTGCGACATGAATGATCGCGTGAACATCTCCTCGGCCGCCGAGTTCGAAGACATCGTCGGCTATTCCCGCGCCGTCCGGATCGGCAATGTCATCGCTGTCAGCGGCACCACCGCCTCGCTCCCCGGCGGCGCAGCGGTCGGTGGCGATGACATCGGCGAGCAGACCAGGGAGGTCCTGCGGCGCATCGCCACCGCGCTCACCGACGCGGGCGCGAACCTCTCGGATGTGATCCGCACCCGAATTTTCGTCACCGACATTTCCCGCTGGCCCGAGATCGCCAAGGCGCACGCCGAGGTCTTCGGCGACATCCGGCCCGCCGCGTCCATGTACGAGATCAAGGCATTGATCACCCCCGCATTGCTGGTGGAGATCGAGGCAGACGCGATCGTGTCTGCGTAGCCACGTCGACGGTCATGACTCGCCCGCTGCCGAGGGTGGTTTGCCAACCCGCCGGGACTGGTATCGCTAGGGTCGGATCGTGACCAGCGAAGCTCCGGAACCCGCCATTCAGCTCGAAACAGTCGCCGAAGCGACGACCCGCTTCCTCGACACCGCACGCCGTCTCAGCGATAGCGAGGTGACCGAGCCCTCGCTACTGCCCCGCTGGACCCGCGGACACGTACTCACCCACCTCGCCCGCAACGCCGACAGCCTGGTCAACCTGCTGCGCTGGGCCCGCACCGGCATCGAAACCCCGCAGTACACAAGCATGCTCATCCGCGACGCCGACATCGAATCGGGCGCCCCACGCCCATTGGCCGAGCAACTCGCCGACAACGAGGCCGCCGCCACCCGCTGGCTCGATCTCGCAATGGAGGCACCGGCGGAAGCTTGGGCGGCCACGGTCCGCACCAGACAAGGCAGGCCGATCCCCGCCACCGAGGTCATCTGGATGCGCCTACAGGAAGTCGAAATCCACCACGTCGACCTGGCCGCCGACTACCAACCCGCCGACTGGCCAACCGATTTCGTCACCCGCCTACTCCCCCGAGCCGCCGCCGACCTCACCAAAGCCGCCGCATCGACCCCCGCCACAACCTTCACCATCCACGCGACCGACACCGACTTCACCACCACAATCGGCTCCTCCGCACCGTCCCACGACGTAAGCGGCCCCGGGGCTTCCCTTTTGGCCTGGCTCCTCGGCCGGTCCAACGGCACCGACCTGACGGGCGACCTCCCACCCCTCCCCGCCTGGAAGTAACCGCACACACATGCAGCGCTCAAAGACTTGGTCGGAACAGAGATTGGCGGATGGCACAACTGGATCCATACCAATTCCGGCAAGTCGCTACGCGAGCTGCGGAATTCGCCCTGACCAGCCGCTATCGACAGATAGCAGTCTTCTGAACGAGAGAACCGACCGTCCCTCCCTGGGGCGGGAGTGGTCGGTCGGCCATGACAACTACGACCAGCGGAATTCCCCATCAGCAATGGCGGCAGCGAACGTATCCCACACGCCGCCACCGAACACTAGTGCCGGGCCGTCTGGATTCTTCGAGTCCCGGACGCCGACGAGATCATTGGACAGGAAGGCGACCTCGACGCAATCTTTCGTCGCCGAGCTACGGGTGCTCTTGAACCAGCGAGCACCTGCAAGGTCGATTTCGTACTTGTCGCTCACGTGGCGTACTCCCTCGCTAGCTGCCGAAGCAGACTCCTGCTCGCAGTCTCATCCAGCGCGGCACCGCAGATGGACTCATGAGCCACATAGTAGCGGCCCACACCGCGGTGCGACTCCAGATATAAGTCACCAGTGAGGTTTTCGAGGTAGACAATCGGCGGCTCAATCGGCTGTTTGTTCTTGTCCATCCCGAAGTCGACGACAGTGAACAACCCGATCGGATCGCCCTGTGGGATACCCGCCGAGTACGGGAGTATCCGGAGTGTCACGTTCGGCAACGTTGACATGTCCGCAAGGTGCCGCAGCTGTGCGTTCATAACGCGAGAGCCGCCCACAACCCGATGCAGCGCACATTCGAGGAGAACGGCATTCAACTCCGTAGCCTTCCGCTTTCGGGTGAGAATCCTCTGACGGCGCTGTTTCACTTCGACCCTTCGATCGATTTCGTGGCAAGAGATATCAGGCAGCGCCGAACGCAGAAGCGCCCGAGCGTAATCCGGTGCTTGTAGCAATCCCAACACAACGTCCGGGGCGTATGACGTCAGCTTTCGCGCCCCCGCCTCCAACCCCACATAAACGTCGAAATCCTGCGGTATCAGCTTCCCGTACTCATGCCACCAGCACTTCCCCGACGCTTCCTGCGCCAGCCCGAGCAATCCGGCAGTGACCACCTCGCTGGCGCTGTACACACTGCACAGCTCCCGGATATCGAGCAGCCGGATCTTGTGCGTCTGTCCCGTCTCCAACCTCTGTAGCGTCGTCGTACCGCGTTCGATCAGGCGCGCGGCTTCCGGCATGGACATTCCGGCCTGCAAGCGCAGGTCTCGGAGGTGCCGTCCCAGCTGCCGTCGCGGCACGGTGCTTCCTGTTTCCGACATGGGCCCCCTGCCTCAGTTCTCGGATGTGAAAGTAAATCGTTCGCGAACGAACCGATCTCCGTAAATGGATCTTGTCCTCGCCGTTCGGCGCGATCGGAATGAAATCCCCATGAAGACTCTGACTCCTCCGCCTGTCGCGTGCTCTGCTGTTGCCGCGCCCGGCCGGAGAGCCGTAGGAAACTGAGAAACCTATTGGATCACAACGGATTGCCACAATCCGCTGATTCGGCCGGGCGCACCCGAATTCACCGATACGAACCTTCGAGGACCCTGTGCTGATCAAACCGCTACCAACCCCAGCGCACGGCTCCGCCTCGGTATACCGAAACACTCGGCACCGTGATCGGTCGCCTCGTCGCACACCGCGTCATCGGTACCACGGCGGCGGCTGAAACGCACGAGTAGATCGCGGCACTTCCAGTCGAAGCGCCGCACCCTCGTCGAACGAGCCACCCGATAGACGATGCTGGTCCACCTGCCCGAGGGGCCACGACAGGATAAGGGGCACAGGATGGAAACCGGCACGGTGTGGCGCTGGAAACCGCGTAACGGTACCGGCGTGATCAAGCTCGATGACGCCGACAGCACGCTCGTTTGGTTCCACCTGTCAAACGCTCGCGGGGATCTCGACATCACCACGATCGCCGAGGGGCTGCCGGTCGATGTCGAAGTCGAACCGATCCCGCAGGCGGGATACACATGTCGCGCAAGGGCGGTACACCCAAGAGACTGACAGGTGAGGTCACTGCGGGTTTTGGGCCATTCGCATGCGCTGGTCCGCGCGGGAGTGTCACGCTTTGTTTTGTTTGTCGCACCGGATCAGCCCATACGAGGGAGGTACAGGTCGATGGCGAATATCACCGGCGTCAGCCCCTGCAGCGCCAAGGTGGGGCAGCAGATGGTCATAACCGGGTCAGGTTTCAAGGGAGTCACCCGGGTCTTCTTCGAGAACGTGAACTTCAAGAAATTCGACGCGCAGTTCACGGTGGACAGCCCTACCCAAATCACCTTGACGGTTCCTGTGACAAGCTACGGCACCTTGCACGTCTTCGTCATGGGAACCGACGGGCAAGAGTCCACGATCCCCCGGGTACCCGTCCTGGAATCTGACGGCGACCACTTGTCCAGCGCGGGAACAGGCGGAGTCAACTGGTCAGCGAGGCCCGGAACCGCCAACCAGGTCAATTTGCTATGCGACGACGGCGGGCAGTGGAGGCCGGATCCGTTCCAAGCACAACAGGAGGCGCAGGCCGCGGCGAACGCGGGTATGGCTGCCATGTTGGACGAGGTGACCAAGCAGGACGCCGCTATGTTTGCCAGCCTGAGATCGCAGGACGATCCGAATAATCCAGGGTGATGCGGCGGCGGTGATCCGCACTGCTCTTCGCCTTGGTGTCGGGGGCGGTGGCCTGCCGCGTTGCTCGGTCACGTCCGGTACAGCGTCGCCCGCGAGATGGGCAAAGTACCGGATTCGACATAAATGCCTGTGAATACCGATCGGCCCCTGAACTGCTATCGCAGTTCAGGGGCCGATTCTTGTGCGCCCGAAGGGATTCGAACCCCTAACCTTCTGATCCGTAGTCAGATGCTCTATCCGTTGAGCTACGGGCGCATGCGGTGTTCAGTTGTTACCCGGTAAACCGGGGGTGTGGCGGAGGCGAGAGGATTTGAACCTCCGGTCCCCGTGAAGGGACAACTCATTAGCAGTGAGTCCCATTCGGCCGCTCTGGCACGCCTCCTGGAGCCTTCTCTTCGAGGGCACCGGTCCTTTCGAACCGCCGAGCATGAAGATTACAGTAGCCGCAGTCTAGATCGCAAAACGGCTGGTTATCAGCGTAAGTTGCTGTCGAACCAGTCGAAAATCCGGGTTTGGGAGTCGATGAAATCGGTGTCGTCGTCGACACCGGAATGATCGGCGCGATGATGCAGGCCGGGGTAGCTGATGACGAGGCTGGCCACCGAGGCTCGGGCGGTCGCGTCGCGCAACTGGTCGACGTGCGCGGGCGGGGTCGCCGGATCGTCGGAACCGTAGAGACCGAGCCAAGGGGCCTGCAGATTCGGGGCGGCGCGGACGAGGGCATCGGCTTGTTCGGTGAGCGGCTCGATGATGCCGGGTGCCGCGACACTCACCGCGGCGCCGATCGGGCGATTGGTGGCGACCAGGAAAGCGGCGGTGCCGGCGTGGTCGAAGCCGAGCACGCCGATGCAGTCCGGGAACACGCCACGGCGGGTCAGCCAGTCGAAGCAGGCGTCGAAGTCCTCGAAGAGCTCGTCACCGAAGATCTCGGCCGCGGGTTCCCCATTGACGCGATGGAACAGATTGGGCGCAACTACCGTCCAGCCTTCGGTCGCCAGCGCGGCCATTAGTTCCAGCAGTGCGCCGGTGAACTCACGAGATTCGTGCAACACCACAATGCCGCCACGAGCATTGCCCTCCGGCTCGGCCACGGTGATGGGAACCCGCTCTTCTTCGGCATGTCGCCGGTCCTTCAGCGATGATTCGCCGTCCAGAGCGGAAATCATGTCGTCGCAGCCGCGAAGCGGCGCAATATCGTCATAAGTGCCCGACATGGAACCAGCGTAGGGCGATATCCTGCATCTTGGCGAGAAATTGCACGTGAGCGGCCCTCCCCCACAGAATTTCTGGTACCCGGCATAGGCTGGGAGAGTGAGCGCGAAGATCCGGCCCGACCTCGATTCGATCCCGGCGTACGTCCCTGGCCGTAACCATCCCGGCGCGATCAAGCTGGCAAGCAACGAGACGACCTTCGGTCCGCTGCCTGCCGCCGCGAAGGCGATTGCGGAGGCCGCCGAGCTGGCCAACCGTTATCCGGACAATCAGGCCACGGAGTTGCGCGCGGCGCTCGCGGACTTCCTCGGCGTCGCGACGGCGAATGTCGCTGTCGGCTGCGGCAGCGTCGCGCTGTGCCAGGAACTGGTGCAGATCACCTGCGGTGCGCCGACCGACGAGGTGCTCTTCGCCTGGCGCTCGTTCGAGGCGTACCCGATCGTCACCCAGGTCGGCAATGCGACCGCGGTGCAGGTGCCGCTCACCTCGGAACTGGTGCACGATCTGGACGCGATGGCGGCCGCGGTCACCGAGCACACCAAACTGATCTTCGTCTGCAACCCGAACAATCCGACGGGCACCGCGGTCGGCAAGCAGCAGCTGGCACGCTTCCTCGACGCCATACCGAAGCGGGTGCTGATCGTCCTGGACGAGGCGTACTACGAGTACCTGCGGCTGAACCCACAGGATCGCCCTGACGGCGTGGAGCTGGGCCGTACCCGCCCCAATGTCGTTGTGCTGCGCACCTTCTCCAAGGCCTACGGCCTGGCGGGCTTGCGGGCGGGCTACGCCGTCGGCGATCCTGCGGTGATCACCGCGCTGATGAAGGTGCATATCCCGTTCAGCGTGAACCGGGTCGCGCAGGCCGCCGCGATCGCCTCGCTCGAGGCGCGGCACGAACTGTTGGACCGGACCGACACTCTCGTCACCGAACGCGAGCGGGTCCGCGAGGCATTGCTCGCGGCCGGCTACCGGGTGCCGCCGAGCGAGTCGAACTTCGTGTGGCTGCCGCTCGGGACGCGCAGCGCGGAGTTCGGCGAGGCGAGTGCGGCGGCCGGTGTGCTGGTGCGCCCCTACGGCGCCGACGGCGTCCGGGTCACCATCGGCGATCCACACGAAAACGAGCAGTTCCTGCACTTCGCCACCGCCCCGGCTGTTGCCGCGCAGTTCGGCTGAATGGCACAGCTAGGCAACGCCGAGCGGCCGCGACACCGTCGGCCATGACTTGGCCAGCTCGTCACGCCAGTACGGCCACGAGTGGGTTCCGGTCAACCGGAAATGCGAGGTCACCGGGATACCGAGGGTGCCGAGACGCTCGGCGAGCCGAAGCGTGCAGGCATTCGTCGCGGCCTCCAGCGGGCCGCCGAATCCGATGGTGCTTGTCATGTCGGGGTTGCTCGGTGTGTCGTACTTGCCGGGAAGTCCGCTGCCGACCGAAAGGTAGATTGCCTTGCCGCGCAAGGCATCCGCGTTCAGCAGGACGTCATGATCGAGCCAGGCGGGATCGTTCTGCCTGCCGAACATATTGTCGGGCTCACCGCGGTAGGTGGCCACCACCGCGCGAACCTGCGCCTGTCCGATATCGGTTCCCATGGAAAAACACCCGCTGTGCGCGGCGACCGCCATATAGAGCTTCGGCTGCCGGAAGGCGAGCATCATGGCGGCCTCGGCGCCCATCGAGACACCCATGACCGCGTTGCGTCCGTTGCCGTCGAACTCGGTATCGATCAGCGGCGGCAGTTCCTTCGCGAGGAACGTCTCCCACATATTGGTGCCGAGGACCGGATCCGCCTGCTGCCAGTCGGTATAGAAACTGGCCGGTCCGCCCACCGTCAGCACCACATTGACGGCTTTGTCTTCGAAGAATTCGTCCGCGTGCCCCTGCTCGGTCCAGTTGTTGCTCGTCGGGCTCGCGCTGCGGCCGTCGAGCATGTACACCGTCGGGCGGGGATGGTTGCGCTCGCGCGGCAGCAGCACCTGCACCTCGACGACCCGGCTCATGGCGGGCGAGCGGACGAACACCCGCAACCAGCGGTCGGTGATAGGTTCGATGCGGTCGATGGAGGCCTGCGTTGCGGGCGTCGTCGTCGGCTCAGCCGCAGCGGGCCCATCGGAGGACCCGGTGTTGGGCAGCGGCGCAGCCGATACCGATGACACGCCGACAGCCGACGCACCGGATAACAGTGCGACACCAACCATGGCGCTGGAGACCCAGCGCCGCACCCCGCGCCGAGACAGCATGGTCGCTATCCTGCCAGAAACTCGAAGGCCGACCGCACCGCCATATCGGCACAAATATTGACGTGACCGGCGCCACTTTCATTGCTCAGTCGGCGGCCGAGGTGTCCCGCCAGTGCCGTTCCACACCGGCGAAGCGCCATACCGCCACCGCGATCGCCCAGGTCGCCACGAACAGTCCGACGACGATGTATCCGAGATCACCCAAATCCAGGTTCCCGATCCAGGCGATGATGCCCGACTCGACCTCGAGCCTTTCGGCGACGATCGACACGATCTCCTGCCCACCGATCAGCAAGGCCACCGCCACCGACAATCCGGTAATCACCAAGTTGTAGTAGATCTTTCGGATCGGCTTGGCGAAGGCCCAGTCGTATGCGTAGCTCATGAACGAGCCGTCGAGCGAATCGAACAGTGTCATACCCGCCGAAAACAGCACCGGCGGAACGAGAATCGAATACCAGGGCAGCCCGGTCGCGGCCGCGCCACCCGCGATCACCAGCAGGCCGACCTTGGTGACAGTGTCGAAACCCAGCCCGAACAACAGTCCGACCGGATACATCTGCCATGGCTTGCCGACCAGCCGGACCACCGGCGCGAGCACGCGATTGAGCAGCCCTCTGTTGTCCAACTCGCGCTCGAGCCGCGCTTCGTCGAACTCGCCGTGCCGCATGCGCCGAAAGACGCGCCAAATCCCCAGCAGCGAAGCCAGATTCAGCAGACCGATCGCGATCAGGAAGGTGCCGAGCGCCATACCCAGGACCCACGCACGAGCCGAACCCTCACTACTCCGACGACCGAACCGCTCAACCGCAGCGCGACACGACACGCATGATTCGGGTCGGCCGTAATGGGCCCTAACAGGTAATACCGCAAATACAGGCACACGGCCAGCACACCAGTCGTACGCTGCTACACGGACCTTTTCGCCCCCGATTAGGACGAGCATGATCGCGGATAGCAAACGAAAGCATCGAGGTCAACCTGCGATGTGCGCCTACGGCAAACCATCAGCTCGCACCGAAAGTTCCGTCGAGCACTCGATCCGCCGACCGGCGACCGCAATCCGGGAGCTATCTCGCGGTCCGCCCACCGCCGCCGCGCCGCTTCTGCGAATTCTCTGCTCGAAAGATGTCTGTCTGTTTGGCCGCAGTACCTGATGCCCGACCGGAGAAAACTGTGAACCACGTGCTACCTGTTGCGTCGCTGGACAAGCCCCTCGAAACAAGCACTTACACCGACCCTTTCAGCATCGAGCTGCGGCAGCGCATGCACGAATGCGATGAATTCTTCCGACAGCCCGAACTCGCCCACCTGCCGACGCACCGCCGCCGCAACGCGCTGGAGCAACTCGAGCAGACCCGCAGCTACACGCAGACGGCCGAGGAAATCCTGATCGGCGCCAAGCTCGCGTGGCGCAACCACGCTCGCTGTGTCGGTCGAAAACACTGGCGATCGCTGAAGTTGCTCGATGCGCGACGGGTGCGCTCGGCCAGTGATCTCGCCGAGGTCTGCTGGCAGCATTTGCAGATGGCCACCAATGGCGGCGCGGTCCAGTCGCTGATCACCGTCGGACCTCCGCGCCAAGCCGACGGCCGCGAATTCCGCATCGTCAGTCCACAATTGATTCGCTACGCGGGGTACCGCAATGGCGACGGCAGTGTCACAGGCGATGCGGCGAATGTCGCGATCACCGAGTTCGCGACGAAGCTCGGTTGGCGTGGCGCCGGCACCCCGTTCGACATTCTGCCGGTGCTCATCAGCACACCGGACGAGCCGATCCGCTGGTTCGACGTGCCGTCCGAGTTGGCGAAGGAGGTCGAGCTCGAGCACCCCGACCTGGAAGAGTTCGCCGGTCTCGGCCTGAAATGGCATGCCGTGCCCGCAGTTTCGAATATGAACCTCGAAATCGGCGGCATCACCTACCCGTTCGCACCATTCAACGGCTGGTACATGGGTGCGGAAATCGGCGCACGCAACCTCAGCGACACCAGCCGCTACAACATGCTCCCGCTGATCGGCGAGATGATGGGCCTCGATACCCGCCACGAACGCACCCTGTGGCGTGACCAGGCGCTTGTCGAACTGAACCGCGCGGTTCTGCACAGCTTCCGCAGGTCCGGCGTTTATATCGTCGACCACCACACCGTCGCAAAACAGTTCTGCGATCACGTCGAGCGCGAGGAGGCCGCGGGCCGCACCTGCCCCACCGACTGGTCCTGGGTGAATCCACCGATCTCGTCGGGCCTCACTCCGACCTTCCACCGCTACTACGACCCGCCGGACCTCGACATCCGCCCGAACTTCGTGCGGCGTAGCTGACAGTCCGCCATCTCTAGGCTGACGGACATACCCGGTCGGCTCTCATCGCAGCGGAGTGACCATGAATGACCCGTACAATCTGAACCGTTTTATTCGCGCCCAATCCGACATATTCGACGAAGTCGTGGCCGAGTTGCGAGCCGGGAAAAAGCATAGTCATTGGATGTGGTTCGTCTTCCCGCAGCTTCAGGGCCTCGGACGCAGCGAAGTCGCTCGACGGTACTCGATAACCTCCATCGCGGAAGCTCGGGCTTACTTGCAGCACGAAATACTCGGACCGCGACTCAGGGAGTGCAGCAGATCAGTCTCGATAATCCAGAATCAGTCGATCGAAGAAATATTCGGCTGGCCCGACTACTTGAAACTGCACTCGTCGATGACCCTGTTCGCCAGGTCTACATCCGACAACCAAATATTCTTGCTCGTCCTCGAAAAATACTTCAACGGTATCGAAGATCAGCAGACCCTCGACCGCCTCTGAATCCGACGTTTCGAGGTAGTCGATGGATCCTCGAGCCTTGCTGTGCTCAACATTTGGCGGAGACGGAGGGATTTGAACCCCCGGTCGATCTCTCGACGCTCGCTTTCAAGGCGAGTGCATTCGGCCGCTCTGCCACGTCTCCAGGAGCACGATCGTAGCTGACCCGTCAGTCGGCACGCTCGCCGATCACCTTGTCGATGCGCGCGAAGGCGTCGCCGATCACCGCCAGCTGGGCGGGGGTCAGTAGATCGACGAAGTGGTTGCGGACGGCGTCGACGTGGCCGGGGGCCGCGGCCACCAGTCGGCGCAGGCCCTCCTCGGTGAGTTCGGCGAGCACGCCGCGACCGTCCTCCAGGCAGCTGTTGCGGCGCACCATGTGCTGGTCTTCCATGCGCCGGATCTGATGGGTCAGTCTGCTGCGCGACGACAGCACACCGTCGGCCAGCTCGCTCATTCGCAGTGATCGATCGGGTGCTTCGGACAGCAGGACCAGGATTCGGTATTCGGCGATGCTGAGGTCGCTGTCGCGTTGTAGCTGACGGTTCAGTGTTGCCATCAGGCGCTGGTGGCCGTCCATGTACGCGCGCCATGCGCGCGCCTGCGCTCGGTCGAGCCAGTTCGGCTCCGCAGGTCCGGGACTGCTCGGTTCGGAATACACATCATCCATTCTAGGCGCGCCTGAGCTGGGCGAATCCCCGGCTGCTCGCGGCTCAGCGCGCGGTGACGACGAGCGATCTGTCCAGCTCGGCCGGGCTCGCGCAGCCGGAGAGGCCGAGCGCGGAGTCGAAATCGGCCAGCAACAGCCGCAACGCGTGGCGCACCCCAGCACGGCCCGCGATGCCGAGACCGTAGGCCCACGGCCTTCCGTACAGCACCGCCTTCGCGCCGAGGGCCAGCGCGATCAGCATGTCCGAGCCGGTGCGAATCCCGGAATCGAATAGCACGTCGGCGCGATCGCCGATGGAGGCGACCACCACGGGCAGTGCGTCGAGCGCGGCGATCGAGCCATCTACCTGACGGCCGCCGTGATTGCTCACCACCACCGCGTCCGCGCCCGCGTCGACCACCTGACGTGCGTCGTCGGGGTGCAGAATGCCTTTCGCCGCGATCGGAAGATCGGTCCATTCGCGCAGCCTGGCGAGGTCGGCAGGGCGCAGCGCATGGTTGCTGAACACGCTGGCCCAGGCGCCGATCGCCGCTCGCATCGCGGCCTCGCTCTCTTCCGGCGGCGCCGGTAGTTTCGCGCGGAAGACCGGATCGGACAGATAGTTGGCGATGCCTTTACCGTGCAGGAACGGCAGATGCGCGTGTGCGAGATCGCGTGGCCGCCAGCCGAGGTTGGGCGTATCGACGGTGACCACGATCGCTTTGGCGCCCGCACGTTGCGCTCGTTCGACGAACGAGCGGGCCAGCTCGTCATCGCTCGGCCAGTACAGCTGATACCACCAGTCCCCGGCCGTCGCGCCGACTTCCTCGATGGTCGAGGACGCCGCCGTCGACAGCACCGTGCCGATACCGAGCTCCTTGGTGACATCGCCGACGATCACCTCGCCGGCCTCGTGCAGCAATTCGAGCACCCCCACCGGCGCGGTGAGCACCGGCGCGGCCAATCGCGTCCCGAGTACCTCCACCGAAAGATCTCGCGCACCGGGCCAGGAGGTACCGCGCAGCATTCTGGGCACGATCCGATACCGGTCGAACGCGCTGCGGTTGGCCGCGGCGGTCCGCTCCGACGAGGCGCTACCCGCCACATACGCGAAGGCGACCGGATCGAGCACCTGCTGTGCCCGCTGCTCCAATCCCGCGGCGGTCATAGGTAATTCAGGCACCGAACCATCGAGTCCACCCTGGTAGATCTCGTTCTGGAAGTCGAAAAAGCCGGTCACGGATGGGACGCTAGTCCGTCCGATCCGTTCGCGCAGGATGCTCGCCGGATCGATGCAAACCACCGGGCGCAACATGTGGTCCCCCGCCCATCAGGGACCCGATACCCGGTCCCGCGCACAGCCCGGCGCCGCGCCCGGCAGTATGGGGCGGGTGCGCGCAATCAATCTGAACGGTTTCGGCGGACCCGAGGTGATGGAGTGGGCCGAGGCGCCCGATCCGACTCCCGGTCACGGTGCGGTGCTGATCGAGGTTGCCGCCGCCGGTGTCAATCGCGCCGATCTTTTGCAGCGGCAGGGCTTCTATCCACCGCCCGCGGGCGCGAGCGAGATCCTCGGCCTGGAGGTCTCCGGTGTGATCGCCGAGGTCGGCGACGGCGTGCACGACTGGCACGTCGGCGACCGCGTGTGCGCGCTGCTGTCCGGCGGCGGATATGCCGAGCGGGTCGTTGTACCGGCGACGCAGCTGCTTCCGGTACCCGACGAACTGGATCTCGGTGCGGCGGCCGGACTGCCCGAAGTGGCCGCAACGGTGTGGTCGAATCTCGTAACCACGGCGGGAATGCACGCGGGCCAACTGGTGCTGATCCACGGCGGCGGCAGCGGAATCGGCACGCACGCAATCCAATTAGCGGTAAGCCGTGGTGCGCGGGTCGCGGTGACCGCGGGGTCACAGCGGAAGCTGGAGCGCTGCGAAGAACTCGGCGCGAGCGTGCTGATCAACTACCGCGAGAAAGATTTCGTCGCGGCCATCCGTGCCGAGAAGTCCAGCGCGGGCCACCCTGGCGCCGACATCATCCTCGACAACATGGGCGCCAGCTACCTGCCGCGCAACGTGGAGGCCCTCGCCGAACACGGCCACCTGGTCGTCATCGGCATGCAGGGCGGCGTCAACGGCGAACTGAATCTAGCTGCGCTGCTGGGCAAATGGGGCAGCATCCACGCGAACAACCTGCGTAAAAGACCCGCGACCGGGAACCACAGCAAGGCCGCCGTCATCACCGATCTGATCCAGCATGTGTGGCCGCTTATCGCCGACGGCACCATCGTTCCTGTCATCCACGCGGAACTGGCGATCGAGGACGCCCCCGAGGCACACCGCATGCTCGATTCCTCCGACACCTTCGGAAAGGTGATCCTGCGCGTCCGCGAGTTCTGACGAGCGCTGGGGCCATCACCGACCGGTTATCGACGCGCGGTTTGTATTCCGAGGTAGTTGACGATGCTCGGTGCGGGATCGGCCAGATCGTCCACCCGCAGATACCGCAACGCTGCCGCTTCGTGGATGTGTGCTGTGGCGTCCGTCAGCGGCGGGTTGGGCTGTCCGTCGACGACGCGTATCCCGGCGCCGGGTACGTGTTCGATATTGAACACATGGGAATCGCCGAGGTCGATGCTCTGCCCCGGAGGCCAGTCCGCAATGACGATCCCGCGTGAACCGGGTTGCCGGAATGCCTCGTAGAGATGGCTGCGCTCGAGCACCGCAGTAAACCTTCGCGACCAGGCAATCTCGGTAACACTGTGCGGGAACCCGGCCTCGAACGGGAACGAAACCTGCCCTGCCTTCACGCCCACGTCGTATCCTCGCCGACGCAATTCGTACGCGGTCGCCACGGCCACACAGTTATTGCTTCGTCCCGGATCGGCCGAGTCGAAATGCGGATTCACCCTGTTCAAACAGTCGTCGATCTCTCGGTTGACCCGCTCGGACCACGGCGGCTTTGGTTGGAACCACACGAAGTCGTCGCCCTTGGCAAACTGTCTTCCCAAAGCGTGGTCCATGTCGCCGACCTCGTCCACCGTCCTCTGCACCTGTCCGCCCGCCCGCCGCATCACCCCCGCTAGAGCCGGCGTCTCACGATCCACGAGTGCACGAGCGACGTCGTCGGTGGCGCGCCGAAAAGCCAAGATCAGCTCGTTGCTCACCTGCATAGCTGCCAGCCCGTCCTCTTAAAGTACCAACTGGTCTTTTATAGAAGCGGGCCTTCCAAGCGTTAACGGCCACGTCGGAGGGTGTGTCCTGGGTAACCGTCCGCATCGTGTGCTGCCGATCCGGGCATCTGGGAAGTGGTTGTCGAATAGATCGCTCGGCCGGTCGGGCATCGGGGTGATAAGTTCCCCGGCATGTCTCGCCGCGATGAGAAGACCGTCGGCCTCGTCCTCGTCACCTACCAGAGCGCAGAGGACCTGCCGCCCTTCTTGGAGTCGCTGACGGCGGCGGTCGAGCCGCTGGAGCTCGATGTGATCGGTGTCGACAACACATCGACCGATGGAAGTGCCGGTTTCGTCGAGCAGTTCGGCGGGACAGTAATCCGCAATCGTCAGAACGTCGGTCTCTCCGCCGCTATCAACCAGGGCGCGGCCGCGACGAACGCCGAGTGGATCCTGGTCGCCAACCCCGACACACACCTCGCGCCCGGCTCGATAGCCACGCTTGTCGAAACCGCCCGCACCGACGACAAGATCGGCATGATCGGACCGCAAATCGCCAGGCTGGACGGGACGCACTACCCGACCGGCCGACAGTTCCCATCGCTCGCGGTGGGCATCGCGCACGCATTGCTCGGCGGGGTGTGGCCCGGCAACCCGGCCACTCGACGGTACTTCGGCAAGTCGGTGACCACGGTCAGCGATGTCGACTGGATCTCCGGATGCTGCATGCTGTTTCGCCGGGAAGCGTTCGACGCCGTCGGCGGGTTCGACACCCGATACTTCCTCTACTTCGAGGAAACCAAGATGGCACTCGACATGCACCGCGCCGGGTGGCGAGTCGTGCTCGATCCCACCGTCGAGATCCGCCACCGCGAAGGCGGCAGCATGCGGTCTGCCCCTTTCCGCAAGATCCGCAGCCACCACCGCAGCGCTTTGCGGTTCTACTGCGACTTCCATCAGGGCTCACCGTGGCTGCTGTTCGCGCCGCTCGTCGCGGCGGGCCTGGTGGTACGCGGCACGGCGTCTGTTCTGCGGACCGCGATCGCGCAACGCTTGCGGCGCTAGCTGAGCGGCCGCTCGTCGAGCCCGATAGATGCTGTCGAATGTCGCCGATGTCGGTGCGCCATCCAGTCGACCCGACTACTCCAAAGCCGCGAGGGCCCTGCCGAGTTGGTCGATTTCGAACTTGGTGGTGTACGGGGCGAGGCCGACGGTGACCGCGCCGCCTTCGTCATTCACACCGAGGGCATCGAGCAGGCGGCTGCCGCCGTGCACACCACTGAGGGTGCCGATGCGGTTGTCGGCGAGTTTGGCGGCGACCTTTTCGGCCTGCATGCCTTCGAGGGTGAAGCTGACGGTCGGGATGCGGGTTGACGCGCGGCCGATGACGGTCAGGTTGGCGATCTTGTCGAGGGTGTCCATCAGGTGCTCGAAGAGCTGGTCGTGATAGTCCTGCAGTGAGGTAATGGACAATTCGAGGCGCTCGCGGCGGGTGCCGGTGGCGCGCTCGTCCAGACCGGCCAGGAAGTCGATCGATGTGGTGAGCCCGGCGAGCAAGGCGTATTGGTGGCCACCTACCTCGAGCCGCTCGGCGCCTTTTGCGTAAGGATTCAACGACATCGACGGAATGCGGTCGAGGAACGCGGGGTCGCGGAACACCAGCGCGCCGATCTGCGGGCCGCCCCATGCGGGGGCGCTGAGTGCGACGACGTCGGCATTGAGTTCGTCGATATCGATGAGCGCGTACGGCGACGCTCCGAATGCGTCGGCGACGAGTAGGCCACCGACCTCGTGCACGCGGTCCGCCGCGACGCGGACCGCGGGCGCGGATCCGACGATCGGGGACGCGGCGGTCAAAGCGACCAGCCTGGCGGTGGGGCCGATCAATTCCTCGAATTGCCAGGAGGGCATCTCACAGGTCTCGATCTCGACCTCCGCCCAGCGCACATGCGCGCCGTAACGGTTCGCGATCCGCAACCAAGGCGCGACATTGGCCTCGTCGTCCAAGCGCGAGAGCACGATCCCGGTGCCGAGCCCGAGACGCGAACTCAATGACTCGGCCAACCAAGCCAGCAAAACCGCCCGGTCCGGGCCGAGTACTACACCCGCCGGATCGGCGCCGACCAGATCCGCGACGGCCTCACGAGCCGCGTCCAGAATCGCGGCACTGCGCACCGCCGCGCCGTTACGTCCGATATGGGAAAACGACGATGTACGGAAACCCGTTGAGACGGCGCGAGATACCGAATCCGGGACCAACATGCCCGCTTGCGGGTCGAGATGGATCCAGCCGTCGCCCAGGGACGGTATCAGGCCCCGAACCCTCGCGACGTCGTAAGTCATGCTGGCCACTCTAAGGGCAGCGGGTGAGGCTGTGTAACCGCGATCCCTCTCGAGAGCAAGGACATCATCGGGCACGAGCGCAGCGACCTGGGACTCAGCATGGCAACCGACTTTCAGCAAATCCGAACCACACGACCCGAACAGAATAGAACGCCGGTGCGCCGCCGCGACGCGGACTCCGGCGACCTCTCCCCGCCCGCCTTAGCGCGTCCGCCGCCGACGGGACATGATAGGGATCATGACGCAATCGGATGAGACACCGGAATCGATCGTCGTGATCGGACCCGACGGCCAACCGCTGACCATCCCCGTCGAGCCCGGATCCGACACGCCCTTCACCGCGCAGGTCGTCACCGACAGCGACAAGAAATCCGACGATCCGGATGGCAACGGCGACGCGGGCGAATCGCTCGCCGACATGGTCGAGCAGCCCGCGAAGGTCATGCGTATCGGCACCATGATCAAACAGCTGCTGGAGGAGGTGCGTGCCGCACCGCTGGACGACGCGAGCCGCACCCGGCTGCGCGAGATCCACAAGTCCTCGGTCCGCGAGCTGGAACAGGGCCTCGCTCCCGAACTTCGCGACGAGCTCGAGCGACTCACGCTGCCGTTCACCGACGATGCCATCCCGACCGACGCCGAACTGCGCATCGCACAGGCCCAGCTGGTCGGCTGGCTCGAAGGGCTGTTCCACGGCATCCAGACCGCGCTGTTCGCCCAGCAGATGGCGGCTCGTGCCCAGCTCGAACAGATGCGCCAGGGTGCGCTGCCGCCCGGCATCCACACGGTCGACCCACGTGCCGGTCAACCGGGCCATGCCACCGGCGGCACCGGGCAGTATCTCTGAGAATTTACGAGGGTAGGCTCGAGCACCGTGCCCGCCGCTGCCGCTCGCCCCGACTCGGTTTCCGACCTGGATACGGGGCGTCCTGAAGAGAGCCAAGTGCGTTCAGATACCAGCAAAGCGCGTTCCGAAGAGAGTTCCGCGCGTCCTGAACAGGACACCGCCAGCGACGACATCGAGGCGGCCGAGGACAACTCCTTCCCAGTGAACGAGAAATCAGCGAATGAGGACTCGGTGACCACCGACGAGCAGCCGACCGCGTCGGCAGACGACGCCCCCGAAGGTGAGTCCGTCACGGTCGAGACACCGATCGTGTCGGATTCCCAGACCTTCCAGCGCGCCTTCATGGATTTCCGCAGCGGCTTCAGCCAGCGCGAACTATGGTTGTCCCTCGGCTGGCAGGACATCAAACAGCGGTACCGGCGCTCGGTGATCGGGCCGTTCTGGATCACCATCGCGACCGGTGTCCAGGCCGCGGCGATCGGTCTGCTGTACGCGGCGCTGCTCGACCAGCCGATCAAGGACTATCTGCCCTATGTGGCCGTCGGCATCATCGTCTGGAATGTGATCAATGCCAGCATTCTCGAGGGCTCGGATGTATTCATCGCCAACGAGGGGCTGATCAAACAGCTGCCTTCGGCGCTGAGTGTGCACGTCTATCGCCTGGTGTGGCGGCAGTTGCTGTTCTTCGCGCACAACATGCTGATTTATCTGGTGGTGCTTGTCGCGTTCGGTGTCTGGGAAAAACTGCACTGGACAGCGATATTCGCTATCCCCGCGCTCGGGCTGCTTTTCCTCAACGCGATGTGGGTATCGATCGTGTTCGGCATCTTCAGCACGCGCTACCGCGATATAGCGCCGATCCTCGGCAGCCTCACGCTGATGCTGTTCGTGCTGACCCCGGTCATGTGGAATACGAAAAGCCTGGAGGCGCAGGGCGGCCAGGTCAGCGAGCGCGCGAAACTTGCCGAAATCGTCCCGACGTTCCACTACCTGGAGATCATCAGGGCACCGCTACTCGGCGACGATCAGCATCTTTATCACTGGGTGATCGTCGGCACCATCACCGTGATCGGCTGGCTCGTCGCGATCTTCGCGATGAAGCAGTACCGTTCGCGCGTGCCGTACTGGGTATAGGAGGCGGGCTCGATGACCGATCATGTGAGTATCGAAACCCGCAACGCGTGGGTCGAATTCCCGATCTTCGACGCCAAATCGCGGTCGCTGAAGAAGGCGTTCCTCGGCAAGGCCGGCGGCGCGATCGGACGCAACCAGTCCGATGTGGTCGTGGTGGAGGCGCTGCGCGACATCACGCTGTCGCTGAAGGAAGGCGACAAGGTCGGCCTCGTCGGGCATAACGGCGCAGGCAAATCGACGCTGCTGCGGCTGCTTTCGGGAATCTACGAACCCTCGCGCGGCAGTGCGCGAATCCGCGGCAGGGTGGCGCCGGTGTTCGACCTCGGCGTCGGCATGGACCCGGAGATTTCCGGCTACGAGAACATCATCATCCGCGGCCTTTTCCTCGGGCAGACCCGCAAGCAGATGCTGGCCAAGATCGATGAGATCGCTGATTTCACCGAACTCGGTGAATATCTGTCCATGCCACTGCGCACCTATTCGACGGGTATGCGGGTTCGACTGGCCATGGGCGTTGTCACCTCGATCGATCCGGAAATCCTGCTGCTCGACGAGGGTATCGGCGCGGTCGACGCCGAATTCATGAAGAAAGCCCGCATCCGGTTGCAGTCATTGGTGGCCAGGTCCGGCATCCTGGTGTTCGCCAGTCATTCGAATGAATTCCTCGCGCAACTCTGCGATACGGCCATGTGGATCGACCACGGACAGATCCGTTTGCGCGGTGGTATCGAAGAAGTTGTGCGTGCATACGAAGGACCTGAGGCCGGGAACCACGTCGCAACGGTGCTACAAGAAATGGAAGCCGAGCGGACAATGGACACCGAGCGAGAACTGGAGCGGAACCAGGCATGATCGACCCGACCGGGCAAGAATCCCCGATCGTCGCCGAGGGTGAGGCGGCGTCCTCAGTGGACTTCGTCCCGGCCGGAACCGGACCCGATGCCAGGATCATCGCGGTCGTGGTGACGCACAAGCGGCGTGAGCTGCTCGCCGCGTCGCTGAAGGTCGTCACCTCACAATCGCGCCCGGTGGATCACCTGATCGTGATCGATAACGGCAATGAACCCGAGGTCGCCGAGCTGGTCAACGAGCAGCCGATCGAATCGACCTACCTCGGTTCGGCGCACAATCTCGGTGGCGCGGGCGGTTTCGCGCTCGGCATGCTGCACGCGCTCACCCAGGGCGCGGACTGGGTGTGGCTGGCCGACGACGACGGCAGGCCCGAGGGTCCCGAGGTACTGTCGATCCTGCTGGATTGCGCTGCCAGGCATGGCCTTTCGGAAGTATCGCCGGTGGTCTGCGATATCGACGAACCGGATCACCTCGCGTTCCCGTTGCGCCGCGGCGTGGTGTGGCGACGGCTGCGTTCCGAGCTCGGCGACGAGGACTTCCTGCCCGGCATCGCCTCCCTGTTCAACGGCGCCCTGATCTCGGCCAAGGCGGTCGACGTCATCGGCGTCCCCGATCTGCGACTGTTCGTGCGCGGCGACGAGGTCGAGGTGCATCGCCGACTTGTCCGCTCCGGCCTGCCCTTCGGCACCTGCCTACAGACGGCCTACCTACATCCCAACGGTTCCGCCGAATTCAAGCCGATCCTCGGCGGCCGGATGCACACCCAGTACCCCGATGATCCGGTGAAGCGCTACTTCACCTATCGCAACCGCGGCTACCTGATGGCCCAGCCCGGCATGCGAAAGCTGCTCCCCCAGGAATGGGTTCGCTTCTCCTGGTTCTTCCTCGTTACCCGCCGCGACCCCGCGGGGCTACGGGAGTGGTTCCACCTGCGCAGCCTCGGCCGCAACGAGCAGTTCGGCGGGCCGGACAAAGACTGACGCCGTAGCCCGCGTGAAAATAGGTTGCGCGGTACCGGCCAGGATGTCAGGGTGTCAGGGAACTTCGATGAGACAGGTGAGGAGGTGGGCGGCGTGACTACCGAGCTTCGGATTGTCATGCCCGGGCGAGCCGCGCGATTGCGCGCCGCCCGTCGGAGGTCCACCTCTCCCGCACCTCACTGAGCCCGCGTCGGGCCCAGTGCTCGACGAAAGATTCCTTCCATCATGGTCGACTACGACCTGCTCGTCCCTTACGGCTGGACCGAAGCCGTTGCCAATGAATATGAAGCGCTCATCATGGATGGGTGCGTACCCGCGCGGGTGATCCGGATGGATCGCAGCGAGTGCGATGTCGCGACACCATCGGGCCGGGCTCGCGCTCGGTGTCCGCGCGCGGATGCCGAAATCAGTGGGCTGTGTACCGGCGATTGGGTTGGCATCGACGCCGAATCGAATGTGCGGCAACTATTCCCGCGCCGGTCGGCGATCGTGCGCTCCTCGGTGTCCGGACGGTCACATGGTCAGGTGCTCGCGGCGAACGTCGACACCGTGCTGATTTGCACCGCCGCCGACGCCGATGTCGATCTCGGGCGGATCGAGCGAATGCTCGCGCTGGCCTGGGAAAGCAATGCGCAGCCGATTGTGCTGCTCACCAAAGTGGATGCGGCGCTGGATATTCCGATCGACGAGGTACGGCCTATCGCGCCCGGTGCCACGGTGCTCGCGGTCAGCGCGAGCAGCGGGGCCGGGCTGGATATGCTCGCCGCGATGCTCGACGGAACCGTTGTGTTGCTCGGTCCTTCGGGCGCGGGTAAATCGACGCTCGCCAATGCCCTGCTCGGCCGAGACGTGTTCGTCACCAACAGTGTTCGCACTGCCGATAAGAAGGGCAGGCACACAACGGTGCATCGGGAGCTGCAACCGCTGCCCGGTGGCGGCACGCTGATCGATACACCGGGACTGCGCGGCATCGGATTGTGGAACGCGGCAGAAGGCATCGAGAAAACCTTCAGTGATCTCGAAGCTCTCGCCGAGCAATGCCGATTCGGCGATTGCGCACACAATGGCGAGCCGGGCTGCGCGGTCGGGGAGGCCATCGATAACGGCGAGCTGACGCAGCGCCGATTCGACAGCTATCGCAAGCTGGCCCGCGAGAACGCGTGGATGGCCGCGCGCACCGACAAACGACTGCAAGCCGAGCGAGAGCGGGCCTGGCGCGACATCACCAAGCAGCACAGGAGGACTTACCAGGAGCGGAACTCTCAGCGGCGCTGAACTGGCCGAATCACGGTAGGGTCGGCTCGCATTGATCGCTAACTGGGAGGGTTGAATGAGTTACCCCGGCGGGTATCCGCCTCAGGGCCAGCAGCCCGGGCAATGGCCTGGGCAGCCCGCACCGCAGTACGGTGCGCCGCCGCCATACGGTGCGCCGCAGTACGCACCGGATCAGCAGGCCGGCCAGCCGCAGCCTGCGTACGGCCAGCCTCCTGTCAGCCAGCCGCAGATCCCGCAGCCTGCCTACGGCCAGCCGGCATTCGGCCAACCGCAGGCTCCGCAGTTCGGACAGCAACCCGGGTATGGGCAGCCATACGGGCAGCCCGCACCGCAGTTCCCGCAGCAGGCGCCATACGGAGCACCGCCAGCACCCCCCGCACCGCCTGGCCTCACCGTCGACGCCTCGTATTCGGGGTGGGCATTCCTGCTCGGATTGACCAAGCCGAAAATCCTGATCAACGGCCAGCGCGTGCCGAACACGCGCTGGGGTCCCAACCACATCCCGGTCGGGCCCGGCCAGTACCACGTCAAGGTCGCCACACCGTGGCTGTTCGACATGGGTCCCGCCACGGTGACCGCGCCGATCGCCGAGGGACCGGGGGCGCGGTTCTACTACCGTGCGCCCGTGGTGATCTTCCTCAACGGCGCGATCGGCCAGGTGCCGCAGAAGACGCCCGGAATGGCGTTCCTCTACGTCACCTGGGGACTTGCCGCACTGATCATGCTGCTCAATATCGTCATGATCGCGAGCATCTAAGGGTCTGTGAAGTCGAGGGCATCGGAACCCCCGCGGTACCGGTGCCCTCTCTTCCACCTCCCTATGCAACTGGTTGCATAGGGTGAGGGTTTACCCTTAACGTGCAAAGCGCGGAAGGCCGCGGGGCGCCACCTGCGGCACATACGACAGGAGCACGTTATGACGGAACCGGGATCGAAGCCCCTAGCAGGCAAAACGATGATCATGTCGGGCGGAAGTCGCGGCATCGGCCTGGAGATCGCCAAGCGCGCGGCGGCAGACGGCGCGAACATCACCCTGATCGCCAAGACCGACCAGCCGCATCCCAAGCTTCCCGGCACCATCCACACCGCGGCGGCCGAGCTCGAGGCCGCGGGCGGCCAGGTGCTGCCCTTCGTCGGCGACGTGCGCATCGACGAGTCGGTGGCCGAGGCCGTGCGCCAGACGGTGGAGCGCTTCGGCGGAATCGATATGGTGGTCAACAACGCCTCGGCGATCGACCTGTCCCGCACCGACGCCATCTCCATGAAGAAGTACGACCTCATGCAGGACATCAACTGCCGAGGCAGTTTCCTGCTCTCCAAGCTCAGCATTCCCGCGCTGCGCGAGTCGGCGGCGGCGGGTCGAAACCCGCATATCCTCACCCTCTCGCCCCCGCTGAACCTCGATCCGAAGTGGGCGGGTACCGCACTCGGCTACACCATCGCCAAGTATGGAATGTCGCTGACCACACTCGGATTGGCCGAAGAACTCAAGGGCGACGGCATCGGCGTCAACTCCCTGTGGCCGCGCACAACCATCGCAACCGCCGCGGTGAAGAACCTGCTCGGTGGCGAGGAAATGATCGCGACCTCCCGCACCCCGGACATCTACGCCGATGCCGCCTACCTGGTCCTCACTTCCCCCTCGAAGGAGACCACCGGCAATTTCTTCCTCGACGACGAAGTCCTCGCCACCCACGGCATCACCGACCTCGACAGGTACCGCGTCGTCCCCGGCGACGGCGAGCTGACCACCGACCTGTTCCTCTAGGACAGCACCCGAGCGTCGCGCCGCCGCGGCAAGGCCACCGGCAGGTGCGGCTCGCGCTCTTCGTCCGAACCGTGTCTCCGGCGGCACTGTGCACAGACGAGCCGCACCCACGTCTGCGGGTGCGGCTCGTCTGTCGTTGTGCGGGAACCTATTTCGGCTCGATGCCGTACAGGCGCTCCCAGTTGGCGCGGCTGGTCAGTTCCGGCACCGCGGCGCGGTACTGCTTCTGCACGGTCGGCAGTTCACGACGCAGGCGGCGAAGCACGCGCAGGGTGCGCACCAGCAAGGCGCGGGCCCTTGCTTTGTCGCGCTGACGGATTCGGACGCCGGACTGCGAGGCATCGGTGACCACGACATGGTCGAACAGCGCGACGTGCCACCAGTGGGCGTCCTCGCGGGTGACGCCGATCAGGCCGTGCTGGGTGCGGCCGGTCCACTGGCCGATGGCACGCTTGATGAGCACGGCGGTCACACGGCTCGGTTCACCGCCGGCCCTGCGCAATTGGATATCGCCGGAGCGGACCGGCGGAGTCGCGGCCGCGTGTTTGGCCGTCTCCGGGTAGTCGCCGCGGCTGGTGCGGGCGGCGGCAAGTGCGTCGATTCCGCCGTCGCGCAACACCTTCGGGCCCTCGAGGAAATCCTCGATGCCCTGCAAGGTGGTGTGCACCAGGCCATATTGCATGGCAACCAGGTGTTCGGCCATGCTGCGGAACAGCTGACGGGTGATGGCCTTCGCGTCGAGATCGGTGTGCAGCGACCCGACGATGAGGGAGTTGCGCGTGCTGAAGTAGCGCGCCCAGTCGTCGTAGTCCTTCCAGTAGAAGTCGGCGTGCCACACCGCGGCGTTGGGCAGGGTGACGGTGACGAACCCGTTCTCCCGGGCTCGCACGCCGTATTCGACGTCATCCCACTGGAAGAAGATCGGGATGGGCAAGCCGATCTTGGCGACGACTTCGGCCGGGATCAGGCAGGTCCACCAGGCGTTGTAGCCCGCGTCGACGCGCCGCTCCTGATTGCGCTTGAGCATGCTGGTGTTGCGCAGCGCCTTGGGCACCTTCTGCCCGTGCTTGAGCTCGTGCAGGTGCACCTCTTCGGCCCCGACGTTGAGATAGTCGGGGTTCAGCAGGAACAGCATCTGCGCGCCGACCAACGTCGGCTCCACCGTCATATTGGCGAATGCGTTGAGCCGCAACACCGTTTCCGGCTCGCACAGGATGTCATCGTCCATCAGGATCACATCGGCGTGCTCGTTGATCGCGGACACCTCGTAGAGGCCGCGGGTGAAACCGCCGGCGCCACCGAGATTCGGTTGCCGGATGTAGCGCAGCTTGTCGCCGAAGACCGGGAGAGTGTCCTGGAACAGCGGGCGGTTCTCCACCAGATCGGTACCCTGGTCGACCACGTACACCGCGTCGATCGCGGCGAGCACGGTCGGGTCGGAGGCCAGCGCGGCCACCGTGTTGGCACAGTCCTCGGCACGGTTGAAGGTGCAGATCGCGATCGCCACCGGCCGCATATGGTCCGGCGCCACCGAGGTCCAGGTGAGCTCTGTGATCCCGAGGTCGCCTCCGACCGCATCGAACTCGAGCCACAGCGCGCCACCGTCGACGTACTGATCCAGCGGCGCGCTCAGCGTCAGCGGCCCGCTCGCGGTGATCTCGGCGGTCTCGATGATCCGGCGGTGCCCGGCGATATCGGAGGCGACCACCCTGACCTTTGCCTTCGCGACCACATCGAGCACCATCGTCGCCCGCACCTCGGTAACGGTGGTCCAGCGCTGCCAGTAGCTGGCGGAGAACCGACCGAAGTAGGTATTGGTGTGCGCGGTCGCGCCCTTGTCCAGCCGTAGCGAAAGCCGTTCCCGATGCGCGCGGCCCTTGACGACGGCATACAGCTCGTCACTCACCTTCGCCGACGGCCCCGTGAAGATGCCGCGCTGCAGCAGCAGACGATCGGGCGCCCGATGGTCGGCGCGCAGCGAGGCCGGCGCCGCAGCGGCCGAAGGTCGATCGTTCGTCTCGGTAACGGCCTGGGTAGCCGACTGATCCATGAAGTCCTCGAAATCTTTATTGTGCCGACGGGACAGACAGCCCCTGGATGCCGTTCGCGGCGGGTGCGAGGATATCAACCGACCTCGGCCCATGCCTGCTCAGTGACCAGAGCGCCGCGATTATTTTTGTTGCTCGTCGTTCGCCGGACGACCGACGAATACGAATTTGTCATAAGCCCAATAGCGGAAAACGACCGCGACGATCTGACCGATGAGGGTGCCGGAAATATTGTCCGACAGTGGCGTCGACAGATCGAGCACGTAACGGGAAAAACCGAGACAACCCAGCTGTAAGCCGATGGCGACCACATTGAACAACGCGTAGAGCAGATATTCACGGCCGGGGTTGTCGGTCTTCTTGTGCGCGAAGGTCCACCACTTGTTGCCGAAGTAGGTGACAACGGTTGCCACGACAATCGCGATGATCTTGGCGGGCAACGGGAAGTGATACAGAACCCCCTCGCCACCCCAGAACACGAGCAGGTTGTAGGTGCCCGCGTCGACAAGGAACCCGATCGCACCGACCACCAGGAATGCCCCACCACGTCGCAGCGCACCGAGCACTCTCGCGGCAAGCGGCTCGGCGGTCGGCGTCGGTGATACCGAGCCGGACCGCTCGGGCACAGACACGGGTTGCTCGGGGTAGGGCACCGGGCGACGGTACCCCAATGGGCTGCCGCCGCGCCGTCACCCGAGCTATTAGGCTCGGTTAATCGACCGCCCGCAGACCCTTACCGAGTAAGCGCGGCGCCGCACAGCCCTGTACCCTCCCGGTGTTCCTATTCACACCGCCGACCTCGAGGATTGACCCGGGTGGATTCCACCGAGCTTCGTATCGCCGCCGTGGTCCCGTGCCACAACGAAGAGGCTTCGGTCGCCAAGGTCGTCGCCGACCTACAGGCCGCCGTGCCAGGAATTGTCGTCTATGTGTACGACAACCTGAGTACCGACGAGACCGCAGAGCGGGCTCGCGCCGCCGGTGCGATCGTGCGTGCCGAACACACCAAAGGCAAGGGCAATGTGGTGCGGCGGGCCTTCGCCGACATCGAGGCCGATGTCTATCTGATGATCGACGGCGACGACACCTATGAGGCATCGGCAGCGCCGCTGATGATCAAGACGCTGCTCGACGGACCGTACGACCACGTGCTCGGTGTCCGCAGGCAGGAAGACGCGGACGCCTCGGCATACCGCTCCGGCCACGAGACCGGCAACAAGGTGCTCAACGGCGTTGTCGGAAAGGTGTTCGGCGAGAACGTCGAAGACATGCTCAGCGGATTCCGGGTGTTCTCGCGCCGGTTCGTGAAGAGCTTCCCCGCGGTGTCGCGGGAATTCGAGATCGAGACCGAACTGACGGTGCATTCGCTGCATCTGCGGGTACCGCGAACCGCCGTCCCCGTCGGGTTCCGCGATCGGCCCGCCGGCAGCGAAAGCAAGCTGCGGACCTATCATGACGGGTTCAAGATCCTCGCGCTGATCATCGGATTGGCAAGGCACGAGCGACCCGTCGCGTTCTACGGCCTTTTCGGCACGCTGAGCTTTCTGGTCTCGATCATCCTGACCATCCCGATAGTGGTCGAGTTCTACAACACCGGCTCGGTGCCGCGCTTCCCGACGCTGTTCCTCGGCTTCACCCTGCTGCTGCTCGGCGGCCTGGCATGGACAGCCGGCCTGATCCTCGACGGCATCCGACGCTCGAGGCACGAGGCGTCGCGGCTGGTCTACCTGCGTTATTCCGCCGTCAGCGCGGACGGTCCGCGCCCGAACGGTACCGACCGTTGACCACATCGGCCGACCGGACCACGACGGACTCCGGCGAAGAGACGACGCCAACGGGCAACGGGCCGAGTCCGGCACCGACCCTCGATCAGCCCGCTGCCTCGGATAACGATGCAGCACAACCGAACTCGCCCGAGGCCGCCGAGTCGAGACGCACGTCGCGCGGCACGGTCGGTCGACTGGCGCAGCGCATCGTGACCCGCTTCGGCGCCGCGACTGTCGCGTTCACCATCCTGGCGACCCTCTTCGGAGCGCTGTTCGCCGTGGTGACTCCGCCGTTCTGGGGCCATGACGAGATCACCCAGTTCGGCAGGGCGTATCAGGTCGCGCACGGCGGCTTCCTGCCCGAGCGAATCAAGGACGACCGCGGCATCGCCTACGGCGGAGAGGTGCCCGTCAGCATCACCGCCCTGATGGGCTACGCCCTCAACGACTACACCACCAACCCGGAAGAGCCGGACGAGATGGTCGGCGATCCCGACGGCTACGACCGACTCGGTGGCGCCGCGGTCTCCTCGGCTACCGACCAGGTCTGGTTCACCAATACCGCCGCCTACTCACCGGTGCCGTATATCCCTGCCTCCGTTGGCATTCGGCTGGCCGAACTGTTCGGCCTGAACGTCGGCGGCATGATTCTGCTTACCAGGCTCGCCGGACTGCTCACCTACCTCGCGGTCGTCGGAGTCGGCCTGTGGGCGCTGCGTAAGCATCGCGTCCAGTGGCTGGCGTTCACCGTCGCGGCGCTGCCGATCGCGGTGTTCCAGTCCGGCACGGTCACCGCGGACACGTTGACCAACGCGCTGGCCATCATGGTCTCGGCGCTGTTGGTCAAGGCGCTGTTCATCGGCGACCGGCTCGGGCGGATCGAGACGGCGGCACTGCTGAGCGCAACCATCCTGCTGCCGATAAGCAAGCCGACCTATGTGCTGCTCGCGATGCTCATCGTGGTGATTCCGATACATCGGTTCGGGTTCTCCCGCACCGCTAGCGACTGCTTGCAGGTCGCTCGAAACAACACCGCTAGCGACTGCTTGCAGGTCGCTCGAAACAACACCGCTAGCGACTGCTTGCAGGTCGCTCGAAATAGCACCGAACGTGGCGGCTCGTGGTCCGACGCGGGCTGGCGGCGCTGGATCCCGTTGGGCTTCGCCGCGGCCGGTGGTCTGGTCTTCGCGGCCTGGATGAAGGTCGCGGCACCTACCGGGGACGGCATGGGCCTGATGCGCCCGCAGCACCAATGGAATTCGGTGAAGCCGGGCGAACAGCTGAACGGAATCCTCTCCGATCCACTGCATTTCGTGAACGTCTTCGGCGAAAGCATCGCGCTGCGTGACGGGCGCTGGTTCAGTCAGTTCTTCGGTGAGCTCGGCTTCTCCTACATCGACGTCCCCGCCGTTTCGATGCTGGCCTGTCTGCTCGCCTTCGCGGTGAGCGTCGGTATCGGGGATCGGATGAACCAGGCCACCGCGACATTCCGGCGCACCCTGATCGTCGCGCTCACGGTGGCCGCCAGCGTCGCGATGATCTATGTGACGCTCTACATGTCCTTCACACCGGTCGGCTACTACATGATCGACGGCGTGCAGGGGCGCTACTTCGTCCCGCTGGCGATCATCGGGCTCGCCGTGCTGCTGCGGTGGATGCCATTGCGGCTCACCGACTCCGATGGCAAGACCCCGACTCGCGGTCCGGCGATTACCATCGTCGCGGCCACCGCGGTCGCACTGATCGCCGCACTGTGGAAGTACTACTCCATCGTCTGGGGCTAGTTTCGCGTCTCGGGTCAGTGCGTGGTGCTGATCTCGGTTTCCCCCGCGTCGGCGTAGGCGCGCTCGGTGAGCGCCTTGTGCGGGCGCCACCACGATTCGTTGTCGCGGTACCACTCGATGGTCGCGGCAAGCCCGGAACGGAAGTCGGAGTAGCGCGGGGTCCAGCCGAGTTCGGATCGGAGCAGCGACGCGTCGATCGCGTAGCGCTGGTCGTGACCTGCCCGGTCGGTGACGTGGTCGAAATCGTCGGGGTCGCGGTCGAATGCCTCCAGGATCAACCGCACCACCGACTTGTTGTCGAGTTCGCCGTCGGCGCCGATCAGATAGGTCTGGCCGATCCTGCCCCGGTCGAGGATGTCCAGCACCGCCCGGTTGTGGTCGTCCACATGAATCCAGTCGCGCACCTGATGGCCCGCGCCGTAGAGCCGGGGGCGGACACCGTCGATGAGGTTGGTGATCTGCCGCGGGATGAACTTCTCCACGTGCTGATACGGCCCATAGTTGTTGCTGCAGTTGGAGATCGTGGACCGGACGCCGAACGAACGAGTCCAGGCACGCACCAGCAGATCACTGGAGGCCTTGGTCGCCGAATAGGGGCTCGACGGGTTATAGGCCGTTGTCTCGTCGAACGCGGCGGCCTCGGGCGTCAGGTCGCCGTAGACCTCATCGGTGGAGACGTGGTGGTAGCGCACGTCATGACGGCGCACCGCTTGCAGCAGCGAGTAGGTGCCGACGATGTTGGTCTGCACGAACGGCCACGGATCGGCGAGGGAGTTGTCGTTGTGCGATTCGGCCGCGAAGTGGACGACGGCGTCGACACCGCTGACGAGCTCGTCGACGAGGTCCAGATCGGCGATATCGCCGTGCACGAAGTCGATTCGGTCGGCCACCGGAGCCAGCGAGGCCCGATTACCCGCGTAGGTCAGGGCGTCGAGGACGGTTACGGTCGTGTCGGGGCGCTCGGCCAGAGTCTGTCGGACGAAATTCGCACCGATGAATCCGGCGCCGCCGGTTACGAGCAATCGCACTCCATGACACTACGTCCACCGGTGAGCCCGTCGGCGGCCGAGGGTCCTTCGCACCACTGGGAGGCTTTTCCGCGATGTGATCTTGATCTCATCGACTGGACGAGGCGAGTAACGACCAGTTCGGTTTCTCGTCATAAACCCTTGTCGGCGTGCTTATTTCTGAGAGCTCACCAAGCCGCTGATCTTAATGGTGAACAGAATTTGAATTAATGGTCACAAGTGGTTCACCAATCGTTAGCTGGTCTAGATTTCGATCGTCTAGTCCCCTTCGAACGCTTTAAACCTTGAGGTCCTAACAACATGCTGATGAGGAAATTCGCCGCTACGTCGGCACTGCTGATCGCCGCCATGGGCGTCGCGGCAGGCACCGTCAACGCGGCCCCGGCAGTCCCGGCTGCCGCCGCCCCGATCAATTTCACCGCTAACGCCACCGATACCCAGTCGATCGTGACGACCGATGCCGGTTCGCTCGTTGTCGAAGATGACGCACTGAAGATCAAGGCCGCCGACGGCACCGTGGTCGCGGGTACCCCGCTGAAGTTCCGCGTCGACGAGTTCGAGTTCCCGATCGCCGCCGAAATCGCCGGCCGCACAGCGACTCTCACGCCGCAGCTCGATCCGGCCCAGGCGGTCTACAAGCCGGTTGCGCTGCCGTATGAGGACAAGGCGCCCTGGAAGAACGATTACGACCGTGAGGTGGCCGCCTGGACCCGGCTGACCAGCACCATCTCCATGGGCGCCACCATCGGCACTCTCGTCGGCGGCCTCGGCGGTGCGGCCGTCGGCTGCGTGCTCGGCGGCATCGTCGGCGCGACCGTCGCCTCGGCCACCCTTATCGGTCTGTTCGGGCCGTTCCTGCCCGCGGCCGTCGTCGGCTGCATCGGCGGCATCGCCCTTGTCGGCGCCGTCGGCGTCTTTGCGGGTCAGATCCTCGTCACCGCCCCGGTGGCGATCGGTGCGGTGATCCAGTACTTCACCACCATCAACCAGCCGTTGCCCGCCGCTCCGGCTCCGGCCAAGTAAGACTGAACAACGGGCCGGAAGACCCCGCGCGGCTGCCGGCCGTGCGGGGTCTTCGTCCGTTGGACTGAGTTGCCACGCCCGGCCTCCAGACCCGATGGGATGCGAGCATTTGCCGCCGAAATCGCGGCCCGAGCCGGACTCCCGATTAGATGAACAAATGGTGAATGGCTCAGAGACGCACCATTACTGATAATTTGCAATCTCACCCATACCGTCGCTGAAATAGTACCGAGTGGAAGCGCGCCTACTTGTCGGTGCGGAATGCTTTGCGGTCCAGCCACACCCAGCGCGGCCCGAAAAAGAACCCCGCCCCGGAAAATTCCGGGACGGGGTTCGACTCGTCCGGCCGACCGTGATCAGGCCGTCCGAGCCTGCTCGGGTTGTTCGAGGCGAGCCCGCACGAACCGGGAGACCCTCGCCAGCGCCGCCCTGCCCTCGGGGAGGTTCGGGAAGATGCTCATGAACGCGTGCACCTGACCGCGCCAGAGCTCGAGTGAGTTCGGCACGCCCGCCGCGGTGAGCCGCCGCGCCATCAGTTCGCAGTCGTAGCGCAGTATTTCGTCCTCGGCCGCGATCAGCAGCACCGGCGGCAGGCTCGCCAACGCGCCATTGACCGGCGAGAGCATCGGATCGAGGCGGCGGTCCACCTCGGCGCCGATCCGCACGACCGCGGCGAGCGCGGACAGCGGTATATACGGATCACGCGCCGCGTTGATGTAGTCCCGCTTGGCGGCATAGTCGAGGTCGAGCAGAGGGCTCAGCCCGATCAGGCCCGCGGGGCTCGGCAGTCCGAGCTCGATCGCGCGCAGTGCCGTCGCGAAGGCCAGGTAACCGCCCGCCGAATCACCCGCGAAGACGATCCGCCCCGGGTCCGCGCCGTGCCGCAGCAGCCAGCGGTAGGCGCTCAGGCAGTCCTCGACCGATTGCGTAATGCTCTGCGCGGGCAACTGGCGATAGTCCACATTCACCACGGGCAGTCCGGTACGCCTGGCCAGACTTGCCGCGACGGGACGATGGGTGCGCAGTCCACAGACGGCGAACCCGCCGCCGTGCATGTACAGCACAGCGCCGTGCCGAAGCGCACGCGAGCCGCCGGAAGGGCGGATGACCTCCATCCGGAAACCGTTCAGCTTCACCTGTTCCCGGTCGATGCCGCGTGGCTCGGGGCGCAACCGCGCCAATGTGTCGATCGCGGCCGCGCCGATGGGGATGGTCACGCGGGTGATCGGAGCGGCCCGCAAGGCGGGCCGCAGCACGCCGAGGCACGTTGCCAACAACACCCGGGAGTGCGCGCTCGGACCATCCGGATTCATCACGACACCGGGCTCGCCGACACTGCTAGCGGACATCGCGCACCTACCTCACAACTGGCGCGCCGAGCCCGGCCGAAGGTGCTGGCGGGCGAGTTGTCGACGCTGACATCTCACACAATGATATTTCAGAACATCACGTGAACGTGACGTACGCAACAGCAATGTCCCGGCGCGCCCATGCGCCAAACGTTCGTGATCAATTTGTGGGCAAGTCGGAACCTCCCCGAATCCGGGCAGGGTGAAACTGGCAGACTCCTCCTCATGCGCGGAATCATTTTGGCGGGCGGCACCGGTTCCCGGCTGCACCCGATCACGCGCGGGGTGAGCAAGCAGCTGGTCCCGGTCTACGACAAACCGATGGTGTATTACCCGCTGTCCACGCTGATGCTCGCGGGCATCACCGACATACTCGTGATCACCACCCCGGAGGACGCCGACGCCTTCGGCAGGCTGCTCGGCGACGGCAGCCAGTTCGGCATCTCGCTCAGCTACGTCGTCCAGCAGGAGCCCGATGGGCTTGCCACGGCATTCGTACTCGGCGCCGACCACATCGGCACCGACAGCGCGGCACTGGTGCTGGGCGACAACATCTTCCACGGCCCCGGCCTCGGCACCAGCCTGAACCGGTTCGCGGGGATCGAAGGCGGCGCGGTCTTCGCCTACTGGGTGTCGGACCCGACCGCGTACGGCGTCGTCGAATTCACCGACGGTCTTGCGGTATCGATCGAGGAGAAGCCGAAGAAGCCGCGGTCCAACTACGCGATCCCCGGGCTGTATTTCTATGACAACGACGTGGTCGAGGTCGCGCGTGGGCTACGCCCCTCCGCGCGCGGCGAATACGAGATCACCGATATCAACAGGGCCTACCTGGAACAGGATCGGCTCCAGGTCGACGTACTGGCCCGCGGCACCGCGTGGTTGGACACCGGCACCTTCGACTCGCTGCTCGACGCCGCCAACTACGTCCGCACCATCGAACAACGGCAGGGCCTGAAGATCGGCGTGCCGGAAGAGGTCGCGTGGCGGATGGGCTTCATCGACGACGAACAGCTGCGCGCGACGGCCGAACCGATGGTCCGTTCCGGCTACGGCGACTACCTGCTCGATCTGCTCGAGCGCGGACGGAATTGGTGAGTATGGAGTTCCGTGAACTCGCGGTGCCCGGCGCCTGGGTGATCACCCCGCGCCAGTTCGGCGACGACCGTGGCATGTTCCTCGAATCGTTCAAGGCGTCGGAATTCGAGAAGGTGACCGGGCGGCCGTTCGATCTGCGACAGGCCAACTGCTCGGTCTCCGCCGCGGGCGTGCTGCGCGGCATCCACTACACCGAAGACCCGCCCGGCCAGGCGAAATACGTCACCTGTGTGCGCGGTGCGTTCCTCGACGTCGTCGTCGACCTGCGCCAAGGCTCGCCCACCTACGGACGCTGGGACAGCGTGGTGCTCGACGACGTCGAGCGGCGCTCGATGTTCCTGTCCGAGGGACTCGGCCACGCGATCCTCTCGCTCGAGGATCGGTCCACCGTCACCTATCTGTGCTCGCTGGAGTACACCCCCGAATTCGACAGGGACATCGATGCATTCGACCCCCAGCTCGGCATCGAATGGCCGACGGTCGGCCGCGACGGTAGGCCGCTGACCTACGTCCGCTCACCCAAGGACACGGCCGCTCCCCCTTTCTCGTAGCGGTCACTCGGGCAGGAAGGCATGGCATATTAAATGCGGGCGCATTAAATGCACTTGCATTAATGTGTCGGGACCATTAAGATGGGCCGCATGTCGAACGTGTCGACTCCAGACGCAGCCCGGCGCACCGTCGCGCCGACCGGGCTGGTTGGCGAGTGGCGTGAGCTGCTCGACCGGCATGCGGCGGTAAGTTGCGCACTCGAAAAAGCGCTACAGGGGCAGCATGAGATCGGACTCAGCGAGTTCGAGACGCTGGACCGGTTGATCGATGCCCAATGCGGCAACTACCGGATGAGCGATCTCGCCAATGACATCTATCTGAGCCAGAGCGCGCTTTCGCGTGCCGTCGCCCGGCTGGAACGCGATGGGCTGGTGTCGCGCACCATGTGCGCCGAAGACCGCCGCGCGATTTTCGTCTGCCTCACCGATAAGGGCCGCGAGGTCTACGAACATGCGCTGCCGACGCATCGGGCGATACTCGAGAACACCTGGGACGGCAGCCCACGCTGCACGTAGGCAGCACGGTCACAACGCGGCGCGACCGCTCACAACCCGGCGCGCGCATCCTCGATGGCGGCCCTACCGTCCGACGCCGTCGTCTTGGCGTTCGCGAAAGCCTTTCGGTATCGCTCTGTTTCGTGATCCTTGTCGAGGTAGATCGGTCCGGTGAACGACTCGATGTAGACGACCGACGGTTCGGTCAGCTCGTCGACGCCACCCTCGGCGAAATCGAGCAGCACGAAACGGCCCGCGTCCATGCCGTCGTGATAGCCGGAATCCGAGGCGACCACCCGGATTCGCACATTGGGCAGATCACACATCCGCCGCAGGTGCTCGAGCTGCTCGGCGGTCACCTCGGCACCGCCGACACGATGCCAGAGCAACGACTCACTGATCACCACGTCGAGCTGTAGCGGCGAATCACCGCGAGTCACCAACGCTTGCCTGGCCATTCGCAATTGCACCCGGCGCTCGATCTCGGCATCCGTCGCCTCGGGGCGGCCCGCCGCGAGCACCGCGCGCGCATAGGACTCGGTTTGCAGGAGGCCGGGAACCAGCTCGTTCTCGAAGGTGGACAGCTGCCTGGCGGCTTCCTCCAACCCGATGTACACCTCGAAGCCCTCGTTGATCACGTCGCTGTACCCGGTCCACCAGCCCCGCGCCTTGGTTTCCCTTGCCAACGCGGTCAACGGATCAACGAGTTCGTTCGGCGCACCATAAATCTTGCACATGGCCTCGACGTCCAGGCTGCGCAATGAGGTCTGGCCGGTCTCGATTCGCCAGATCTTGGCCTCGGACCACTCGAGCTGCTGGGCGGCGATCCTGGTCGTCATCCTGGCTCGATTGCGCAGATCGCGCAGGTGACGGCCGAGTTGCCGGCGCGGCATGGTCGAACCGGTGGTGCCGTGCGGTAAAGCCATGCTTCCCCCTCGTGCGTGCGTCATCACGACCCGCGAACCTCCCGTGAGCGCGAGTTCGACGCTCCCTACCTGAGATGCCGTCGTCGGAATCGGACATCCGAACAGCATTGTTTCACAATGAAACTCACAGATAACACCGTTGACGTCACAGATACGACGATGGCGCAGGTGCGACGAACAGGTTCAAGTACCAACGGATGCGGCAATTCCGTCTAGTTCCTATTTGCGCGAACCGCCCTTGCGGAAGCGCCAGAACTGCACCGCACGGACGTCCTCGGAAAGCTGATTGACCGGCTCCGCGACATCCGAAAGCGCCTGGAAGAGATCATCGGCGAGCTCGCTGATGTGCTCGACCCTTGTCGCCAACCGCGACGCGTTCACAAGGAACTCCAGCAGCAGCCGGACCACCGCCGCGATGGTCAGCCCGAGCGGCACCGCAACCAGCGCCGCGAGCACACCGAGTACCACGTCGACTCGCCACATAAGCACTGTCAGCGCGATCGGCAGCGCGATAGCGAAGGTAAGGCCGAGCATGTAGGCCAGCGGCAACAACGTCCTGGTCGCCGGGCGGTGGAACTGCACGTCGAGCAGTCCGCGCGCGGCCTCGACACTCCATCGGCCGAAAGCGCGCGGACTTTCGAAGGGCTCGGCAGGTTCTTCTTCGGTCCCGGTCGAGCGCGAGAACCGCCTGGAAGTGGACTCTTTCCACGCGATCCAACGCGATTCGGTCTCGTACTCATCCGAATCCGGCACCGGAACGCCGTTGGACTCATCGGTCATGTCGCGATCCTCCCCGCATCGGGGCCACCAGCCAAGGGACGGCAAGGAAACCGGCCATAGCTGATCGGCATCCGATGAGACGAACCCGACACTCATGAAGATCTTTTGAAAACCCGTAACGCCCGGGCCACTCCCCGCCGATACGCCCCATGAATGCAGCAAGACCGAGTACATCGGGGAATGGAGAAAGACAGTGCGCACCACGTTTCCGACTTCCGTCTCAGCGGCAGCAATGACTGCCGCTGCGCAGGACTACATCCAGCGCGGGTGGACGATCGCTGAAACGACGAACGGGATCTGCCTGATCACGGATGCCGATCTGTCGGGCATCGAGGTCAGCGGAGAACTGGCCGCCGAGGTGCGGCGGTTCCTCCGGGCGAACAATCTTTCCGGCCCGGTGATCGAGATCCCGGGAGCCGAGCGGCGTGAGATCCACCTCGTCACCGGCCTCCGCAAGGCCGCGATGGCACTGGAGGCGCTGCGCGAGGCAGGCGCCACCATCCACACCGACGGCGAGGGCATCCCGCTGCCGCCGACCCAGCTGATGACGGGCTCGGCCTGCTGGAGCATCTCGCCGAACGAAGCCCGCTGGGTCCCGCCGGTAGTCGCGATCAGCGCGGCCGTCCGGTCCGCGGTCTCGCGCAAGCAGCAGCCCGTACTCACCAGCGTCGCCTGCTGACACCTGCATAAAGGGCAGGGTCCGCACTACCCAGCCCACCATGACCGGTAACCGCACCGCGGTTATCGGTCATTGCTGTTTCACTCTGCGTTGTCACGGGCGATGATGAGGTATGGCCCAGACCACAGATCCGTCCCGCACGCTGCTGCGCACCTGCCCACTGTGCGAGGCGGTCTGCGGACTCGAAATCACCCTCGATCCCGAAGACCACGTGACCTCCGTCCGCGGTGATCGACAGGATCCGTTCAGCAAGGGCTTCATCTGCCCCAAGGGTGCGAGCTTCGGACATCTGGACGAGGACCCCGACCGGCTGACCGAGCCGATGATCCGGGATCGCGCGACCGATACCTGGCGCACCGCGTCCTGGACAGCGGCATTCGATCTCATCTCCGAACGATTCCCCGCCATCGTGGCCGAGCACGGAAACCAATCCGCGGCACTGTATCTGGGCAACCCGAATGCGCATACCGTGGCGGGCGCGCTGTACGCGCCGATACTCATCCGCGCGCTGGGAACCAAGAACTTCTATTCCGCGAGCACGGCCGATCAGATGCCCAAGCAGGTGGCCAGCGGACTGATGTTCGGTGATCCGCTGACCGTGCCCGTTCCGGATCTGGATCGCACCGACTATCTGCTGATGCTCGGCGCGAACCCGCTGGAGTCGAACGGATCACTGTGCACCGCACCGGATTTCCCCGGCAGGCTGAAGGCGCTGCGCAGTCGGGGTGGCCGATTCGTCGTGGTCGATCCCCGGGTGACCAGGACCGCGAAGCTCGCCGACGAGCATCTGTTCATCCGGCCGGGCAGCGACGCTTATCTACTGTTCGGGATCGTCCACACGCTGTTCGCGCAGGACTTGACCGACATTCGTGTCGGGGTGGCCGGGCTGGACGACGTGCGCGCGGCCGCCGCGGACTTCACCCCGGAGGTGGTCGCGACCCGGACCGGGGTGCCCGCCGAGACCGTTGTCCGGCTGGCCCAGGAGCTCGCGGCGGCGCCGACCGCCGCGGTGTACGCCCGAATAGGAACCTGCACGGCCGAATTCGGCACCCTGACGCAGTGGCTGGTCGAGGTGATCAACGTACTGACCGGCAACCTGGACTCCCCGGGCGGCGCCATGTTCGCCAACGCCGCTGCGGGCGGCATCGCCCGCACCAAGCCATTCCGCACCGGCCGCTGGGCCAGCCGGGTCCGTGAGCTGCCAGAGGCGATGGGTGAGCTGCCGGTGGCCACCCTTGCCGACGAGATCACGACCCAAGGCCAGGGGCAGGTCCGCGCGGTGGTCACGGTCGCGGGTAACCCGGTGCTGTCGGCGCCGAGCGGTGTCCGGCTGGACGCGGCCTTCGCGCAGCTGGACTTCTTGGTGAGCGTCGATAGGTATCTGAACGAAACCACCAGGCACGCCGACGTGATCCTGCCGCCGCCGCGTCCGGTGCAGTCGCCGCACTACGACTTCGCACTGTTGCAGTTCGCGGTCCGTAACTACGCACGCTATTCGCGACCGCTGGTGCCACTCGGCGAGCGTCCCTCGGAGGCGGGTGTCCTCGCACGGCTCGCCGCGGCGCTGACCGGAAGGCCGCACGACGGATCCGACGGACCGGATCCGCTCACCGCGGTGGACGAGCTGGTCATCGCGGGCACGCTGCATAAAGCCGGACTCCAGCAGCGGCGACCGGAGCTGGTCGGCGCGAACAGCACCGAGCAGCGGATCGACATGATGCTCCGCCTCGGACCCTACGGCGAGTGGAATGGTGGCACGCTCAATCTGCAAGCTCTGCTGGACAATCCGCACGGCATCGACCTCGGTCCGCTGGAGCCGAGGCTGCCAGGGGTATTGCGGACGGCATCCGGACGGGTGGAGCTGGCACCGCAGCAGCTGCTCGATGATGTGGCCAGGCTGCGGGGCAGACTCACCGACGCCGCACCGGACGTGGTGTTGATCGGGCGACGCCAGTTGCGGTCCAACAACAGCTGGATGCACAACATCGCGACCCTGGTGAGCGGGTCGAACAAGTGCACGTTGCATATCAATCCCGCCGATGTTGCACGGCTCGGCCTCGGTGAACACGCGATCGTGAAGTCCGCCGCCGGATCGTTGACGGTGCCGCTGGAGCCGACCGACGCGATCATGCCCGGGGTGGTGAGCCTGCCGCACGGGTGGGGCCACACCGACAGCACACAGGCGGTCGCCAGGGACCATGCCGGGGTCAACGCCAATGTGCTGACCGATGATTCGGTCGTCGATGTGCCCTCGGGCAATGCGGTGTTCAACGGTGTCCCCGTCACATTGACACCGGCCTGAACCGCCCGCCGTGGCCACCGATGCCGATCGTCCGGTTGACATTCCGGCCGGTCGGCTTGTGGCTAACATGTGGAAACCCTTGCGCTAACTGAGCATTCGAGACATTCTCGAAATGGATTTTGTAGAACTGGCCGGTGAAACCCATTAAGATGGACTGGATTTCGGTTTAATCGCGGTTCAGCGTCGAACCCCGAGTGGCCGGACTCCGGCTACCAGAGGGGGCGCAGATGCCCGGTACACAGAGTGGCAGTGACGGCGAGCGCGAACTACAAGACAGGTACAACACGCAGGACAGAGCCGGACGTTTCTACGACGACCAGGTGCTGGACCGGCTGACCCCGACAATGATCGAATTCGTCGCGCGAACGGATATGGCGTTCATAGCCACCGCGGATAAACATGGAGAATGCGACGCCAGCTTCCGCGCGGGCGCACCCGGCTTTCTGCACGTCATCGACGAACGCACGATTGTCTACCCCGAATACCGCGGCAACGGCGTTATGGCCAGCCTCGGCAACATCCTGGAGAACCCCCACGTAGGCATCCTGCTAATCGATTTCGTCCGCGATCTGATCGGTCTGCACATCAACGGCGCGGCCCGGATCGTCGACGACAGCACACTGCGCAGATCGGCCACCGATCTGCCGGAGCCCCGGAAAGGCCGGGTTGGCACCTGCTGGGTCGCCGTCGATATCGAAGAGGCCTACATCCACTGCCGCAAGCACATCCCGCACCTGGTGCCCGCCGCCCGAGAAGAACGCGAGTGGGGCACCGACAACGTCCGCGCCAAGGGCGGCGACTACTTCGGCGCCAAATCACAATCCCGCGCCGAGGCAGTCGCGGCGCAGGCTCTCGTCCACCGCTGATACGTACGCGCACGGCGACCTCATCCCGCTGCGCGTCCGGCCGCGACGCTCAGTGAATCTTGAAGATGACGACCCGCTGCACGACGAAATTGATGACCGTCGCGGTGCCCTGGGCGATGACAAACGCCAGCGGCTGGCGCCACCACTCGTCGGACAGAGTGGCGTAGAGCAACGCGTTGATGCCGACTTGGACGGCGAAGGTGACGGCGTAGAGAACAACCACCGCGATGAAGCGGGCGCGGCTCGGGGGCGCCTGGAAGGTCCATCGGCGGTTGATCAGGTATGCGGTGGTGGTGCCCGCGATGAAGCTGATCGACTTGGCGACGCTGACCGGGAGCCCGATCAGGTTCAGCAGCAGGCTGTAGATCCCGTAGTCGACGACGGCCGAGAGGCCGCCGGTGAGGCCGAAACGGATGATCTGGGTCTTCAGGTCGACTTCGGTGCCCCCCGGCTCGTCGACCAGCGGCAGCTCGGCCGGAAGCGGGAGGTGGGGTTCGGCATGCACGCGACGAGCGTAGCGGGAGCCGTCGGCGCGTCCGTAAGGAAGCGCTTTGGGCGGCCGCAGTCGCGGCCTCCCGCACCGGGGAGTTCGGCGAGGCCGACCGGATGTCCGGCCATGCATGTAGCCTCTATCCCGATGTCCACGAAAGCTCCGGCCGCCACCACCACCGGTATCAACCCCGGCACAACCCCCGATGATGCGTTCGCTCTGCCGACACGCACTCGGGCGCTGACCGGGTGGGGTCGCACCGCACCATCCTCTTCCGAAGTTCTCTCGACGAGCGATCCAGAACTGATCGCCAAGGCCGTAGCCATGGTCGCCGAGGACAACGACAGCAAGCCAGCCCACCTGCGCCGAGGTGTCATCGCGCGCGGGCTCGGCCGGTCCTACGGCGATCACGCGCAGAATGCCGGCGGCCTCGTCGTCGACATGACCGCGCTCAACCGCATCCATCGCATCGACGGCGACACCCATATCGTCGATGTGGACGGCGGGGTCAGCCTGGATCAGCTGATGAAGGCCGCGCTGCCGTTCGGGCTGTGGGTCCCGGTGCTACCCGGCACCCGCCAGGTGACGATCGGTGGCGCTATCGCCTCCGATATCCATGGCAAGAACCACCACAGCGAGGGCAGCTTCGGCAACCACGTGCGCTCGATCGATCTGCTCACCGCCGACGGGCAGGTGCAGCACCTCACACCCAAGCGCAACGCCAAGCTGTTCTGGGCGACCGTCGGCGGCAACGGCCTCACCGGCATCATCCTGCGCGCGACCATCGAGATGGTGGTCACCGAGAGCGCGTACTTCCTCAACGACGGCGTCAAGACCACGACCCTCGACGAGACGATCGCGGCGCACAGCGACGGCAGCGAAGCCGACTACACCTACTCGAGCGCGTGGTTCGACGTGATCAGCCCGATGCCGAAGCTGGGGCGCGCCACCATCACCCGCGGTCGGCTCGCGAAGCTCGACGAGCTACCCGCGAAGCTCCAGCGCAAGCCGTTGAAGTTCGACGCACCCCAGCTCATGACGGTTCCGGACATCTTCCCGAACTGGACCATGAACAAGGTGACGCTGATGTCCATCGGCGAGGCGTACTACCGGATGGGCGGCAACTACACCGGCAAGGTGCAGAATCTGACGCAGTTCTACCACCCGCTCGACATGATCGCGGAGTGGAACCGTGGCTACGGATCCAACGGATTCCTCCAGTACCAGTTCGTGGTGCCGACCGAGGCGGTCGAGGAATTCAAGAAGATCATCATCGACATCCAGGCGTCGGGCCAGTACTCGGCATTGAACGTTTTCAAGCTGTTCGGGCCGGGTAACCAGGCGCCGCTGAGCTTCCCGATGCCGGGCTGGAACATCTGCGTCGACTTCCCGATCAAGCCGGGTCTCAACGAGTTGGTCGGCGAGCTCGACAAGCGCGTGATGGAGTTCGGCGGGCGGCTGTACACCGCGAAGGACTCGCGCACCACCGCCGAGGCTTTCCACAAGATGTACCCGCGGATCGACGAATGGATCAAGATCCGCCGAAGTGTCGATCCCACAGGCGTTTTCATGTCCGATATGGCGAGAAGGCTGGAGCTTCAGTGATTAATGCCGTAGGCAACCCGCAGACCATCCTGCTGCTGGGCGGTACCTCGGAAATCGGCTTGGCGATCTGCGCCGAGTACCTGAAGAAGAGTCCAGCGCGGATCATTCTCGCTGTGCTGCCAGGCGATCGTCTGCGCGAGTCGGCGGTGGCCGAGATGCGGTCGGCGGGCGCGAGCAGCGTCGAGGTCATCGACTTCGACGGACTCGACACCGACAGCCACCCCAAGGTGATCGAGGCGGCGTGGGACGGTGGCGACGTGGACGTCGCGATCGTCGCCTTCGGACTGCTCGGCAATGCCGAGGAACTGTGGCAGGACCAGCGCAAGGCCGTGCAGATCGCTCAGATCAATTACACCGCGGCCGTTTCCGTCGGCGTGCTGGTCGGCGAGAAGATGAAGGCGCAGGGCTTCGGGCGGATCATCGCCATGTCCTCGGCCGCGGGTGAGCGGGTGAAGCGCTCGAACTTCGTCTACGGCTCGACCAAGGCCGGACTCGACGGCTTCTACCTCGGCCTCGGCGAGGCACTGCGGCCGTTCGGCCCGCGCGTGCTGGTCATCCGGCCCGGCCAGGTGCGAACCAAGACCACCCTGGCAGCGTGGGAATCCGCGGGTGTCAAAGAGGCGCCGCTCACCGTCGACAAAGAAGAAGTTGCGGTGCTTGCGGTTTCGGCCTCCCAGAAGGGCAAGGACCTCATCTGGGCGCCCGGCGCCTTCCGCTACGTCATGGTGATCCTGCGCCACATCCCGCGCGCGATCTTCCGCAAGCTCCCCATCTGAGCTTGCCTGCCGCACCTCGGCTCCCCCGCACCCGTTCTCGGATCCGCAGCTCGTGCGGATGCCAGGAGCGGGTGCGGATCCGTTGAAAGGGTGCCGCCCGGCCGCGTGCGGTGCGCACATCGGCCAGCCGGACCTGGCAGCATGGGCGCCGATCGCACGGCCGCGCCAGTGCCGAGCAGAGTGAATCTGGAGATGCCATGCGAGTAACCGGACAAGGGTGCGGCGGCCGCTTCGAGGCGCGGCGATCTCGCCGCGGCCCCAGCTGCACGGCGACCGTCGTGGACTCGACCGCGCCATCCGCTCGGCAAGCAGCGCACCGTGAGGCAGCGCATCGAGGCAACGAGGCGGTTCAGTGAGCACGGCAGTGGTGGAACAAGGCACCGGAACGCGACAGAGCCGTGGCGCACGGATCGCCCGGTATGTCGGCTCGGGGCTCGGCGAGGCGGTACTCGCGGCGGTTGTCGCGATTATTGTGGCCGCCGTTGGGCTGGTGGCATTTTCGATGGTGCAGTGGCCCGCGTTCAACTCGTCCAATGTGACTCGGGCGTTGACCACCGTCGGTCAGGTCCTCGCCGCGGCGCTGATCGCGGTGGCGATCGGACTCATTCGCCTTCGGCGCTGGCCGCTGGCCGCGAAACTGCTTTCCTGGGTGGGGATTTCGACATTCGTCACCTTCACCCTCGGCATGCCGCTCGCGGCCACCAAGCTGTATCTGTTCGGCGTCTCGGTGGATCAGGAGTTCCGTACCGAGTACCTGACGCGGCTCACCGACAGTGCGGCGCTGCACGACATGACCTATGCGGACCTGCCGCCGTTCTACCCCGCCGGGTGGTTCTGGATCGGTGGGCGGGTGGCGAACGTGCTCGGGATGGACGGCTGGGAGGTCTTCAAGCCGTACGCGATCGGATCACTCGCCGTCGCCGCGGTGATCTCACTGGTGCTGTGGTCCAAGCTGATTCGCGCGGACTTGGCGATCGGCGTGACGGCCGCGACCACGGCGATCACGGTGGCGTACGGCTCGCCGGAGGCCTACGGTGCTCCGATCTTGGTGCTGCTGCCGCCCGCACTCGTGCTCGCGTGGGGCGCGCTGCACCGGCCGCGCGCGGACACGGACTCGCGCACATCCGACGCCACGACCGCGGGCGGCTGGGGCGCGGTCATCGGCACGGGCCTGTTCCTCGGCCTTGCGGCAACCTTCTACACGCTGTACCTCGCGCTGGCCGCTTTCTCGATCGGCTTGATGGGACTGCTCGCGGCCTGGCTGGCCTTCCGTGCACAGCGAACACCCGAGACCCCGGGCGGCGATCCGTTGCCGTCTGCTGCCGACCGAACCACGACCGCGACTGCCAGCCCGTGGCGAGCGGCGGTCGCGCCGCTGGTCCGGCTCGTCGTTATCGCGGCGATCGCCGGAGTGCTCGCGCTGACCGTGTACCTGCCCTACCTGCTGAAGATGCTCAGCGGAACCACCGCCAGCTCCGGGACCGCCTTCCACTATCTGCCGGTAGCCGGCGCCGAGCTGCCGTTCCCGATGGCGGAGTTCTCGCTGCTCGGCGCATTTTGCCTGGTCGGCACCGTGTGGCTGGTTATGCGGGCCGCGACGTCTCGGCGGGCACAGGGGCTCGGCATCGGCGTGGTGGCGATCTACCTGTGGTCGCTGCTGTCGATGGCGGCCACCGCGGCCGGGACCACGCTGCTCTCGTTCCGCTTGGAGCCCGTGCTGCTCGTGCTGCTCGGCGCGGCGGGCGCGTTCGGCTTCGTGGAGGGCACACGGGCGGTGTACCAGGCGCTCAACGAGCCGGGCCGGTTCCGGCTGATGGCGATCGCCGTTGCCACCGTCGGCGCACTGGCCTTCACACAGAACATTCCGCACATCCTCGCGGCGGAGATCACCACCGCCTACACCGACACCGACGGCAATGGAAAGCGCGCCGACCAACGCAATCCCTCGGCGGTGTCGTACTACCGCGACATCGACGCGGCGCTCACCGCGCAGACCGGGCGGCCACGCTCGGACACCGTACTGCTCACCGCGGATACCAGCTTCCTCGCCTTCTACCCTTACTTCGGCTTCCAGGCCCTCACCTCGCACTACGCAAACCCGCTGGCGGACTTCGCCGGTCGCGCCGCAACCATCGAGGCGTGGAGCAAGCTGAAAACCCCCGGCGAACTGCAAGACGCCCTCGCGGCCGCCCCCTGGCGCGCCCCGGACGCCTTCCTCTTCCGCCGCGACGGCGACAACTACACCCTCCGCCTGGCCAAGGACGTCTACCCCAACGACCCCAACGTCAAGCGCTACACGGTGACCTTCCCCGAGAAGCTCTTCAGCGACCCACACTTCACCACCACCGACATCGGCCCCTTCACCCTCATCACCGTCAACCGTTAGTCGACGCCAGCGGCACACGACGGTGGACGGCACAGCGTCTCGCGATAGCTCCGTGCCGATCACCACGGTCGGCCGCGGCCGAGGCATTCGTCTGGTGATGAGTGACACATCGCCGAGGGCGCTACTCGCTGTTTGCGGGAGGCATGTGCACTCGTGGGTCGGCTGGGCGGGCGGGATGAGTGGGTTGGGGGTGGAATGGGTAAGTGGTCCGGGACGTCCGGAATATTCAGTCAGATGGTCGGCGCGGTGCCGCGTGCGGTCCCAGTGGCATCCGGCAGTGCGCCAGGAGGCCGACTGCCAGGGTGTTCACAGGGCGGCTGGGTATTTTGGACGGCTGGTTCCGACATCCGGAGGAGTAGTTCGTTTTGCTGGTCGAGACACATGACGTTGTAGGAGTCGTTTCAGAGCGACCGACACCGGACGGAGTGTCTCTATCGGATCGGCGGGTGGCCAGGCGTTGGCTACCGTGGGTTCGGGTCGGGCGGAGCGATCTGGTCGTTGCTGTGGGGTATCTCGCGTTGGCGGCCACGGTGCTGTCGGGGCAGTGGCGTAATACGCAGAGTGGGTATCTGATCAAGAGCGGTCAGGACCAGACGATGTGGGAGTGGTTCTTCGCGGTTACCGCGCATTCGGTGGCCCACCTGGAGAATCCGCTCGGTACCGATCTACAGAATTTCCCGGCTGGGGTGAACATGATGGCCAATACGGCCATGTTCGGTGTCGGGGTGCCATTGACGCCGATCACCTTGTTGTTCGGGCCGACCGTCACGTTCGTGCTGGTGCTCACGCTCGGGTTGAGCGGCACTGCCTTCGCTTGGTACTGGCTGTTTTCCCGCGAGCTTGTCGAGTCTCGGCTCGCTGCCGCGATCGGCGGCGTGTTCTGCGGGTTCGCGCCTGCGATGATTTCGCATGCCAACGCGCATCCGAATTTTGTCGCGCTGCTGCTGCTTCCAATAATCGCGGGCCTTTTCATTCGCATCGCGCGACGCGCGATAACCAGCGTCGACGCAGAAGAAGGTAAGCCGCGCAGGCGTATTCGTGATGCCGTAATACTCGGCCTGCTCGTTGCCATGCAGATCGCGCTCGGTGAGGAACCGCTGCTGATCTTCGCGCTCGCCTTCGGCTTGTTCGCGGTCGTGTACTACCTACATGGACCTCGCACCGGGACGCGGGTGTTGCGCACGCTCGTTCCGACAGTCACGCTGGCGGCGGTGATCACGGTGACGCTCACCGCGATTCCGCTGTGGTGGCAATTTTTCGGGCCGCAGAGCTACCGCTCGATCGACCACGGGCCGATGGGCAATGACCTCAAAGCCATAGTGCAGTTCCCGTCCGAATCGCTCGGCGGCATGTTCGCACCCGGCCAGTACGTCGCGATCAACGATACCGAGCAGAATGCCTACTTCGGCTGGCCGCTGCTGCTGTTGCTCGCCGTGACCACCGCACTGCTGTGGCGTGCGCGCGTGGTCCGCGCCGCCGGTGTCGTGATCGCCGTGTTCGGGGTGCTGTCGCTGGGTGCGGTCGCCATGGTCGGCAAGCAGTCCACCGGGCTCGAAATGCCGTGGCGTTGGGCCGAACATATCCCGCTGCTCAGTAGCGTGCTGGAAACACGGCTCACCATGGCTGCCATCCCGGCCATCGCGGCCATCCTCGCGCTGGCCACCGACCGCGCCGTGGCGGCATGGCGGCAGTCCGCGAGCGACTGGAAACCGCTGGCTTGGTTCGCCGCATTGACATTCGCGCTGCTGCCATTGGTACCGACCGTGCTCCCGGTGATCGATCGCGCGCCGACACCGGAATTCTTCGCCGACGGCACGGTACGCGACTACGTCAGCGGCGGTTCCGTGGTCATAGTGCCGCCACCGCGACCGTTCGGCGCGGCGGCGCTGCGCTGGCAGGTCGATGCGAACTTCGACTTCGCACTCGCGGGCGGATACTTCGTCGGCCCGACCGGCACCACGAAGAAGGGCATCTACGGACCGGAGATCAGAGCGACCACCGCACTGCTGGTCAAGGCGCAGGACACCGGAGTCGTACCGGAGATCGATGCCGACGCGCGTGCTTGGGCCCTCGACGACCTGCGGTTCTGGCAGGCGGACGTGGTGGTACTGCCATCGACGAAGAACTCCGATGTGCTGCGCACAACCATGATGCGACTGCTCGGTGCCACACCGACACGGGTCGACGACGTCTGGCTCTGGGACGTTAGGGCGCTGCGGTAGTGAGGATCACAGGCAACGGTAGATAGCATCAACCCCCGTGCGACCGGACCGAGCAACACGAGCGTTCACCCGTAACCGCCTGATCGCCCTCGTCTCCGGGCTTCTCGGATTCGCGCTGGCGCTACTGACACCGCTTTTACCGGTGCGGCAGGACCAGGCGACTCTGGACTGGCCCCAGGCAGGCTCCAGCAGCGTCGAGGCGCCGCTGGTGTCCTATGTGCCACAGCGGCTCAGCGCGACACTGCCGTGCTCGGCCGTGCTGGCCGCCGAGTCGGGCACGCTGCTCTCGACCATTCCCGACGGCTCCGGGCAGGCGACGGCCAAGGGGCTGGTCGTCTCGGTGACCGACGGGGTGCTTGCGGTGGTGCTGCGCGACGTTCCGCTGCTTTCGGCCCCGGTCGAGGAGATCGCGGGCTGTGACGCGGTCACCGTCACTTCGACGGCGACCGCGACGACCGCCGAATTCACCGGCGCGAATCGCAAGGACGGGACGCCGTTCCGCAACACCGTGGCACGGGACATCCGGCCGCAGATGGTCGGCGTGTTCACCGATCTGGACGGCACGCAACTCGACGGCGCACGGTTGCACGCCGATATCGACTCGCGCTTCTCCTCGACACCGTCGCCGCTGAAGCTGACCGCGATGATCGCCGCGGCGGTTCTCACCATCGTCGCGCTTATCGCACTGCATCTGCTGGACAACGCCGACGGCAGGCGAGCACGCCGCTTCCTGCCCGCACACTGGTGGCGGTTCACCGTCGCCGACGGCGCGGTGCTCGGCATCCTGGTGCTGTGGCATTTCATCGGCGCCAATACCTCCGACGACGGCTACATCCTGAATATGGCGCGCGCCTCCGAGCACGCCGGATACATGGCCAATTACTACCGCTGGTTCGCGGTGCCCGAAGCGCCGTTCGGCTGGTCCTACGAGGTGCTCGCATGGATGACCAAGGTCTCCGACGCCAGCCCGTGGATGCGGCTGCCCGCGCTCATCGCAGGAGTGGTGTGCTGGCTGGTGATCAGCCGAGAAGTGCTGCCCCGCTTGGGCGCACGGGTGCGGCGCAACAAGGTCGCGCTGTGGACGGCCGGGCTGGTATTCCTCGCCTTCTGGCTCCCCTATGACAACGGCCTGCGGCCGGAACCGCTTATCGCCGCGGGCGCGCTGCTGACCTGGTGCTCGATCGAACGTGCGATCGCGACAGGGCGATTGCTGCCCGCCGCGATCGCGGTATTGATCGCCGCGTTCTCCCTGGCCGCCGGACCGACCGGGCTCATCTGCATCGCCGCGCTGATCGCCGGTTCCCGGCCGGTGCTGGAGATCATCGTCAGGCGAGCGCGGGATGCGGCGGGGACGCTCGGCGGGGTGCGCAGGGCCGATGCCGACGCAGACCTCGCCGACAGCAAAGCCGACCTCGGCGCGGCCGACGACAACCGCGCGAATTCGACCGGCACGGAGGGCGCCGCGGCTGCCGAGCGGCCAACTACCGCAGTTCCTGCGACCGATCGCCCATCGAGACCGGCGGCGTTCTTCCGTTACGCGGCTCTGCTCGCTCCCGGTCTCGCTGCCGGAACCTTGGTCTTGATAGTGGTTTTCGCCGACCAGACGCTGGCGACCGTCATGGAAGCGACCAGGGTGCGCACCATCGTCGGCCCGAATGTGGCTTGGTTCGATGAGCGCACCCGCTGGGATTCGCTGTTGATGCTCGCGCCCGACGGGTCGCTTTCGCGGCGTTTCGGGGTGCTCGTCATGCTGCTGTGCCTGCTGGTCTGTGTGTTGCAGGTGCTGCGAAAGGGACGGATTCCGGGTACCGCGCGTGGTCCGTCGGTCCGAATCCTCGGCATCGTGTTCGCGTCACTGCTGTTGATGATGTTCACACCGACCAAGTGGACCCACCACTTCGGTGTCTATGCCGGACTGGCCGGATCGCTGGCCGCGCTGGCCGCGGTTGCCGTTGGCAGCGAAGGCATTCGCGCACCGCGCAACAGGGCGCTGTTCGCCTCCGCGGTGCTGTTCCTGCTTGCGATCACCTTCACCGGATCCAACGGCTGGTGGTACGTCTCGAGTTACGGCGTGCCGTGGTGGGACAAGGCGCCGCTTGTCGCGGGCAAGGGCATCTCGACGCTGTTCCTGATACTGAGCGGGGTGGCGCTGGTCGTAGCGGTGTGGCTGCATTATCGCGAGCCCTACCGTCGGGACCGCGACACCGCCCCAACACGTTTCGATCGCTTCGCCTCCGCACCGCTGACCATCGCCGCGGCGCTGCTGGTGCTGTTCGAGGTGGCCTCGCTGGCCAAGGCCGCGGTGACCCAGTACCCCGCGTACTCCATCGCGAAGTCGAATCTGGATTCGCTCTCGGGTAATACCTGCGCGATGGCGAACGAGGTGCTCGTCGAGACGAACACCTCCGACTCGCTGCTGTCGCCTATCACGGGTTCTCCAGGCAGCGTTGTTTCGAGCGACCTGCAAGCAGCCAGCGGCGGCTTATCGGCGGAATCGAAGGGATTCACCCCCAACGGCGTAGCGAGTGACCTCACCGCCGACGCCGACGAAACGGTATCGGGCGGCGCCAATTCGGTGAACACCGATTCGAAGAACAAGACCACCAAGACAACCGGAGCGGGCACCGGCGGTGGCACCACCGAACAGACCGGCATCAACGGCAGCACCGTGGCACTGCCGTTCGGCCTCGATCCCGCCAGGACTCCGGTTATGGGCAGTTATCGGGAGAGCGACCAGCAGCAGGCCACGCTGACCTCCCAGTGGTATCACCTCGACCTGGCCGACAGCATGCGCAACGACCCCGCCTACCGGGTACTGGTCATCACCGCGGCGGGCCGGATCCGCTCGATCGACGCGGATGGCGTCGTCACCTACGGTGCGGACCTGCGCCTCGAGTACGGGGTGCGCGGCGCGGACGGTACGGTCAAGGAGCTCGGTTCGGTGGCACCGCTCGATGTCGGCCCGGCCCCCTCGTGGCGCAATCTCCGTGTCCCACTGGACCAATTGCCGCTGGAGGCGAATACGGTGCGCCTGGTCGCTGTGGACAACGACATCACTCAGAAGCAGTGGCTCGCGCTCACTCCGCCCCGCCTTCCCAAGCTGGCGACCCTGAATTCAGTTGTCGGCTCGAAGGATCCGGTCCTGCTCGACTGGCATGTCGGCCTAGCCTTCCCCTGCCAGCGCCCCTTCGCCCACCACGACGGCGTAGCGGAGGTCCCCGACTGGCGCATCCTGCCCGACCGCGTCGGCTCCGATGCCTCCAACGCCTGGCAGGACGATATCGGCGGCGGCCCCCTCGGCTGGACCGGCCTGCTCCTGAAGTCCCAAACCATCCCCACCTACCTCGACAACGACTGGTCCAGGGACTGGGGCTCCCTCGAGAAGTTCACCCCCTACGACCCGAACGTCCACCCCGCCACCGTCGACGTGACAGTCGAATCCCGCAGCGGCTGGGCCAAATCCGACCCGATTCGGGTGCGCTGATCATCCGCTGACCTACACCGGCCGCACTCTCCGAGTGCGGCCGGTTCGGCTTCGGGGTCGGGGTGGTCATGGAGTCCGCGGCAGCCCCGATTCGAGCTACTGCGATCGTGCCCACTCGCGCGGCTAAGGGATCAGGACCAAGCGGCCGCGTAGCCCGCCTGCGGCAAGACGCTGCTGGGCGGCCACGACAGCGTCCAGCGGGTAGGTATCGGCGACCCGCAGGGTCAGTTTGCCGGTGTCGACCGCCGCGACGAGACGATCGAGCTGCGCACGGTCAGCATGAACAAGGACAGTCGTAACCCTGGTGCCGCGCAGCGGGATCGGGGTGGCCGGGACGCTGATCGAGACGAAGCGGCCGCCCGCGCGGACGGCTGCGAGGGTCTGCGGGCCGAGGGCCGCTGCGTCGAGTGCGGTGTCGACGCCGCCGGGAATCAGTTCGCGAACCGCGTCGGGCAGTGACGATTCTCGGGGGATGAAGTCGGTAGCGCCCAGTGCGCGCACCGCTTGCTCGTCGGCGGCAGCGGCCGATGCGATCACCCGGATGCCCTCCGCGGCAGCGAGTTCGACGGCGAAGCCACCCACCGCGCCGGTCGCGCCCGTGATCAGCAGGGATTGCCCCTGCTGCGTACCGACGGCGGCGAGAGCCTGGAGCGCGGTCAGGCCGTTGAGTGGAATCGTCGCGGCGGCAATCGCATTCACGGTCGTCGGTGCCGGGGCGATATTGCCGGCCTCGAGGACGATGTAGTCGGCCTGCGCGCCGAGCGAAACGTCGAGACGGTCACTGATGCCGATCACCGCCTGGCCCGGTGCGAATTCGGTGACGTCGGCGCCGAGGGCGTCGATGGTGCCCGCGACATCCCAGCCGACGCCCCATTGGTCACGCGACGCGGCGAACGGCGTGCCGCCGACACCATCGCGGACCATCAGATCGACCGGATTGACCGCTGCCGCAGCGACTTTGATCCGCACTGCCCCGCGCCCCGGCTGTGGTGTCGGTACCTCCGCAAGCTCGACAACGGCTTCGCGACCCGGCTTGCGGACGACTGCTGCACGCATGATGTTCCTTTCCTGGTGGACATCGACCAACGTAGGCTCGGCACTATCCATTGGGTAGTAGTTACCTGAGAGTGCGTAACAGGCAGCAAGGGAAGTCGATGGCGACAACAACGGCGAAGCAACACCAGGAGCTGGCCAAACAGCGGTACGACGACTTCGTGGCGGAATGCCCTACCCGCCAACTGCTCGACCGGATCAGCGACAAATGGGTGAGCCTGGTGCTCATCGCCCTCGCGGACGGCCCGAGGCGCTACGCGGAGATCAACAGGGCGATCGCGGGCGTCAGCCCGAAGATGCTCACCCAAACCCTGCGCACCCTCGAACGCGACGGCCTCGTGGAACGCCGGATCACCGCCGAGGTGCCCGTCCGTGTCGACTACGAACTAACCGCCCTGGGTCGCAGCTTGCAACCGGTGCTGTCGGTGATCAAGTCGTGGGCGGAGGCGCGGATGGATGATGTGCTCACCGCACGGGCGCGCTATGACGGCGTGTCGCCCTAACGACTGCCCTTTCGCTGCCTATACCCAGAACTGGCAATTCGAAAACCTCCCGAACCCGAGGTTGAACCGTAATCTGAGCACCATGACCGCGGCCTTCGATGACATGGATCTACGCGACCTGGTCGGAATGCTCACTGCCGACGAGCAACGAGAACTACGACCGGCGGTGCTGCGTGTACTGGCCCGCCACCCCTCGGCGGAATTGCTCCGCCGTGAACTCGGCCTTCGCATGACGAAGGTCTGACCACCCGTCAAAAAAGGCCGTCCACCGGGTAACCGGCGGACGGCCTTTCGTTATGCGTGGATCAGAACACTCGCAGCTTCCCCGGCGACCACAGGCCACCACGGTCGGTCGTGCTGGTCTCCAGCTTTGCCGGGGTGGCATTGCGGTCGTACTGGTCGTAGCGCTCCAAGGAGCCCCAGTCGCGAGCCCAGTCGTCCTTCATATATGTCGGGACGGTCGTCGACTTCGCCAGCATCTGCGCAAAGCCGAGCAGGCCACCGAATTCCTCGGCCTGCCAGGTGTTGGTGGAGCTGACGGCAAGCGGGCGGTCCGGCAGGATGCGGTAGCCGGGCACCTCGGCGACACCGTTCTTGTGGTCGAGCGGGCGCTGGCACGGGAACTGCAAGCCGACCGCCCAGTCCAGCAGGACCGGCTGCTGTGAGCCGATAAAGGTGTTGAGCGACTGCAACTTCGGCATCCGCGGCGGGGTGAAGGCCAGCCACTGATCACCGATCAGGATCGGATCATTGGCGACGACCCGCACCACGTCGGCGTCCGGCGCGATCTTGTCCAGCGGAACCCGCAGGTTGCGCCAGGACGGGAACGGGCCGATGTCGCGCGGCAGGTAGGTGCCGAGCGATTCGACGCTGCCGTCGGGCAGGCGCTTGCCGTAGTCGACGGTCAGCGACTGACCGTACTTGACGTCACCGGTGTCGTCGATCGACAGGATGCGTCCTGCCGCCGAGATCACCACCAGCGGCGTCTCCGGCGAACGGGCGGGCAGCTGATACCAGCTGGACACCACGTGCGATGGCTGCTGCACGCCCTCCTGGTAGCTGCCGAGAATCGGGGTGGTCGCCGGGTCGAGCCCGAACGGCAGCGCCACGGTGCTGCCGTTGACGCCGAGCGCGCCCTCGCCGCCACCGGTGCCCGCGCTCTGGCCCTTCTCGAACGCGGCGCCGACCGACTGGGTGGAGGTGTTGCCGGTACCCGGTTTCACCTCGACGCTGTCGGCGGACAGGTCCTTCGGAACGCCGTTGGCATCGAAGCCGACCGGATCCGCTCCCGCGAGCGGGTCGTTGGGATCCTTCAGCGGAGCGGCCGGGTCGTCGATCGGCGCCAGCCTGCCGCCGTTCGGATCCGATTCCACCAGAATGTCATTGGCCAGACCGCAGGTGTTGCCGCCGAGTGAGTCGAAATTCGAGCGGGCGAGCGAGTAGGCCGGGTACTGCGAGTACGCGCCCTTCACCAGCGAGAGCACCTCGATGGCGACCATAAGCGCGGCGACGACGGTCAGTGGGATGGCCGCGAACTTGCGAATTCGCTTGCCACGCACCGACTTCGCCGACGGCTGCGGTTTGGTGTAGTCCTCCCGCAGCGCGTACCAGGCGACCAGCGCCAGCGACGCGCCGAACAGCACGAGCATCAGCGTGTTCGATTGGTAGCCGTGCAGCGAGATCCGCTTGTCGAACCACGGCACACCGAAGCTCGAGACGTACCAGTAGCCGTTGATACCGGAGAACGAGATCGCCAGTAGGAAGAGCAACCCGGCCAGGAATATCGCGCGATTCTTCCGTGCTCGCAACGCACTCGCCGACACCGCGACCGCGGTGACGGCGGCGAGTGATCCCGCGATGCCCGCATAGGCGCCGAAGTGGTGTGTCCACTTCGTCGGGTTGAACATCATGAAGAAGATGGTTCCCAAGACCACGCCCATCAGCCGCCAGGTCGGGCCGCTCGCGATGCCGGGGACCTGCCTGCGCCGCAACAACACCAGCATGGTGGTGAACAAGCACAGCAGCATCAGCAGGAAGGCGAACCGGCGCGGAAGCGAGCCGTCGACGGTCTCGACGAACAGGTAGTAGTAGCGCAGGTAGTCCTCGTACCAGGCGAGGTTCGGCCCGGTGACCTGACGGACCCGGTTGGCTTCCTGGATACCGGCGAAGGTCTGATCGCTGTAGACCACGATCAACACCAGCAGGCCGCCCGCGGCTATCGGCGCGAGCAACGGCAATGTGCCGAACTGTCGATGTCGTCGCACCACGATCCGAACCAGCGGGCGGATACCGGCAAGCAGGGCCGCCACACACATCAAGCCGGTCGGCGCGGCCGCCAGCGTGAACGCGGCGACCAGAATCGCGATCGCGGCGGGCAGCAATCGACCGGTCGCGATAGCCCGCTCGATCGACACCCAGGTCAGCAGCGCACCGAGCGCGACGACCGGCTCCGAGCGCAGGCCGTTGTCGAACGGCATCCAGAACGTCAGGAAGACCAGCCCACCGGTCCACAGTGCGACCTTGCTCAGGCGCACGCCGCGACCGAGGCGAGGCACCACCTCACGGCTGATCACCATCCAGCAGAGGATGGCGCAGACCAGCGCGGGCAACCGCACCCACGGGCTCGCGGTCGAGATCTCGGAGAAGATCTGGATCACGTAGTAGTACCAGCCGAACGGCGCCTCTGGAACGCCGTACCAGCGGAAGTAGTTCGCCATATACCCCGCGTGCGGCGCAACCCGGACCATGCTCAGGATGTAGCCGTCGTCGGAGGTGTTCGCCCCGACGAAATGCCAGACGAGCAGTGTGCCGATGACAGCGCCGTCCGTCCAGGTCGGCTTCAGCCAGTTCGCGGGCAGGAAGCGGCGGTGGCCGCGGCCGTCGCTGCCGTCGAGCCTGGCAAGCGCGCCGAGCGCGATCAGGGTGCACAGCACCGCCGCGATCATCGCGATCAGTTTGATCGCGGTCGGGCTCGAGGAGAAACGAGTGTCGACGGTCATCTCGAACGACAACCCAGCGGGCACCGCGCCCTGAAGGTCGGAGAAGACACCGACCACCTGCGGCCGCAGATCGCCGGCCAGCTGCCCGGAGACCGGCACCGAGACCAGCTGCTTGGCGCCACCACCCTCGGCCGGCCGCTCGACCATCGCGGTCAGGCCGTCGAAGGTCGCCTTGGTGGCGTCGATGTCGGAGCTGATGGTGATCGACGAACACGCACTCATCTGCGAGCGCTGCGCCGAAGCGACCACCGCGTTGCGGTCGATCACGTCCACCGCGGTGTCGGACACCCGGACGAACATGGCCTCCAGCGCCGCCCGATCGCCCTGCGGCGGCGCGGTGGCGAGCAGCATGCCGCCCTGCTCCGGCAGCTCCGCGATGGCGGAGCACGGAATGGTGGCCTTCAGCTCGATGGGCACCTGGGATATCAGCGGCGCCTGCACGTTGCCGAGCTTGCCGTCCTGCGGCCAGTTCAGCACCGCAGTCGTCTGCGAGACAGGCAGGAACGGACTCGCCAGCGCGAACAGTGCCCCCAGCACACCCGCAACCAGCGCGATTATTCGTGCGGTGCGGAAATCGTTCGGCGTGGCCGCGGGCGCGGCAGGCGGTTTAGTCAAGACAGCGGTAGCGGCGTCGGGCACGGTTGGCAATGCTAGCTTCCCGCGTGTCCGCGCGGGCGCCGCGTACGCATGAGCCGCGCCGTCCGCCGAGCAACTTCTGGGCCGACCGCCGGTAATCGCCGCGTCATCCTGGCGAAAGCCCGGGTCACCGACCGGATATAGGGGCCCACGAAGGCCGAAAGAATGGGGTGGAATCGACTGGAAGGGGGCTTGGCGAAGTCGGCGTGAACAAAAAGTAGACCCCGAATGGCTGACCTGGTGGGGGGTCAGTGGAAAGGTGTGGGTCATGACCAAGGTGAATCTCGAGACGAATTTCGGAAAGATCGTGCTGGAGCTGGACGACGCAAAGGCACCAGGGACCGTGGCGAACTTCGTGGAGTACGTGAACGCCGGCCATTACAACGGCACCATCTTCCACCGAGTTATCCCCGGCTTCATGATTCAGGGCGGCGGCTTCGAGCCCGGCATGGGGCAGAAGTCCGTCAAGGCCCCTATCCAGAATGAAGCCAACAACGGCCTGAAGAACGACAAGTACACCGTCGCGATGGCGCGTACCAATGATCCGCACTCCGCCACCGCGCAGTTCTTCGTGAACGCCTCGGACAACGGCTTCCTCAACCACACCGCTCCGAACCCGCAGGGCTGGGGCTACACGGTGTTCGGCAAGGTCGTCGAGGGCACCGAAGTAGTCGACAAGATCGAGGGTGTCAGTACCGGTTCCAAGGGCGGCCACCAGGACGTGCCGAACGACGACGTTGTCATCGAATCGGCGTCCATCGCCTGACCTGTTGTCGCACAACGCGAATCGGGCCGCGCTCCAACAGGGTGCGGCCCGATCGCGGACCGATCAGAGCGGCAGCAGGTGATGCTTACGCGGGTTGCGGGCAAGGGTCTTGTCACGCAACAGACGTAGCGCGCGACGTAGCTCCAGTCGGGTGGACGACGGCTCGATGACCGCGTCGATATAGCCGCGCTCGGCGGCGACCCACGGTGTCGCGATGGTCGCGTTGTAGAAGTTGATCATCTGCTGGCGCACGGCCGCCCGCTGTTCCTCCGGGGCCGCCGCGATCTGCTTGCGCCCGATCAGGCTGACCGCACTCTCCGCGCCCATCACCGCGATACGTGCGGTCGGCCACGCCAGATTCACATCCGCGCCGAGCTGTTTCGAGCCCATCACCGCGTACCCGCCGCCGTAGGACTTGCGAATCACCACGGTGACCTTCGGAACGCTGGCCTCCACGTAGGAGAACAAGAATCGGCCACCACGCTTGATAACGCCGATCTTCTCCTGCTCGACACCAGGTAGGAAGCCCGGAGTATCCACCACGAACACCAGTGGAATCTCGAACGCGTCGCACATCCGCACGAAGTGGGCGGCCTTGTCGGAGGCCCGCGCGTCGAGGGCGCCGGCGTACACCATCGGCTGATTGGCGACCACGCCGACGCTGCGCCCATCGACACGGGCGAATCCGGTGATGACATTACGCCCTGTCGGCTCGCCCACCTCGTGGAAGTCGCCGTCGTCGAAGATGCGCAACAGGATGTCGTGCATGTCGTAGGCCGCGTTATCCGAGTCGGGGACAATCGAATTCAGTTCTCGATCGCTCTCGGTGATCTCGGGCTCGATGCCGGGATTCACCACCGGCGCCAGCTCCTGGCAGCTCGTCGGCAGGAAACTCAGGTACGTGCGCACCCAGTCGAACGCGGCGACCTCGTCCTTGGCGACGTGATGGATATTGCCGTACTGCGCTTGACTGTTCGCGCCACCGAGCTCCTCGAGACTGACGTCCTCACCGGTCACCTCCCGGATCACCCCGGGACCGGTGACGAACATGTAGGCCTCTTCGGTCGCGACCACCACGTCGGTGTTGATCGGGGCATACACCGCGCCACCCGCGCACTTGCCGAGGATCAGCGAGACCTGCGGCACCATGCCCGACAGCGGCTCGTGGCGTCGGCCGAGCTCGGCATACCAGGCCAGCGATGTCACGGCCTCTTGAACGCGAGCGCCGCCGGAGTCGTTGATGCCGACGACGGGGCAGCCGACCTTCGCCGCGTACTCCATGATGTGGGCGACCTTGCGACCGAACATCTCACCGACCGACCCGCCGTACACGGTCTGGTCGTGCGAGAACACCGCGACCGGTCGACCCTCTACCAAGCCGTGCCCGGTGACGACACCGTCGCCGTAGAGCGCCGTCGGGTCACCCGGCTTACGCACCAGCGCACCGATTTCCACGAAGGTGCCCGGATCGAGCAGCATATAGATCCGATCGCGTGCGCTCGGGATTCCCTTCTTCGCCCGCTTCGCCACCCCCACTTCACCCGCCGGTTCCCGCGCTAAGTCGAGTCTTCGGTGCAGGTCGGCGAGTTTCTCGGCAGTCGTGGTCACTTGGCCCCTCTCCTCAGGTGCACCCCCTACGGGGCAATCACGGCAAGCTTCGCAGTGAGGTCGGCCCCGATCTTCCCGATCCGCGGTTCGTCGACGATCTGCAGATGGTCGCCCGGGATGCGAACGACCTCGAGGTTGGGAATGTACTCGTCCCAACCACCGTTGGGCCGTCGATCGGCGTAGCGGGGCTCGAGCTCGATCATGCCGTCGTGATAGCGATCCGCGAGGTAGAGCACCACGTCACCGTCGTAGTGGGTCGGTCTCGTCTTGGCAAGGTGGCGTCCCTCGATCCACGAGGTGCGCTGATGCTCGAGCACACCGCCGGGAATCTTGGTTCCGCTGATCTTGATCAGATCGCTGATCATCTTGAACTGCTCGTCGTCGGCTGCCGCGGCAAGCTCTTCCAACTGCTCCTGCGGAAGCTCACCCTCGACGCCGTAGGTCTTCTTCGCGAAGGCCTGGTAGCGCTCGACACGGCGCACCCGCTCCTCGGGGCTGTTGTCCTCGCCCTCCGTCGGGATGGCCAGGTCGATAAGACCGACCACGCGCACATCGGCGCCCTCGGCCCGCAGCAGCTGTGCGACCTGCAAGGCGAACACCGCACCGAGCGACCAGCCGTACAGGACATACGGGCCATTGCCCTGGATCTTGCGGAGTTCGGGCAGGTACTTGCGCGCCCGCTCCACGATGTCACCCTCGACGCGCTCGAAGCCGTACATCGGGGTGCCGGACGGCAGTCGCTTCAGCAGCGGCTCATAGACAAGCGTGTTGCCACCGGAGGGATGGAATACGAAGACCGGCACCGCATTCGAGTCCTCGGCGCGCGCTCGCAACGGCCGGACGAATCCATCTACATCGCCACCGCTGTCCTGTAGACCGCGCACGACATCGGCGAGTTGCTCGATGCTCTCGCAGTCGAGCACGTCGTCGACGGTGACCTCGGCCTTGACCCGCTCGGTGAGTCGGGTCGCCATCTTCTCGGCGAGTTCCTCCTCCAGGATCGGCAGGGTGTTGAAAATGCCGCCCGCGGACTTGCCGGTCACGATGGCCCACGTCGCGAAGGTCAACCGCTCGGCGGCATCACGCGGTGGCACGCCGTCCTCGTCGGTGGACTGCTGCGCACCGAAGACCGACTCGGTCTCGGCCGGAGCCGACTGCGCGACGACGGCCTCGGCCGCACCCTGCGCAGTGGTGTCCTCGCGATCGAGCGATCGCTCGATCGCCGCTTCCTTCGCCGCGGCCGCGGCGGCCTGCTCGGTCGAGATCGGGGCCGGTGCCGCCGTACCAGCGGCAGCACCGGTGATGCCAGCGGCCGTCTCGGCCTCGGTGACGATCGCCTCGGCCGCGGACTCCACCGAGGTGTTCTCGGTATCCAGCTGCGAAACCTCTTCGCCGCCGGTCGCTTTCGCTACCGCCGCGGCCGGATCATCGCCGGCCTCCAGTGCGGCACGGGCCGCGGCCACGAACCCGCCGTCGACCGCGATCTCCTCGCCTGCGGCCTGCTTTTCGGCCATCGCCTGCATCTCTTCACGATGATCGATGGCGTAGTGCAGAACCTTGCCGACCTCGTTCAGGTTCGCATCGCGCACAGCCTGGATCTGCAACTGCGGGATATCGAATTCGTACTCGACCCGGTTCTTGATACGCATGGCCATCAGCGAGTCGAGGCCGAGCTCCATCAACGGGATCTCCATCGGCAGATCCTCGACCGCATAGCCCATCGACTCGGCGACGATCAGCGCGAGCCGCTCCTCTAGGGTCTGGGTGCCTTCCGGATCCCAACGGTCACCGAAGGTTTCGACGATCTCGATATCCGCATCACCGGTCGTCGCGAGCGCGTTACCCGCAACAGGTGCGGCGACAACGAGTTCGGGCAGCGGCGCGCCGGAGGCGACGACCGCCTCGAACAGCAGCACGAAACTCGCACCCTCGCGGGCATGCACCTGCACCGAGGCGCCACCGAGATGCGGTGTCAGCGTGGTGGTGAGCGTTCCCGCGGTCGGCAGCGCTGCGTGCGGGATCGACGCACCGAGCGTGACGTCGCTGAGTACCTGTCCCGCAGCGGCTTTCACCAGCGCGGCCAGGTCGGTGACGGCCGAGGCCTGCACCTCCCAGACGTGTCGGCCGTCGGGCAGCGCGACGTGCGCACCGGGCACCCTGGCATTGCCGCCACCCGCCGCGATGCGCGCCTTCGGCCAGTACGGCTTGCGCAGGAAAGCGGTGCGCGGAATATCGGCGTACTCGCCGATGGGCAACAGCGACGGAAGATCGACACGGTGGCCGTGCACGTAAAGCTGCGCCAGCGCGGCGATTACGCCCGCCGACTCGTCTTCCTTGCGCTTGAGCGTCGGGATGAGCTGCGCGTCGTGCAGGCCTGCCGCGAAGGTGGTTCCTAGAACCTGCATCAGCGCAACGGAATTCGGAGCCAGCTCCAGGAAAGTGGTGTGGCCGGTGTCCACCGCCATCCGCACCGCGTTGGTGAAGTACACCGCGTGGCGCATGTTCTTGACCCAGTAGTCCTCGTCATGGACCGGGTCGCTGCCCGCGCGGTAGAACTGCTCCTTGTCGACGGTCGAGTAGAGGCCCGCCGTCAATCTGGTCGGCTCGATACCGGCAAGCTCGGCCGCCAGCTCGCCGAGCAGCGGATCCATCTGCGAGGTGTGCCCCGCGCCTCGGGTTTGCAGCACCCGCGAGAACTTGCCTGCGGCCTCGACCTGCGCGACGATGGCCGCAACCTGGTCTTGTGGTCCGCCGATCACCGTGTTGGTCGGCGCGGCATAGACAGCGCACTCCACCTCCGGGTAGTCGACGAGCATCTTCTCGACATCCTCGGCGCTGAGCTCGACCAGCGCCATATTGCGGACATCCGCGTCGGTGATCATTGCCTCGCCCTCGCCCATCAGGCGCGAGCGGGCGCAGATCACGCGGACCGCGTCCTCGAGCGGCAGACCGCCGGCGATGTAGGCACCGGCCACCTCACCCATCGAATGGCCGACCACCGCATGAGGTTGGGCACCGTGCGCGCGCAACAATGCGGCAAGGCCGATCTGGATGGTGAAGATGCCGACCTGCGAGGTGCCGACGTTGTAGTCCTGCTCGTCGTCCAGGAACATCTCGCGCACCGAGTAACCCGCCTCGTCCTGCACCAGCTCGTCGACCTCGTCGACGGCCGCGCGGAAGATCGAGTTCTCCAGGTAGAGCTGCTTGCCCATCTTGCGGTGCTGAGCGCCGAAACCGGCGAGCACCCAGACGGGTGCGTTGGCGGCGGGAGCGTCCGCGGTGAAGACACCGGCGCCGGGCTTGCTCGCCGCGATGGCACGCAGGCCCGCGACCGCCTCATCGTGCGTCTTGGCGAGCACCACGCCGCGTGAACGGTTGTGGCTGCGCTTGGCAAGCGACCGTGCCACATCCGCGAGCGGTACCTCGCGACCCGCGTCGGACTCCAGCCAATCGGCCAGATCGGCGGCGGCGCGGCGGCGGCGCGAGGGAAGGTAGGCCGATACCGCCAGGATCACCGGTAGCGGCTCTGCCCGCTCGGTCGACCATTCCGGCTCGGACACTGTGGTTTCGGTGCCTGCCACAACCGGCTCGGCGACAACCTCGGTTACCTCATCGGTGTCGGCTCCGGCGACCTGCGAGTCGTCGCTCCCGGCTGCCTCTTCGTCAAGGACATCCTCGACCGTGGCCCGCGCGATCCCCGAGGGCACGTACTCCTGAAGCACCACGTGCGCGTTGGTGCCACCGAAACCGAAGCCGGAGATGCCGACGGTCGCGGTACCGCTGTAGCGCGGGAATTCCGTCGGCTCCGTGACGACCTTCAGGTGCGCCTGGTCGAACGGGATAAACGGGCTCGGGCCCTCGTAGTTGATGCTCGGCGGCAGCACATTGTGCTGGAACGCCATGATCACCTTGGCCAGGCTGGCCGCACCGGCGCCCGACTCCAAGTGACCGAAGTTGGATTTGGCCGAACCGAGCAGCGCGGGCTTGTCGTCATCGCGACCGCGCCCGACCACCCTGGCAAGGGCGTCGGCCTCGATCGGGTCGCCGAGCTGGGTTCCGGTGCCGTGCGCCTCGATGTAGTCGACCGTCGACGGGGCGATGCCCGCGTCCCGGTAAGCCCGGCGCAGCACTTCGGCCTGAGCATCCGGGTTCGGCGCGAGCAGACCGTTGGACCTGCCGTCATTGTTGACCGCGGAACCCTTGATCACCGCGAGGATCCGGTCGCCGTCGCGTTCGGCGTCGGCAAGGCGCTTGAGCACAACCAGACCGGCGCCCTCGGAGCGGACGAAACCGTCCGCGTCGGACGAGAACGCCTTGACCCTGCCGTTCTTGGCGACGGCGCCGTTGTTATCGAAGCCGAGCGTGGCCATCGGTGCGAGGATCATGTTCACGCCACCGGCCAGGGCCACATCGGCGTCACCCTCGCGCAGCGCGCGCACCGCCTGGTGCACCGCGACAACCGTGGACGAGCACGCGGTGTCGACGGTGACCGAGGGACCACGGAAGTCGAAGAAATAGGAGACCCGGTTGGCGATGATGCCGTTGGAGCCGCCCATCAGCGAGTACGCCTCGGCCGAGATCGGCACATTCGGGTCGCGTTCGCCGAGCCCGAGCGCCGAGATCAGCTGGAAGTCGCTGGTAGTGGAGCCGACGAACATGCCGACCTGCTCACCCTTGAGCTCGCTGGCCGGAATCCTGGCATGCTCCAACGCCTCCCAGGTCAGCTCCATCATCAGGCGCTGCTGCGGATCGACCCGCTCGACCTCGATCGGCGACATCGCGAAGAATTCCGCGTCGAAGCCCTTCACCACGTCCTGATCGAGGTAGCCACCGAGGGTGTTGGCGTCCTCGATCGCCTTGGCGAGCAGCGGCTCACCGCGGAACTCGTCCCAGCGCCCCTCGGGTAGCTCCCGGATTCCGTCGCCGCGATTGATCAAGAAATCCCAGGTCGACTCGGGGGTATCGCCCGCACCGGGCAGCCGGGTGGACAGACCGACGATCGCGACGTCGTGCGCCTCGCCCGGCTTGTACCCACCGGTGTAGTACGAGTCATCGGCGGATTCCTGCGGCAACTCCGGCTCGCCGTTGATGACGACATCGGCCAGCGAGGCGATGGTCGGATGCTGGTAGACCACCGTCGCGGTCAGCACAACGCCGGTCAGCTCTTCGATGTCACCGCCGAGTGCGATGGCATCGCGCGAAGCCAGCCCGAATTCCTCCATCGGCCGGTCGACCGTGATGTTCTCCACGGGTTGACCGGTCGCGTCGGAAACCCAGCGCCGCAGCCACTCCCGCAGTTCCGCGACGGACAGATCCGGCGTCGGAGCGGAGGATTGCGCAGCGGACTGCGCCTGCGCTGCCGCGTCGGGAGTATCGATCGCGTCCGCCTCGGCGCGCGCGATACCGGTCGTCTGGGTGGGCGTGCCCTCGTTGTCAGCCATCAATTCCTCAAGCTACCTGTCTGCGTACCGGGCGCGCCGCGAATTGACGCTGGGTGTCGTTCGCGCGACCTACAGCGGTGCCATTTCGAGCGACCTGCGAGCAGTCGCTAGTGGTGTTGTTTCGAGCGGCGGGGCATGGGGACGAGCCGGAAGCCGAACATCGCTGGTCGGCTCGCCGAATCACCCCTTCGGGCAATTACTCTTCTTCCGGAGCATCGGGGAAAGCCTGCTGGGTGTAACCACCACGGAGCGTTCCCTCCAGATAAGCAGTCTTGCAGGCGCGCCTGGCGATCTTGCCGCTGGAGGTACGCGGAATCGAACCCGCGGGTACCAGCAGCACGTCACGCACGGTCACACCGTGGCGCTGCGACACCGCCCCGCGGACCGCGTCGGCGATGGGCAGCGGGTCGGCCTTGCCTGCGCCCGGACCACGCTCGCCGACGATAACGAGCTGCTCGGAGGCATCGTCGGCGTCGAACTGCAGGCCGGAATGGCTACCCTGCTCGAAGACCTCGGCGGGCAGCTGATTCGCGGGCACCGAGAACGCGGCGACGAAGCCGGGTCGCAGTGCCTTGCTCGCCTCCTGCGCGGAGAACTCGAGGTCCTGCGGGTAGTGGTTGCGACCGTCGACGATCACCAGGTCCTTCACGCGACCGGTGATGTAGAGCTCGCCGTCCAGATACACGCCGTAGTCGCCGGTGCGCATCCAGTTGGAGTCGTCGTCGGAACCGTCGGCATGGCTGCCTTCGGGCAGGCGATGGGTGACCTTGTTCTTGAAGGTCGCCGATGTCTCGTCCGGACGACCCCAGTAGCCGATGCCCATGTTGTTGCCGTGCAGCCAGATCTCACCGACCCGGCCATCGGGCAGCTCGCGACCGGCGTCGTCATCGATGGCGTCGGGGTCGACGATCACGGCCCACTGCGAGAGTGCCACGAAACCGCAGCTCACCTGGGCGATGGCCCGCTCGGCACCCTGCTCGACCTTGACCATGCGACCGGCGTTGAGCTCGTCGCGGTCGACGTAGACAACCTTGGCTTCGTCCTCTGCCTTGGTAGCCGAGACGAACAGCGTCGCCTCCGCCATGCCGTAGCAGGGCTTGATCGCGGTCTTCGGCAGCCCGTAGGGCGCGAAAGCGTCGTTGAACTTCTTCATCGACGAGGTCGTCACCGGCTCACTGCCGTTGATAAGGCCGATCACGTTCGACAGGTCGAGAGACTCGCCGTTCTTCGGCAGACCACGCGCGGCGGCGTGCTCGAACGCGAAATTCGGTGCGGCGGCGAAGGTTCCCGCGCCATCGGACTGCGCGGCCAATTCCTTGATCCAGCGGTACGGGCGACGCACGAACGCACTCGGCGACATGATGGTGATGAATTTGCCGCCGACCGCAGGCAGGATCACCGTCAGCAGGCCCATGTCGTGGAACAGCGGCAGCCAGGTGACGCCGCGTGAGTTCCAGTCCAGATTGATCGCGTCGACCATCTGCAGCAGGTTGGTGCCGACCGCCCGGTGGGTGATCTCGACACCGGCGGGGGTCCGGGTGGAACCCGAGGTGTACTGCAGGTAGGCGATGTCATCGATCGCGATATCGGGACGCACCCAGGACTCGCCGACGCTATCGGGGATCGCGTCGACGGCGATGATGCGCGGGCGCTGAGCGGCGGGCAGCGAGCGGAAGAACTGGCGCACTCCGGCCGCGGAGGAGCTCGCGGTCAGGATGGCCGATGGCTCACAGTCGCCGAGCACCGCGTGCAGCCGGTCGGTGTGACCCGGCTCGTCGGGGTCGAACAGCGGCACCGAGATGGTGCCCGCGTAGATCGCGGCGAAGAAGGAGATCACGTAATCGAGGCCCTGCGGCGCGAGGATCGCGACCCGGTCGCCCGGGTTCGTCACCTGTTGCAGTCGAGCGGCCACCGCGCGCAGCCGGACGCCGAATTCACGCCACGTCAGTTCCTGAGCTTCGCCATCACGTTCACGCGAGTAATCGATGTAGCGGTAGGCCAGGGTGTTCGCGTCGTTCCGAGTGTGCTTCTCGACGTGATCGACCAGGGTGTGATCCTCGGGAATACGGATGTTCCCGGTTTCGTCCAGGTAGTCGTCGAAAGTTTCTTCCATTCCTTCTTCTCCTCCGAGGCACACGCAGCAACACGGACATCGCCGCTGTTACCTGTGAGGCCCCGACTCGCTATAGCCCGCGGGTGCTCTATGTATAAGAGCCAGCCTGCAGTTTTTGTGGCGGTCTGCGCGGTGACCGCTATCGGCTAGATGTTCTCAAACCAGAGTCATGTTACAGAGAAGAGCGGCTCACTCATCCCGCAGCAGGGGAATAACGGGCGCGAAAGCGTCCATCTGGGTGGGGAACACACCGACATAAGACATCGATGTGAGCTCCCGCACCCGACGGATCTGCTCGGCGATCTCCTCGAAGGTGCCGATGGCCACATACGGCGATTCGAGAATCTCCTCGACGGAGAGCTTCACGTCGACCTCGAGGTCCGGGTGCAGGCCACGATCGATCGCGGAAAGGGCCATTTCCGCGGTCTTCTCACGGTCGTCGGTGATGACGATCGCGGTGATGGCCCAGTTCAGCTCGATATCGGCGAACCGATCGCCCGCTGCCTCGCGAATCAGGTTCACCTTCTCGATGGTCTTGGACATGGTGATGCCCGAGAGCAGACCCTTGCCGTTCTTGGTGGTGACCGGAACGATCGAGATGATGTCGGCATGCTTGGCGGCCAGGCGCAGCATCTTCGGGCCACCGCCGCCGCTACAGATCGGCGGACGCGGACCCTGCCGAGGACGCGGCGTGCCCTTGACGCCGTCGACCTGGTAGTGCTTGCCCGCGAAGGTGCACTCCTGACCACGCAGCAGCACATCCAGAATGGTCAACGCCTCGTCGAGCTTCTCGATCCGGATGCCCGGCGACTCGTAGGGCAGGCCGGCGGCGGCGAACTCGTCCTGCTTCCAACCCGCGCCGAGACCGACCTCGAGGCGGCCCTTGGACAGCACGTCGATGGTCGCGAGCTCCTTGGCGAGCACGACAGGATGCCGGAAACCATTGGCGAGCACCGACGTTCCGAGCCGGATCTTCTCGGTGGCCTGCGTCAACGCACCGAGTGCGGCGATCGGACCGATCTGGTCACCGAGGTGATCGGGCACGACAAAGCTGTCGAAGCCGTACTCCTCGGCCTGCTGCGCCGTCTGGATGAACTTGCGGGCACCGCCCTCCTGCTTGTTTCCTTCGCCCGCGGCCGCGAAGCGGAAGCCACGCAGCGGCGTACCCAACGCGGTCAACTCACCAGCCGGTGCGGCGGCTTCTGTCATGAACTCATGCTCCTGGCTGTAAGGAAATTTCCTGCGTGCCGGCCAGCCCCCGGGCCTGGGGGCAGCAGTGCCGGTGTCGCGATCATCAGCGCACTTTACAGCCTGCTCCTGTCCGGTTGACGAGGCTTCGGTATGCAAGGGTGCACGGCCCTAAAGGTTGGCCCACGCCGATGTGGTGGTTCACAGGTGACTTCTCACGAGTGTGGCGGGTGCGGCGCCCCTTCGATCAGGCCGTTCGCCCAGTTCACCGTCCACTGAGTGGCGGTGTTTCCGTCGCTGTCGACCACGAAACCGTTATAGAGGCTGTGCACCGGGTTGCCCGCGGCGTGAATCAGCGTCATCGTGCTGCCGATGATGTTCAGGGGGCTCAACGCCTGTCGTGGCGAGTCACAGATCAGGTCGCCGGGTGCGCAGATGGTGAAGGTGCGGTCGGCCAACGAGCCGAAGCCGCCGGGCCGAGGTCCCGTCATGGAAATTCCCGGCACGTTCACACCCTTCAGCGCGACCTCCGCGCCGACACCCGCCGGTGGGGTCCCGATCTGGACGGGTTGCCCGGGTCCGGTGTCGCCGGTCCGGCGCCCATCGGCGATCAGCATCACACCGAGCACCTGCTCGGCGGGGATGGGCCCCTTGCCTGCGGCGATCTGCGAGGCGACATCGCCACCGATGACCGCGCCCTGCGAGAAGCCCGCGATCACATAGTTGGTCAGTGGACATTCCCGATGCTGGGTCGTCATCGCATCGACCATCCGCTGCGCGCCCTCGGAACGGCTGTTGTTGTAGGACTGCTGGCCGTCCGGCGGAAACGCGATGGGGTTCGAGAACTGCGCGACATACGGGACGGTGTACACATCCAGCCTGCCGTCGGGGAATCGACTCTGCACCGGCCCGGAGATGTTGAGCATCAACGAGATCGGGTTGGCCGTCGGATTGTGCGGGTCGTCGTTGCTGTTGGATTCCCAGGTGCCGGGCACCGAGATCATCTGAACATCCGGGCAGCTCGCAGGCTGCGAAGTCGGTCGCTCCGGCGGCTTCGGTTGCGGCCCGGGCGGGCGCAATCGTCCAGCGAGCAGGTACCACAGCAGCAGTACGAGCGCGATGACGACCGCGACGACCGCGAGGAACACCAGACATCCCGCCGGTCGCAGCCGACGGGAATTCCTGCCTCGACGGATACTCACTGGCAGTACGACTGCTTAGCGGTATCGATGTAGATCTTCCCGACCTTCTCGACCGGCATCTTCGCCGGATCGAAGGACGGATCGGATCCGGCCATCGCGTTCACGAAGGTCGTCAGGTCCTGCTCGGAGGCGCCTGCCGCGACCCCCTGACAGACATAGGTGCCGATGCTCAACGCGATATCCGGGCTGGAGGACGTGACGCCCTTCGCCTTCAGCGCCTCGAGGAACTTCTTGTCGTTGTCGGTGAGTTTGGCGGTGTCCCCCTGCGGCACGGCATCGGTCGGTACCGGCTCCGGGCGTTCGGGCGCCACGGTGTCTTCGGGGGCCTGCTGGGTCGACTCAGGGGCTGGCGCCTGCCCGGTGTCGCCGCTCGCACTGCTCGATGTGACAGGCGGCTGCGATGCCGTCGTGGTATGGGTCAGCGTCGGCGTGCTCGATGCCGTCGAATCGTTGTCGCCGCAGGCGGCGAGCAATCCGGTGGCGGCGAGCGCCATAGCCACGCCGAGTGCCTTTCCACGGGTCCGATGCATGAATTCGTGTCCTCGATCTGTTCGCGAGTAGGGCCGGTCGCCTCCCAGGCTAGCCGGGTCGTGTTCAAAGCCGGATTGCAGTCGACCATCACACCCCCCCAAACGCGCCCACTCGCCACGACCCCGTCTTCCGAGCGAAGCGAGACCGAGCACTAGAGTTCGCGGCCCGTCTCGCTTCCGAGCAGTCGAAGCGCATGCGCCGAAGGCGCGAGTCTCGACTGCTCGGAAGCGAGACCAAGGTGGCCGCGAACACGCGACGCCGAAGGCGTCGCCGAAATCACAGCCCGTGAATCTCTGGCTTGCCGTCGCGGACCACGATGAATCCGGTCTGGAAATTCTGCTGGGTGCCGCCGGGAACCGTGAACTCGTCGCTGATCGGATACCCGAGTTTGCCGTTCTCGTATCCGGCGTCCTTCCAGGAATCCATGATCGGGCCCGAACGGACCGCCCACGCCCCCGACAGTGGGCTCCAGTAGACGTTGCCGCCCTCGAACTTGCTGAAACGGCCCAGATCCCTCAGCGGCTGCTCCTCGGCGTCCGGGAAGCCGAGGAAGCTGTTCTCGTACCCCAGCTCGGCGTACTTGCCCATGATCAGCCCCTGCAGCCGGTGCACGCCGGTCTTCGGGCTGTAGTAGAACGGGCCGTTCTCGAAGGCCTGCACCGCGCCGCCCCTGTTCGGCGTCTTGACCTCCGGCGCGGACGGATAGCCCGCGGGACCGAGCTCGAAGCCCTGCTTGCCCCACTCGTCGAGGATCGCGCCGCGCACCACCTGGGCGCCGGTCTGCGGTGTCCAGTAGAGCGAGCCGTTCTGGAAGGCCTGGAACCGGCCGCGGCCGTCGGGTAGCGGGCGCTCATCGCCGATCGGAAGTCCGACCGCGCCGAGTGCGGCCTGATACCCACCGCCGATCATGCCGCCGACCGGATGCGCGCCGGTCGCCTGCGAGTAGAACACCCGCCCGGAACGGAAGTCCTGGGCCACACCACCGTTCACCTGATATTCCGCGGTGACGCAGTCACCGAGCCAACCGTTGGAGGTTGCCACCGCGGCGATCGCACCGTCCGCCTGACACGGTGCCTTGCCCGCGTCGACGCCGAGCGCGGCGGCGGCCTGCGGCCAGGACTGGCGCATCTCGAAATCCCAGTACGGCCACGAATGGATGCCCGAGGGGCGGTAATTGACCTGGGCCGGGATGACCAGCTTGCCCAGCTTGGTGACGAAGTTCTGCGAGGTGAGCCGCGACAGGATCTCGAGACCCATGCCCGCCAAGTTGGTGCTCATCCCTGGGACGCCCGCGGCCATGTCGAACGGCCCTGTCGCGCCGCTGCCGCTCGACACGTACAGGCTGACCCCCTTCAGCTTGTCCGCGAGCGCGTACGGGTCGTGGCCCTCCCACTCCGGGCTGTTCGGCGGACCCCACATCGCGGTGGAATCGAACCCACCCGCGTCGCGCATGGCGAATTGGATCGCCTGCGGCATGCCGAGGGTGGTCGTGGTGAGGAAGCCGGAGTACGACGCGGCGTATTTGACGAAGTTCGGGTTGCGCGCGGCAAGGAACATCGCGGCGGTGCCGCCCATCGAAAGACCTTCCATGCCACGGACATCCGTCGCTCGCCACTGGCTCTCGAGCAGCGGTGGAAGTTCCTTGGTCAGGAAGGTTTCCCACTTGTAGTTGTGGCCGTTGTCGGGCTGCAGCCAGTCGGAGTAGAAGCTGGACTGGCCGCCGATCGGCAGCACAACGGTGACGTTCTTGTCGGCGTAGAACTCGGCGGCGCCAGCGTCCTTGGTCCAGCCGCTCTCGTCCTCGGTGGCGCGTAGGCCATCGAGCATGAACAGCAACGGGAACCTGGCGTCCTGCCGGATGTTCCAGTCCCGCGCGAGCAACAGCTGCACCTGGACGGGTGCGGCCATCGATGGCGAATTGATCCACAGGGCAACGCGACGGTCGCTGAACCACACCACCTTCTGCACTGTCGCACTTACCGGCGCGACGACGGCGGGCTCAGGCTGCGCGGTGGCAGGCGCGGTCAGCGGGGACAGTCCGGCGGTCAGTGGCAGCGCGGTGGCCGTGGCGGTGGCGGTGGCGAGCAGCGCTAGCCGCCAACGAGCCCGGCGAACGCCGGCGCGCTCACCTCTGCCCCACCTGCCGCCTCTAATCCCTGCCACAAGTGTTTTCTACCCCTGTACGGGCGGTCTTCCTGGGAGGACGCGCGGGTAGCAAGCTAATCCGCCGCTCCGCGCCTTTGCCGGGCGCTGGGTGCCTCGAGATTGCCGTTCCGGACCGGCGGGCGACTGCGTGGCAAATTTTTGGCAGTACCCGACGAGAACGCAAACGGCGCTGCCTGCCTCCTCGCGGAGGCTGACAGCGCCGGTTTGTGTTAGAGCTGGATCACCAGCCGCCGGTGGCATCCAGGATGCCGTTGCGGGACTTGAAAAGCTCACCCTCCCAGTACTTCCAGGAGTGCGTGCCCTGGGCGGGGAAGTCGAACTGAGCCGGGATCTTCAGTGTGGCGAGACGAGCCTGGAAGGCACGGGTGTTCACCAGCGACAGCGCCTCGAGCGCCATCGCGTTGCCGGTGTTGAACGCGCCGACCGCCGAGTTCGGCTTGTCGAACTGCCCCGGAAGGCCGCTGGCCGCCGAGATGTACATCGGCAGGCCCTTGAGCTGCGGTGCGAACACGAAGGGGTCCATCCGCAACCATGCGGGGCTCCACGGCGCCGCCATCGAGTCGACGTTGAAGCGTCCCGCGTCCAGCATCGCGACGCGGATCGCCTCACGCATGCCCGGCGCGGAGATGTTCAGGTAGCCGGAGTAGGACGCGGCGTACTTGAACACGTCGCGGTGGTAGGCGGCGAGAGCCAGCGCGCCGCTGCCACCCATCGACAGACCCGCGACCGCATTGTTGGTGCGGGATACGCCGTAGCCCTCGAGGAAGGCCGGGAGTTCCTTGCTGAGGAAGGTCTCCCACTTGTAGGTGGTCTTCTGGCCGTTGGTGTTACTCGGCGAATACCAGTCGGTGTAGAAGCTCGACTGGCCGCCGACCGGCATGACAAGCGTGATGTTGTCATTGCCGAACTGCTGCAACGCGTTCGTCTCGAACGACCACGCATTGCGGTCGTCACGAGCACGAAGGCCGTCGAGCAGGTAGAGCGCCGCGTTGCCGCCGCGCGCCGCCCACTGCACCTGGACCTTGATCGGGCCCATGACCGACGGGACCATCAGATCCTCGAAGCCACCCGCAGGAGCGCGCAGCACGGGGCTGTGCGCTGGTGCAGCGATGGCAACAGTCGGGGCCGCCACTCCGGCGGCAATCGGTAGCGCCAGTGCAGCGGCACCGACAGCCAGAATTCGATTACGCCAACCGCGAGGGGTGACTCGCCGTCCCGTGCTTCTCTTCGGGCCGGCCGCCCTGCCGAAACGCATGAATCCTGCTCTCTTTCTGCTGTGGTGGTGCCGCCCATAGCCCATGAGGGCCGGGCAACACCCGTGCTTCGAACGAGACACACGTCACCTTCGCGTGGAATCCCGACATTCCGACACAAAAGACGGCGCTACAACGATCTGGTCACACGTGCGCTCGGTGGACGATATTCGACGCTGGGAGCCTTAGCAAGGCCGAGGCAACCGAGTGACCGAAATTCGCCCGTACGCAACCTGTGATCGTGCGGTGACCCTATCGCGTTCAGTCGTAGATGTCGTCCCCGACCGGGAATTCATCCCAGATTGGCGCTGAGGTCGGGCAGCATCTTGTACACCTGGTCCGCCCAGTAGTTCCACGTGTGTACACCGACGGGCGTGTAGTCGAAGTGCACGTTGGTCGGGCCGAGCGAATCCAGACGCAGCTGGAAGGCGCGGGTATTGGCGAGCGCAATCGTCTCCAGCGCCATCGCGTTGCCGAGGTGGTAGACGTCGATCGGTTTGTGGATTACGTCACGTGGGCCGTTCTGGCCATTACCGGTGGCGATCCACATCCGAGTTCCGTTCGCCCGCAACAACGGTGCGAACATGAATGGGTCGTTGCGCAGCCAGCGCGGATCCCACGGCGGCCCCCACATCGCGTCGATGTTGTACCCACCCGCGTCGAGCAGCGCCAGCCGCAAGCCCTCCTTCATGCCCGGCGCCGAGATATTCAGGTAGCCCGAGTACGAACCGGCATAGCGGAATTGGTCCGGGTGATACGCGGCGAGTGCGAGTGCGGCACTGCCACCCATCGACAATCCGAACACGCCGTTGCCATTCGGATTGAAGCCGAGCCGATCGCGCAGCGCCCAACGCAGGTTCTCGGTCAGGAACGATTCCCACGCATAAGTGCGCTGCTGGCCGTTGGTATTGCTGGGCGCGATCCAGTCCGAATAGAAGCTGGACATCCCGCCGACCGGCATCACGACGTTGATGTTCCATTGCGGCAGCACCCTGGAGATATCGGTGTCGACCTCCCAGCCGCTGAGGTCGTTGCGGGCGCGCAGACCGTCGAGCGCGTAGACGACGCGGTTGGTGTTGCCGTCCGCGGCGCGGAAGATCCTGTTCTTGATCGGGCCCATGCTCGAGTCGACCCAGAAGTCGAAACCGGCCGGGTTGAAGCTCGCCACCGCCGGTGCCGCGAGGTCGGTCGCCGATATGCCGAATGGCACCGCAAGCGCGAGTGCGATGCCTGCGACGGACCGGCGCATCCGGCCGCGACGCGCGCGCACGGCCGGAGCGAAGGCGGAGGTGCGCCCACCGCGCTCATCGGCTTCGAGCATCCCTCCGCGCCCTTCGGCTACATCGCCGCGTACCACGCCTGATCGCATCAATTCGACCTTTCGCCCGTGCGGTCACCGTTGGCCGCAACTGTCGTGCATGAGGATCGATATTCGGCACCGATGGCTCCCCATAGACTGAAGGTCTCGGCGTTATCGCTCTTCTATAGGGCAGTTATTCGAAGTCGACCCCGGTGAAAACGCACTGCGAGACCGGATCGTGATGAAATCCAGCGATTTTCCAGCACCACAGGTCGGCAGGACCCGTCCAGCTCGTAGCGCCACGAAATTCCCGTCGCAGCAATCAATCAGAGAACAGAGCGGGCAAAGGCAATAATTCGGGCGAAACAAACGGACCGCCCTGCGCCGAAGTGGCGCGGGGCGGTCCTGTTCGGGGTGAAAACTCAGCCGATGTTGGCGGACAGGTCGGGAGCCATCTGGTGCACCTCGTTCTGCCAGGTGTTCCAGGCGTGGATACCGAACTCCGGGAACGAATAGACGACGTTGGAGGCGCCGAGTGTGCTCATCCGCACTTGGAAGGCTCGGGTATTGGTCAACGCCAGGCTCTCCAGACCCATACCTGCCACGGTGTCGAAGCTCGGCTCGTCGCCCGCATCGGGCCTGCCACTGCCCGCGGCGATCCACAGGCGGGTCCCGTTGTCGATCAGTCGCGGCGCGAAGACGAACGGATCCATCCGCAGCCACTGCGGGCCCCACGGCGGCGCCATCGAGTCCACGTTGTATCCGCCCGCGTCGATCATGCCGGTGCGGATGGCTTCACGCATGCCGGGCGCGGAGTTGTTCAGGTAGCCCGAGAACGAGCCCGCGAAGCTGAACTGATCCGGATGGTATGCCGACAGCGTCAGTGCCGCGCCGCCACCGGTCGACAGCCCGAAGACGCCGTTGCGGCTCGGATTGAAGCCGAGTCGGTCGCGCAGCGCCCACCGCAGATTGTCGGTCAGGAAGGTCTCCCACTGATACCGGTAGCTCTTGCCCGGCCCACCGGAGACCAGGTTCAGGCCGCCGACGACGGCACCTGGCGTGATGCCGACGAATTCGCTCGGCGCGTTCCAGTCCGCGTAGAAACTCGACTGGCCGCCGACCGGCATGACCACGTTGATGTTCATGCCCGCCAGCGTCTCGGCGATGTCGGTTTCGATCTCCCAGCCGTTGAGGTCCTCGCGGGCCCGCATGCCGTCGAGCGCGTAGACGACGCGGTTGGTGTTGCCGTCCGCGGCACGCAGGACCCTGGTCTTGATGGGGCCCATGCCCGAGTCGACCCAGAAGTCGAACGCGGCGGGATTGAACGCCGCCGATGCGGTCGCGCCGCCACCCGCGATGGTGATCCCCAGCGGTAACAGCAAGGCGAGCGCCACTCCGAGAGCACTGTCGCGCAACCGAGAGCCGTGAGCCGCCGGCCTATCGGGCCAACGTTTCCAGCGCGGACTTCGCATTTGACTCGACCTTTCGTTCAGACAGCAAGTCGGCAAATCATCAGCAATCTAAACTAGCCCGTCATCTGGCATCCCAGGCAGAAGATCCGCAGAGACGGACATTTCACCTGTGTACATGTTGTTCGCGTATCAATCACCAACGAAGCTTCCATGTTGCTGGAAAGTGGCCCCAGCCACAAGAACTATGGGTTCGTCGCAGCACATTTGTTGTCAACCACCGTTACGGACGGCTGGGTTCGGGTAACGAAAAGGCCGCCCGGTGCATACGCACCAGGCGGCCAGTTCACTGCTTACCCCCGCCCACACGGCGCGAGGCTTACCAAATCAACCGATGTTGGCGGAGAGGTCCGGGATCATGCGGTAGACCTCGGACTCCCAGTTGTGCCAGTTGTGGATACCGACGGACGGGAAACTGTAGGTGACATTGGTCGCACCGAGCGTCGCCATCCTGACCTGGAAGGCCCTGGTATTGACGAGTGCGAGCGCCTCCAGCGGCGTGCCCTGCAGGATGTCCAGCGGCGCTGACGCGTCCGCGGGGCCGGGCAGGGCGCTACCGGCGGCGACCCAGAGCCGGGTGCCGTTGCCGATCAGTCGCGGCGCGAAGACGAACGGATCCATCCGAAGCCACTGCGGGCCCCACGGCGGCGCCATCGCGTCGATGTTGTAGCCACCCGCACTGATCATGGCCACGCGCAACGCCTCACGCATACCCGGCGCGGAGATGTTCAGGTAGCCGGAATACGAACCGGCGTAGCGGAACTGGTCCGGGTGGTACGCGGCGAGTGTCAGCGCGGCACTGCCGCCCATGGACAGGCCGAACACGCCGTTGCCATTCGGGTTGAAGCCGAGTCGATCCCGCAGCGCCGAACGCAGATTGCTGGTGAGGAACGTTTCCCACTTATAGGTGTTGTTCTTCCCGAGCGTCTCGTTCCAGCCGGAGGAACCCGTCATCGCCGACCCGGACGAGGAGCCGTTGACCGATCCCGACGAGCCCGTGTTGAGGCCGAGCCAGTTGCCGGGCGCGTTCCAGTCCGCGTAGAAGCTGGACGGTCCACCGACCGGCATCACGACATTGATATTCCACTTGGTGAGCTCGCGGGCGACCTCGGTCTCGTGCTCCCAGCCGCTGATGTCACCGCGCGCACGCATGCCGTCGAGCGCGTAGACCACGCGACCGGTATTGCCGTCCGCGGCGCGGAAGATCCGCGACTTGATCGGGCCCATCGAGGAGTCGACCCAGAAGTCGAACCCATCCGGGTTGAATGCCGCCGACGCGGTGGCACCGGGTCCTGCCACCGACACCCCGAGCGGCAGCAAAATCGCGAGCGACATCAGTACCGACCGCTTGAGCCACGAACCAGCTTTCCTGGATCTCAGACGTCCACTCTGGGTCTTACGCCCGATAACGCCTCGCATCTATTTGGACCCTTCCTTATTACGGCCGAATTTGACCGCTCTGACGGTGACCACCGATCTTTTCGCCCATCACGAGGCAACGCCACCGGCAGGCGTACCGTCGCAGCCTAGCGCGTCATCGATGCATGGACGTTATCAAAAAGTGACAAAGCGGCGTACACCACTTTGTTTACCTCATCCGATGAAACCACTGAGCCCACGGTGATCCGTGGGCCCGATGTGACTACGAGAATATGATCATCGCGGCGGTTGTGGGAAAGGATCGACCAGATCGCAACGCTGAATCTCGTACCTCGGCACCCGATCCATGCGGTAATCGGCGAACGTCACCGCGTGCAGCAGGTTGTGCTTGAAGCGGTCCCAGGTGAGCGGATCGCGGTAGGAGATCATCAGCGCCTCGGTGGCCGGGCACTTCATCGCGGTGCGGGCCTGTGTGACCCACTTCTCATCCAGGTACCACGGCATCCACGGCTTCTTGTCGACCATGCCGGTGTCGACCACGACCCAGTCCGGGTACAACGCCTTGTCGTGCCCGATGCGGCCGTCTTCCAACCGATCGGTGTGCGCGGCAAGCGGATAGGCCAGGCCCATCTGGTCGATCACCCGCACGTTCAGCGGGACGTTCATGCTCGTCATGCCCAGGTTCAGGAAGTAGACGGTGTGCCCGGAGCCGCCTTCGGGGATCGGCTGCGGCGGTGGCGCGACGTACCAGAACATGAACGACGGCGAGTTCAACAGCAGGCCGCCATCGGGAGTGGCGGTGATGTCGTTGACCATCGGCCGGATGCGCGGATAGTCCAGGTAGTCCTCGGCCAGGATCGGATGGTCGTGGCCGGTGTTGAGGACGTAGTAGACGCGCTCGTCGACGATGCCGGACGAGCTGATCTTGGTCCCGGTCTTGATCGCGGTGGTGTTGGCGGCGAACAGCGCCCAGCCCGCGGTGCCGATCAACGCGAAAAGAACCACCGCGAAGGACCAGTCAGCGGCCGACATCGACCGCAGACCGTCCTCGGGCACCCGGATCGGTATCACCGCGACGGGCAGCAGCAGGCAGAACAGCTGCGGCAGCAGCATCCGGCCGTGCATGAAGTCGCCACCGACGCGCAGCGCGTACACCGTCAGGATGACGCCGCTGCCGAGCATGAGCGCGACCACCGCACTCGGTGAGCGCAGCCATACCCGCGCCCGCTGGACAGTCGAGCCACCCTCCTCGGGAGCCGCGTTCCGACCGGCCGCGGCCGAAGTCGCCGCACGCGCGGCGACCACGCCCGCGACGAGCAGCACGAGCAGCGGCACCCACAGGTAATAGGGACCGACCAGGTCCCACAGGTACTTGAAGCCCTGCCCCCACTTCGCGCCGCCCGCGTCCTTGGCGACGGCGGTGTTCGGGTAGGGCAGGCCGTAGTAGCCCATCCGCCAGACCTGGTAGCCCATCGGGAGGATCCCGGCGGCGGCAACGATCAACGCGCGCAACACAATCGGGCTAAGCCGAGCCTGCGGCATCGGAGCGCAGAAGATCATCGCCAGCGCGAGTCCGCCGACCAGGGTCATCTCGGGACGAATCAGCGGGGCGAGTCCGGCGAGGAACACCAGCCCGAAGAGGCCGGGCAGCCGGACCCGCTCGGCCTGGCTCCACCGGATCATCAGCCACCACAGCAGACCGAGCCAGCAGATGACAAGGCCGCTCTCCAGCCCGGAGGAGGCGTAGTCGCGGGCGGGCGGTATCGCGATGTACACCAGCACGCCCGCGGGCAGCAGCAGCGCGGACTCGGCGCCGCCCCACAGCCGCGCCGTACCGAGCATCGCGAACACGATCGCGGCCATCGAAACCGTTAGCGCGACACCGAGGACGACGTACTCGAGCCTGGCCTGGGTGAGCCAGCTGAAGAACCAGACCAGGTAGGTCCACGCCGTGCTGGTATTGGTTTCGACGCGCTCACCCTCGTTGAAGACAGGCCCGTTGCCCGCCAGCAGGTTTCGCACTGTGCGCAACACGATAAGGCCGTCGTCGGCGATCCAGCGCCGTTGCCAGGCGCCGGTCGCGAACAGGGCAACCGTGAGCGCTATCCCTCCGACGAAGACGGCTCGGGATAGCTTCGCGGACGCCGATGCCGAGCGAGCCGACCCTTGGGCCGGCTCCTCGGTTGCGTATTCCGTTCGCTCCACTTCCTCTACCAACATCTCGTCAGGTGAGATAGACAGCGACACCTACCGCTCCGATCCAGGCGATTGCGAGGAACTGGAGGATGCGATCCCCCAGCGCGATCTCTTCGGGCTCACCGGCCTCGCCGCCATCGACGTCGACCGCATAGCGCAGGATTGCGATGGTAAACGGAACCATCGAGATTGAGAACCAGTTGGTGTCCTTCAGGCTGTCCTGCTGGAAGGCCCAGAGCCCGTAGAACACCACTACCGCCGTCGCGGCGAGCGTCCAGATGAAGCGAAGGTAAGTCGGCGTGTAGTACTCCAGCGACTTGCGGATCTTGGCGCCGGTGCCCAGCGCGATCTGCAGTTCGGCGTAGCGCTTGCCCGCCGCCATGAACAGCGAACCGAACGCCATGATCAGCAGGAACCACTGCGACAGAATAATATCCGCCGCCGCGCCGCCAGCGACCGCGCGCAACAGGAAGCCCGAGGACACGATGCAGATGTCCAGCACGGCCTGATGCTTGAGGCCGAGGCAGTAGGCCAGCTGGATGCCGATGTAGACCGCCATCACGACGGCGAGATGCCACGACGCGAGGAATGATCCGGCCAGCGATGCGACAAGCAGCACCGCGGCAAGCATGTAGGCCAGGTTCACCGGCACCACGCCCGCGGCGATCGGCCGGAACCGCTTGGTCGGGTGCGCCCGGTCTGCTTCCACGTCGAGTGCGTCGTTGACGAGGTAGATGCCGGACGCCGCCATGCAGAACACGACGAAGGCGATCCCGACGGGGGCGAGCACGTCCACCTCGGTCGCCGAGCCCGCCGCCAGCGGAGCGGCGAGGACAAGGACGTTCTTGACCCACTGCCGCGGCCGAATGGCCTTGATCAACCCACCGGCCAGCGACTTGGGCGGGCCCTTGACAACAGCCTCAGCTAGGTCGGCGCCGGTCGGCTCTTCACTCATGACTTCACCTCGCGGGTGCTCGGCTCCGTCATGATTCGCTCGCTGCGCTCCCTCATGGTCAACCAAAGCTCTTTCTTGTGCGTTCACTATCGAGTCTCTTTTCGGCGGCAAGCACAACAGCGGCGGACGCGGCACCGAGCGCCGATCCCGCGAGCACATCGGAGGGATAGTGCACCCCGAGCACCACCCGGGAGAGCAACATCGGTGGAACGAGCACCGCAGGCAAGGGTAGCCCGGTCAATTTCCCGAGCAACACCGCCGCCGCCGTGGTCGAGGTCGCGTGTGAGGACGGAAAGCTCAATTTGCTTGGCGTGGACACGTTGACCTGCACCGATGGGTCGTTCGGGCGTGGCCGACGGACGACCCGCTTGATCACGATCGATGCGGCGTGCGCGCCGACGGCGCCGACGGCGACCCCGGCCCACTGTCTGCGGCGCGGCTTGTCCGCGACCCAACCGACGGCGGCGATGCCGACCCAGCCCAGCGCGTGCTCACCGAAGTGCGACATGCCGCGAGCCGCCTTGATCACCGACGGGTTGCGGCCGATCCTCGACTGCACCGCGTTGAGAATGGCGACCTCGGGCGGTGCCGACGCGGTTTCGGGCTCGACTCCGCCTGCGGAATGCCCGTTCGTGCTGCGCAGCGCCTCGCTCACCGCCGCGCTGTCACTTGCTCCGAGACTCACTGTTGCGCGCCTTTCGCTTTGCCGATGCCGAAGGCGTTCTCCCACGCGGAAATACTCGTCAGCTCTGGATGGGCGGCACGGTAGCGCTTCTGCATCTCCGGGAAGCGCGCGGCCAGTTCCTTGCGCAGGCGGATGGCCTCCTTGAACAGGCCGAGGGCCTGGCGCGGATCGCGCTTGCGGTAGACAACGCCGCGACCGTCGGCGGTGGTGACGGTGACACCGTCGACCTGGGAGAGCAGGAACCACCGTGCGTCCAGCGTCGGCACGTTCAGCTGCGGGCGCTCGTGGTGCTCGGCATGCGCGGGGCGCACGCTGTGCACCAGTCCCTTGGCCAGCCGGACGATCTTGGCGATCGGATTGGCGGGCTCACCGACCGCGCCGACGCCGATGTGGGTGGCGAGCGGCAGATCGGTGGACGAGGGCAGGATCACCGCGTCCGGGTACTGCTTGCGCAACTCGTGCACCGCGCCGAGTGCGCTCGGCAGCAGCTGGAACAGCCGCTCCGGGCCCGCGAGGAAGTCGCGGATCGCCAGGTTCTGGATGGCGACCGTCGAATATTCCAGGCACAGAAGGTGTTTCATGGTCGCCTTGACCGTGTTCACCACCATGCCGCGACCATTACCCGGCATATGCAGCGAGGCGACGACCAGGCGGTTGCGCAGGTGGAAGTACGCCTGCCAGTCGATGGCGTCGTCCTTGTCGCTCCACGCCATATGCCAGACGGCGGCGCCGGGCAGGGTGATCGTCGGGTACCCGGCGGCCCGGGCGCGTAGACCGTATTCGACGTCGTCCCACTTCAAGAACAGCGGCAGCGGCTGACCGATCTCCTCGGCGACCTGGCGCGGGATCACACATGTCCACCAACCGTTGAAGTCGACGTCGATGCGCCGATGCAGCAGCTTGGAGTTGTCGCGGTCCTTGAGCGGGTACTTCGCGAAGTCGTGGTCGTATTCGACATTCGGCGCCGAGGTCCACATGAAGATGCCGCGGTCGACGACCTCACCCATGCTGTGCAGGTGTGAGCGCTCCTGCAGATTGAGCATCTGCCCGCCGACCAGCATGGGCGATTCGGCGAACCTGGCGAAGGCCAGCGCGCGCAGGATCGAATCGGGCTCGATCTCGATATCGTCGTCCATGTAGACGATGTACTGGGCGTCGGTGGTCTTCAGCGCCTCGTACATCACCCGGCTGTAGCCGCCGGAGCCGCCGAGGTTGGGCTGATCGCGGATGGCGAGCCGATCGCCGAGCGGTGCGGCGGCCTCGTCGAATCCCGGCTCGTCGACCACCTTGCGGTTGCCCTGGTCCGCGACGATGACCGCGGCGATCTTCTCCAGCACCAGCGGATCCGAGCCGAGAGCGGCCAGGGTCTTCACCAGATCGGTCGGCCGATTGAAGGTCGGCATGCCGACCGCGATGGTGCCGTCTCCCGGCGCCTCGACCGGGGCGAACCAGCCGCCCGCGAGCAGCGTGACCGCCGTGTCGGAGGTGATGTCGAACCAGATCCAGCCGCCGTCCTCGAACGGGCCGAGATCGGTCTCGAACTCGACATGCACCGACTCGGTGCCGGGTGCGACGGCGAACTCCTTGCCCTGCACATGGATTCGCGAGCCGTCCGCCTTGGAGCGGTAGACGTCGACGCGGCCGTGTCCGGCCAGTTCCAGCCGCAGCACCACCGATTCCAGGATGCTCCAGCGCCGCCAGTAGCTCGCCGGTAGCGCGTTGAAATAGGTGCAGAAGGACACCTCGGACTCCGCGCCGATCGACAGCGAGGTGCGGGTGGCGGCGTGCGCGCGCCTAGCGTTGGTCGCCGACTCCTCGACATACAAGGTGCGTACGTCGAGCGGCTCACCCGGCCGAGGCAGGATGATGCGCTGTAGCAGCGACTTCGCGCGGGTTTCGGTGGTCATATCTTCCAAGATCGACTGGGAGGTCATTCTGCGCTTTCATCCACGAGCAGCTCGCCCGACTCCAGGTGCGGCCGCAGCACGTTGTCGAACATGCTGAGCGCGCTTCCGATGGCCATGTGCATGTCAAGGTACTGATAGGTGCCGAGGCGACCGCCGAAAAGAACCTTCTCCGTTGCGGTTTCCTTCTTGGCGAGCGCGCGGTACGCGGACAGTTTGGCGCGATCCTCCGGCGTGTTGATCGGATAGTACGGTTCGTCGCCGGTCTGTGCCGAGCGCGAGAACTCGCGCATGATGACCGTCTTGTCCTTCGGGTAGTCGCGCTCCGGGTGGAAGTGGCGCGGCTCGATGATGCGGGTGTAGGGCACGTCCGCGTCGTTGTAGTTCATCACCGAGGTGCCCTGGTAGTCACCGGTCTCGAGCACCTCGGTCTCGAAATCGATGGTGCGCCAGCCGAGTTCGCCCTCTTGGTAGTCGAAGTAGCGATCCAGCGGGCCGGTGTAGACGACCGGGGCGTCCGGATTCGCGGCGCGCAGTTCGTCGCGCACCTCGAACCAGTCGGTGTTCACCCTGACCTCGATGAGCTCGGAGGCGGCCATGTTCTCCAGCCACTTCGTGTAGCCCTCTTTGGGCAGGCCCTCGTAGGTGTCGTTGAAGTAGCGGTTGTCGAAGGTGTAGCGCACCGGGAGGCGGGTGATGTTGCCCGCGGGCAGTTCCTTGGGGTCGGTCTGCCACTGCTTGGCGGTGTAATCGCGGACGAACGCCTCATACAGCGGGCGGCCGATCAGCGAGATCGCCTTTTCTTCCAGGTTCTGCGCGTCCTGGGTCTCGACCTCCGCGGCCTGCTCTGCGATCAGCTCGCGCGCTTCGTCGGGCGTGAAGTAGCGACCGAAGAACTGCGAGATCAGGCCAAGGCCCATTGGGAACTGGTAGGCCTGCCCCTTGTGCTTGGCGAAGACCCGGTGCTGGTAGCCGGTGAATTCGGTGAACTGGGTGACGTAGTCCCACACCCGCTTGTTCGAGGTGTGGAACAGATGCGCCCCATACTTGTGCACCTCGATGCCGGTTTCCGGCTCCGGCTCCGAATAGGCGTTGCCACCGAGGTGGTAGCGGCGGTCGATCACCAGCACTCGTTTGCCGAGCAAGTTGGCGGCGCGTTCGGCGACGGTCAGCCCGAAGAATCCGGAGCCGACGACGATCAGATCGAACTGTGAGGCGGTGGGGACGGAGTTACCCGAGGACGATGCGGCGGTCACGGGAGCCCAGCGTATCGGAAGACTCCGCGCTGTCCTGGCGGAGTCACCGAGCGGGCTGAGCGGCCCGGCTCCGGCCTGGTGGTTTCGCATGGATTTCGCCGAACATTCGCGAAACAACCGCCCGGCCGCAACAGAGCCGCTATCAAATATGCGCGGACGCCGTCATTCGGGGAAGCCGACCTCCACCTCCAGGTCGGTGCGCTCGGTGTACATCCGCCAATAGTGTCCGCCGAGTTCGTCGTTGCTCATCCTCGCGATCTCGACGCCGGGTGGGACCAGTTCGGGATGCTCGTCGACGATGCGTTCGGCCTCGCTGTCACCGATCAGTACGCCGATGTCGAGCAGCCCGATATAGACGCCGGTACCGGCGAGTTCCACCTGGAGTTGACGGATGTAGGTGCGCTGCGCGCCGAGGATGACGCCGAAGTTGGACAGGAAGGGCATCGGGTGCCGCTCAGAGGACCCCGAGGAGAACAGCAGCGTTCCGTCACCGCGCTCGATCATCGCGGGCGCGAGCGCGCGGGTCATCCACATCGGTGAGTACAACTTCAATGCGAGCGGGGCACGCAGACCGGCGGCGTCGACGTCCAGCGTGGTCGGGATCCGGTCGGCCATATTGCCCGCCGCACCGTGCAGCGCGACGTCGATCTGCCCGAACCTGCCGGTGATGTCGTCGACGACACCACGCAACTGCGCCTCGTCGGTGAGGTCGGCGGGAAAGGCGGCGGCCTCGATGCCTTCCGCCGCCAGGCTCTCGACGTGCCTCTTCGCCTTGTCCGCGTTCCGGCCGATCACCGCGACACGGAACCCCTCGCGCCCGAAACGCCGCCCGGTCCCCATGCCCAGCCCGGGCCCGAACCCGAATATCGCGATCGTCTTCGTCATGCCACTACCTCACTAAGTTGAGCCATGGTTCAAGTTCTATTCGACGGTAGCATTAAGTTGAACCTATGCTCAAGATAAGTCTGGTGCCAGATTTGTAGGATCGGCGAATGCCCGTCGACAAGCCGTTACGCAGCGACGCCCGCCGCAACAGGGACGCGCTCGTGACCGCCGCCAGGGCAGTCTTCGAAGAACGCGGCCTCGACGCACCACTGAAGGAGATCGCCGCCCGCGCGGGCGTCGCCATCGGCACCCTCTACAACCGCTTCCCCACCCGCGACGACCTCATCGCCGCCGCCGTTGAGGACCGCATCGAAGCGGGCGGACGCATCGCCGAACAAGCCATGGAGATCGAAGACCCCTGGGACGCCTTCGCCTACCTGGTCGAAAAGGTCTGCGAACTCCAAGCAGCCGACCGCCTGCTCAGCGACCTGTCCCTACGCACGGCCCCCAACGCGGCCATCGCACGCGCCCAAGAACACGGTCACGGCCTGATGCGCGAAATTGTCACCCGCGCACAACAATCCGGCGCCCTACGCCCCGACTGGGTGCTGGAAGACATCGCCTTCATCACCTGGTCCCACACCCGCGTCGTCGAAGCCACCGCCCACATAGCCCCCAATGCCTGGCGCCGCAACCTAGCCCTCGTCCTCGACGGCCTACGCACCACCGCCGCCCACCCACTCCCGGTCCCCCCGATCACCGAAGACCAACTGATGCGGTCGATGCGAAGCTGAGCTCACTCGAGTAGCGGACGTAGCGATCCGATTAGCGTCTTATTCCGCCCGAAGCTGTGGAATTCATAGCGCGACAGCCAGATTCCCGTCTAGCTGCTCGACATAAATCGCGTCACCTCGGCACACCGGGCATGGTCTCAGTACGGGTAGGGAGGCGGCGGCTGGTCGTAGCCGGGGGCCTGCTGCGGCTGGCCGTACGGCTGTGCAGGTTGGCCATAAGCCGGGGGCTGACTATTCGACGGTGGTGGTGCGGACTGACCGTACAGCGGAAAAGGCTGACCGTAGACGGGCGGCGGGCCATACGGAGACGCGAGCTGACCGGGAGCGGGCGGCGGGCCGTACGGCTGTGCGGGCAGCTGAGATGGAGGTTGACGAGGAGCGGCGATCCACCGACCGGTAGAGCTGACGGCAGCCAGTGCCATCGTGGCGATCATCAGAACCACGCCCACGGCTGACAGCGGACTGAACACCCTGAACAGCACCGCGCTGATGACCATGTCAACCATGGCCAGGCTGCAACCCAGGATAACCATGACCCGGCCAACCGTCGATCGGCACAGCAAAAGAATGCCGCCAAGGACCAGCAGAAAAGCGATGAATCCAGCTGCGATCGCACTGAATTGAACCTTGCCAGGCGTCACACCGAGGTCCCGGGAATCAACTGCTGCGATCGCCACAGCACCGAGCGCGTTCAAACCTCCGGTAACAAGTGCGAGCACGCCAGCGGTTATCGCGGTCCCGCCTCCGGCGGCAGGCTGCGGTGGCTGGTGCCCGTAAACCGGATATCCCTGTTGGCCATACGGATAGCTCCCCCCTTCACTCGAACGCGAACCCTACCGGTCACCAAGCGGATTTGTGCGACCGCTCGATGAGGAGGCGCCGTCGCCGATTAGTAGGCCGTGTCATCCAGGAGTTGGATGGGGCGGCGGGCCGGGGGTGCTGCGATCCAGCGGGCGGTGTAGCCCGACGCCGCGGTGAGGAAGGTGAGGAGGGGGGTGATCATTGCGGTCAGTCCGGCGAGCCAGTCCTGGTGGACCAGGGCGGTGAGGGATCCGACGAGGCCGAAGGTCGACTTGACGGCGTCGGAGGAGCGGCGGCCTTCCTGGAACCAGTGGATGCCGTAGCTGGATCCGTAGCCGGTGAGCGCACATGCGAGGGCGGCGAGGGCGATGACGATCATCAGGCCCGAGGCGACGATGAGCATGTAGCGACCCGTCTCGTCTCGACGCAACAGCAGGATCGCGCCGTAGATCAGCGCGGCGGCAAGCAGTAGAGCGCCGAGGGTCGCGAAGATGGTGAGGGAGTTGTCGTATTTGCTCGGGGCGCCGCGGAATGCGTTCAGCAGCATGACAGCGCCGACCAGGTTGCTCGCGCCGAGGAGCAGGCCGAGGACCCCGGTCGTCGTCGCAAGCACTCCGCTCGGTTCCGAGTACGGGGCCCCCGAAGTCACATTGGCATCCACAGCTCGACCGTAGTCGGTGATCGGGTTCCAGTCCGTCCTTCGGGGTGGTCTGCGGCCATGACTCCGACCGAGCACCGGGCAGTGATCGAGATCGGTTGGTGCGGATACTGCGGCAGACCTCCCGCGGCGATGCATCGGCGCGCGGCACGATCAACACGAGCAGCAAAGGAGCCGCACCGATCGCAACGACCGGCACCGGTCGAAGTCAGCGAGCGCGGTAACGCCGCTGACGGGCCGCGTGTTACGACACCAGGTCCGCCCTTGCCGGCCGCATCCAGCCGAAGGTGCCCGCAGGCCATGTGGCCTGCGGGCACCTCACTTGTGTTGCGCTCGAACGATTCCCGCTATCGCAGTCGAGTCTCTGCATAGACCTTCATCGCGTCACGCACGAATTCGGCTGTGTGCGGGCCGTGTACGTCGTAGTTCTTCCCGAATCGCGGGTCGGCGACGTACATTTCACCGAGTCCGGCGAAATAGTCGACTCCGGGTCGCGGGCCCTGTGTGCCGATCGTGATCCAGTCGTAGTGCCGCTGCACGATTGCCTGGACCTCGGCACTTTCGGGAGTGAGCCCGGCGGTGCGCGCCTTGCCGTAGTCGGCGGCAATATCCAGATGCGTCTGGAAGTACGCCTTCTTGTCGGCTTCGCTCATCGAACGCCACCAGCGGTCGCCACTTTCGTAGGCGTCCTTACCCCAGCGTTCGATCACCTCATCCTTGTACTGGGTGTGGTCGAAACCGTCGAAAACTTCTGCTGCCATGAGTTGTTCACCTCGTTCCGTCTTGTGCAGCGTGATGGTCACCGATTCGATCTGGCGCCGGATCCGATCCTGTTCCTGCCTCAAAAGGTCCAGGTGCGTACGCAGTGCGGCGGCGGTGTCCTGCTGTCCGGCAAGGACTTCGGCGATGGCGGGGAGGCCGAGGCCGAGTTCTCGCAGCAGCAGGATGCGTTGCAGCCGCACCAGGGAGTCCTGGTCGTAATAGCGGTACCCGTTATTGCCGATTCGACTGGGCGGCAGTAGCCCGAACTGCCCGTAGTGGCGCAGTGTCCGGCTGGTGGTGGCTGTCGCCTTGGCCAGGTCCTGGATGGACCATTCGCCGCTGCGGGTGCCCGCTGTCATGACCCTTATCCCTTCTTTCTCGTCGGTATTACCAGCTTGCAAGTTGACGCTACGTCAAGGTCAACCCTCTTCTTCGCGGATCTCTAACGCGCTAGGGCAGGCACCGGCGTAGTCGGTTCCTCCGACACAACCGCGGGTGCGGGCTTGCCTGGCAGCTGACCGAGCAAGGTGCCGCCCAGGGCGATGCTCATGCCGAGCACCTGAAGCAAGGTGAGCGCCTGACCGAGTGCGACCCAACCGATCACCGCCGCCGAAACCGGGCTGAGCAGCCCGAGGAAGGCGATCGAGGTGGCGGGCACCTTCGAGATGCCACGGAACCACAGCCAGTACGCCACCGCGGTGCCGATAATGCCGAGATACAGGTAGCCGCCGATGGCGCGCCCGTCGAGCGCGGGCGGAGCGCCCTCGATCAGGAATGCCAGCGGGGCGATGAACAATCCGCCCGCGGTGAGCTGCCAGCCGGTGAGCGCGAGTGCGCCGACGCCGTCGGGCCGCCCCCAGCGCTTGGTAAGTACCGTGCCCAATGCCATGGACGCGGCTCCGGCGAGTCCGGCGACCACCCCGAGCGTGTCGAGTTGAGCATTGCCGCGCAGCACCACGAGTGCGACGCCGAAGATACCGATGAGACCGGCGATGATCTTGCGCCCGGTCGGCTTCTCCGCGAGCACCACCGTCGCGAAACCGAGCGCGATCATCGGCGCCACCGCACCGAGCACGCCCGCGATACCGCCGGGCAGCCGGTAGGCGGCCAGGAACAACAGCGGGAAGAACGCTCCGATATTGAGGATGCCGAGGACCGCGGCCCGCCCGATCCAGACGCCGCGCGGCAGCGCCCTGGTGAGCGCGAGCAGCACAAGTCCGGCGGGCAGTGCACGCATGAGCGCGGTGAACAGCGGGCGGTCCGGCGGCAGGAGTTCGGTGGTGACGGCGTAGGTGGAACCCCAGACGATCGGAGTCAGGGCGGTGAGCGCCAGGGTGCCCGGGTACGAACTCGCGGCGCGCGGGGCGGTAGCTGTGATCATTTTGGTCGCTCCTCATTGATAATCTCAACGTTGAAATATCTACCGGATGAGATGTCTCACCGTCAAGTAGATCAATGTTAAGATTCTTAGGATCGAGAGGATCTCGCATGGGAGACGCCGTGGACCTGATCGCCGAACACTGGAGCCGAGAACGGCCCGACGTCGACGTTTCACCGATGCAGGTGATCGCGCGGATCACCCGCCTTTCCCGCGTGGTGGAACACGACCTGAAGAAGTTCTTCGCAGGCCACGGCATGGAGTTCTGGGAGTTCGACGTGCTGGCGACGCTGCGCCGCTCCGGTGGCGAAACCGGGCTCACCGCAGGCGCTTTGAACCGAGCGGCCATGGTGACCTCCGGCGCGATCACCAATCGCATCGACCGGCTCGCGGCCAAGGGTCTGGTGCAACGCGCACCGGATCCGGAAGATCGCCGATCGGTCCGAGTTCAGCTCACCCCCGCAGGCCGCACCCTGATCGACGACCTACTTCCCCTCCATATGGCAAATGAGCAGCGCATGCTGACGACACTGGACGCCCCCGCGCGCGATCGACTGGCGGACCTCCTGCGCAATCTTTCCGAAGCACTGGGCGACACCTCGCTGGATTGACGCGAACGACGCGCAGCCCAGCCACCCGAATAGCCTTCAGAAGAAGCAACAATCGCGCGGCGCGCCGGAGTCAGCGCCGACTCGGCCCGATCGTCAGCTCATAGAGCAATTCTCGGGCAACGTCGACGAGCCGATCAGAACTCACCACCGGTCGAATCACCCGATGGAGTGGCGGGCCCCGAGGTCGGGCGCGGGGTCGGGGTCGACGCGGTGTTCGCTGCGACGGTGTTCCCCGGAGGAAAGGCGCTCGCGGGTGCGAGCCCGTTCCCATGCGGCAACGCATTCGCAGGCACCGTGCTGCCGGGCGGCCGCGCCTCATATGTCGGCGACTCCGGCGCGAGTTCCATCAGCCTGGTGAAGTCGACGACCCGAGCGCCGAGCGTCGCCGTCGAAATGATGACGCCGTTGGTGAACATGCGATAGGTGCCCGCATTTTGCGGAAGCGCCGTCTCGGGCCCCAACGGCGATCCGACCGAACTGTTCGCGCCGCCGATTCGCTGGTACTCGACATCGATCGGTGATCGACCGACAACCGTCCTGGTACGCGGGTCCACGGGCGCGATCCCGCCGGTCTGGGCATCGGGGTCGGGTTCGATCGGCACCGGGCCCAACTCGCTCGGCGTCGGCCCCACGGCGAAGGTGTAGATATCGGCGGGCTCCCCGCCGTCGGGTGCTGCCGAGTATTCCGAACGCAGGATTCGTCCGTCACGCAGCAGGACCGTGCCCGCGGTCGCGGCGACAGCGGCCGATGCACGCGGATCTTCCTTTGTGGTACCGGGATAGACCTGACAGTCGGTGGTATCGCAGGTCTGCGCGTAGGGATAACGCGTCTCGGCAAGGGCATACGAGCGCGCCGCGATCGCTTGGGCGCGAAGGGCTTCCGATGCACCCTTGTCCGCCCAGTTGGCCTGCACCTCGGCCGGGACAACGCCGAGCAGATAGTCCTCGACGTCGACACGGTTGACCGTGCGCGCCTGGCCGTCCTCCGTCGCGACACCGAGCGCGCCCCGGTACGCCGAGCCGCCGCACAACGTCAGATGTTCGGCGGCGGGCCTGCCCGGTTCCTGGTCGAGCGGATAGATCCACGGGTCGTCGGTCGCCGACTGCCACAGCACCTCGCCCTCACAGCCGACGGTGATGACCACGTTCGCGCCACCGTCCGGCAGCGGCGTGAGATGGGCCGCCTGACCGACCGCGAGTTCCCGTCCCGCGACCCGGCCTCCGGCATCGGCATAGGCGTCCAGGGTGGAGTCGTCCTGTTCGGTGAGCCGCACCGAGACGGTTGTCGGCGGTATCCGGCCGAGGTCCGCGCCCGGGTAGTAGTGCTCGAGAATCCGTTCCGCCGCCCACCCCTCGAGTGCGCTGTCGAACGCGCCGACCTGACTCATGCCACGCCCATGGCCTGGCCCGGCCAACGGGCGATATCCCATTTGCCCTTGCCAACCCCAGAATGTGAGGACGCTACCGGCAATCAGCAGCGCACCCCCTGTGAACAGCACCGGACGAACCGATATCGCGGATCGCGACATCGGACCGCGATATCCGCTTATCGCGCGCGGTATGCGCGCACCCCTTCGGGCATGCAAATGCCGATCCCCCCGTGCGCTTTCATTCCGGTGCTGCCTGCGTCGCATCCGCTTACTCCCACGGTTTTCCGGGACCGGATCGGCTCGATACCTGTCGGCATGTCGTGCCGTCCAGTCGCATTCCGAGAGCTACATTCGAGCTATCATATAATGCTCTACCAGAGGTTTAGAGATGTGACATTTGTCAACTAGTGTGATCGTTGATGTATCAAGAAGCAAGCCTGATCTTTTGTGCACATATCGCCGGTTCACGTGAATGGAGATGCTCGTGCCATACCGCAAACCGAAACGTTCCTACGTACTCCCGGTTGTCACCACGCTCGCGGTAGCGGCCCCGCTCGCAGCATTCACGATGAGCGGTTCGACCGATTACCGCTCGACCGCCGATAGCGAGCTGGCTGCTGTACCCGCGCAACTCGCCGAAATGGCCTTGGCCTCGGCCCCCGACATAACACTTCCGCTGAAGGATCTCACCGGCCTCGATCTGCCGGATCTACACCTCTCCGATCTGCGCATGCTGCCTTTACCGTCGTCGCTTCGGATTCCCGATGGCCTGCCGCTGCCACCCGGCATTGAGCTACCGAGGGAAATTCCACTACCGAAGCTCAATTCCGGTCAGAGCCCCTCGACTCCCGGACAGAGCCCGAATTCCGGTCAGACCCGAACTCCTCCCGGTCAGAATCAATTAGCTCCAGGACAGTTTCAAACAGCTCCCGGGCAGATTCCCCCATCCGGCCAATACGCCTCCCCCGCTCAGACCGCTCCCACGCAGCCGATTCCCGGGCGTGCGCCGACCGCGAGCTTCATCGCCGATCCCAGCCTGCTGGAACCTGGAACCGCCCCGGAGACACCAGCATTGGCGCCCGGCGCCGTCCCACCCGACCTGGTCGACCAGGTCGGCGCGCAGGTCAAGGAGCTCAGTCGCGACACACCATTCAGCGTGGTCGCACTCACCGCCAATGACCTGGTGAACACCAGCGCGAAGATCAGGGCCCGCCAATCCGACGGCGCATGGGGACCCTGGTACGACACCGAAGCGGTCGACACCAGGCGCACCGACCGTTCCCCGGCAGGCGGCCCGACCGGCACCGAACCGATCTACGTGGGCAATACGAATTCCGTGCAGGTCCTGGTGACCCGCAAGCCTGCCGCGGCGATCGCGCCGGTACTCGGCGCGCCCGTGCGGCCGACGCCCGCCGCCGCGCGTTCCGACGATCCGGCCCAGATCGACGTCGCCGCAATGACTGCCGTCCTCATCGATCCAGGTCGCGGCGCCATCGACGGTGAACTTTCCAATGTCGCCGCGGCCCTGCCCGGTGGCGGCCCGAACGTGATCACCCGCGCCCAATGGGGCGCCGACGAGTCGATCCGATGCGATGAACCGACCTACGACGAGGACGGGGTCGGCGGGGTCACCGTGCACCACACCGCAGGGCGCAACGACTACAGCCGGTCCGAGTCCGCGGGCATCGTTCGCGCGATCTACGCCTATCACGCAACGACATTGGGCTGGTGCGACATCGGCTACAACGCCCTTGTCGACAAGTACGGACAGATCTTCGAGGGACGCTTCGGCGGATTGGACCGCCCGGTGCAGGGCGCGCACGCAGGCGGATTCAACGAGAACACCTCGGGCGTGTCGCTGATGGGCAACTACGAATCCGAGGAGCCCTCGGACGAGGCGATCGACGCCATCGGCAAGTTCGTCGGCTGGAAGACCAAGATCGCGGGCCTCGACCCGAAGGGGAACACCACCATGTTCTCCGAGGGCACCGAATTCACCCCCTACGCACAGGGCGAAAGCGTCCAACTGCCTGTGGTGTTCGCGCACCGCGATGTCGGCAACACCAGCTGCCCCGGTGACGCCGCCTACGCGATGATGGACCGCATTCGCGATATCGCCGCGAGCGCGGGCGGACGATCCAGCACCCGGCCACAGCCGCAGACGCAGACCGGTAATACACAGCCGCAGAACGGCACTCAGCAGCAGTCGACGCCGCGTAGCCAGACCGACCTCGCCGCACTGGCCGCACTGACGAAAAAGCTGCTCAGCATGGTGAATCAGAACGGGGTCGCCAAGCACTGGTCCGACAAGGGCGGCCCGAGCGGACCGCTCGGCACCGCGCAGTCGGACCTGCTACCCGCCGCCGCCGGCCAGCAATACGCCAAGTTCACCAACGGGTACGTGTACTCCGCGCCCGACGGCCAGGTATACGAGGTGATGGGCGCGATCCTGGACCGCTTCCTGCAACTGGGCGCCGACGCGGGCGTGCTCGGCCTGCCGCTGAGCAATTCCTACCCGGTACCCGATGGCGTTCGTTCGGACTTCCAGTACGGCTCACTGGTTCTCAACCAGCTGACCGGCATCGTCACCACGGTGTGGAAGACCTACAACGAGACCTACCAGCAGGAGATCCGCCGCAAGCCGAACGACCAGATCGCCGCACCGGGACCCGCGCCCGCACCGGCGCAAGATGTCGCTCCGGCTCCCGGCACTGCTCCGGTCCCCGAGACCGCTCCGGCTCCCGAGACCGCTCCGGCTCCCGAGACCGCTCCGGTGCCCGAGACCGCTCCGGTGCCCGGGAATGATCCGGCACCAGCACCTCCGGAGCAGGCAACGCCCGAGGGCGATCCGGCATTTGTCCCCGATATCGCATCCGCGCCGGAAACCGCTGCGCCGGAAACCGGCGAAGCATCGGAGTAAGCACGCAGCCGATGCTTCGAGAGTGATTGCAGCACAGAACGATCGAACGAGCTCAGACCCACCAGCGTTCGAGCACCTGCGCGACCCCGTCCTCGGAGTTCGCCGCGGTTACCTCGTTGGCGGCGGCGAGTACCTCCGGGTGCGCGTTCGCCATCGCGACACCGTGCCCGACCATGGTCAGCATCGGAACATCGTTGGGCATATCGCCGAACGCGATGATCGTCGAATGCTCCACCCCGAGCCGCTGCGCCACCGAGGCCAGCCCCGACGCCTTGGTGACTCCCGGCGCGGACAACTCGATCAGGCCGTGATCGGTCGAGTAGGTGATGTCGGCGCGATCGCCGATCAGCGGTGCGAGCACCGACCGCATGTCCGCGCTGCTGGTTCCGCGTAGTCGGACCAGCATTTTGATCGCGGGCGCATCGATGACTTCGCTGCGGGACACGGCGGTGTCGTCCGGATTCAGCCAGGCGTGCTCGTATTCGGGCGAGCTCACGAATTGCGGCGTCACCGCGTCATGCGCGCGGGCGCCGACCCGCTCGGCGGCGAGACCACAGCCCGGAAGCGCGCGTTCGGCCAGATCGGCGATCCACGCGAGGGTGTCCACATCCAACGTTTTGCTGGCGAGTACCCGGTCGGTCGCGCTGTCGTAGATCACCGCGCCATTGCCGCAGACACACAGTGGCGCGTAGCCGATACCCTCGACCACCGGGTCGATCCAGCGTGGCGGCCGTCCGGTGGCGAGAACAAACGGCACACCGTCGGCGATCAAGGCATCGATCGCCGCCTTCGTGCGCGCGGTGACCCGCTCGTCGTGATCAATGAGGGTGCCATCGACATCGGTGGCGACCATCTTCGGTTTGGGCAGGTCCAGGCGAGTCACCTACGCCATCCTGCCGGAAAACAGTCTCGAGACGATCGCGGTTACTTCTCAGGGGGGCGGTCGCCGCCATGTCACGTCGTCGGCCTCGTCCTCCGCATCGGTCTTCCGCAGCGGATCAGCCGAGGGCTCCACCGGTTCGACCGGCGGATAGACCTGCGGTTGTTCCGGCGAGTAAGTCGAAGGAGCAGCAGGCTGGTCCCCTGACGGTCCAGCCTGTGGATAAGTCGAGGAACCGGCCTGCGGATACCCGGGATCGGCCAACTGCGGGTCCCCCGGCCGGGCAGACTGGCCGGGCTGGCCGGGCTGGCCGAGCTGGCCGAGCTGACCAGGCTGGCCGAGCTGACCAGGCTGGCCGAGCTGACCAGGCTGGCCGAGCTGACCAGGCTGGCCGAGCTGACCAGGCTGGCCGAGCTGACCAGGCTGGCCGAGCTGACCAGGCTGGCCGGGCTGGGCATCCCCGGCCTGGCTGAACTGGGCACACCCCGACGAACCCGCTTGTGAATCGGCCGGTAGTCCAGCCTGTGGATACCCAGGCTGGGCAGCCTGCGAATACCCGACCTGGGCAGCCTGTGTATATCCGAGCTGGACGGCCTGCGGGTCCACGGGCTGCGGGTACCCGAGCTGGTCGGGCTGCGGATATCCGGGCTGGCCGGGTTGTGCAGGCTCGCCGGGCACCCACGAACCCGCCTGTGGATAACTCCCCGATCCTGCCTGTGGATAAATCGACGGACCCTGCGGATATCCCGCGGGCCCCGCCTGTGGATACGGCGCAGAACCCGCCTGATAGCTCGCGGGTGTGGCCTGTGGATACGCGGCGGACTTGTCGTAGTTCAACCACTTGGCCGTCGCGGGCAGCAGCGCGAGTATGGCGGTAATCACGGGGAAGATCAGCCCGATGCCACTGCCGAGGCCACTGGTGAGCAGGGACGAGTCGCTCGTGGAACCGTCGACCTCCAGCAGGATCAAGAACCCGGCGATCCCCGCGACCACAACGAGCACGCACCCCGCGGCGACGAGAAACCGCCCGACCGGCCTGCGCAGGAACATCATGACCGCGCCGACGCCGAGCAACACCGCCACCGTCAGCGACACCGCACCGAGCACCACGAAATAGGTGGTGAACCAGCTTTTCCCGAGCAGTCCTGTCGCGTCGTATTCGGCATAGTCGCGGCCGAAATCACTGGCCGCGATCACGATATCGAGTCCGCCGCTCAGCAGATTGGCGATACTGCCGAGAACGGCGAGCACCCCGGCGATGATCGCGGTAGCGCCGTTCGGTGCGGGCTGAACCGATGGATATGGGTCGTAACCACCCGGATATTGCGGATAGTTCATGGTCCCTCTCAGCGTCTGAAAGCCCGGACGCACACCTATCCACAGAATATCGGACATGCCGAACCCCCGCGTGGCACGCGCACAGGCGCACACGTCCTTATGATCAGGGGCTAATACTCGACGCTGGCCCGCCCAGCCGTAAGACCAGAGGACTGATGACCGGCTTCCTGCTACGACGCGCGCTCAATTATGTCGTGCTGTTACTGCTGGCCTCGTTCCTGACGTTCAGCCTCGCTTCGCTGACGTTTCGGCCGTTGGACAGCCTCGAACAGCGCAACCCACGGCCGCCGCAGGCGGTGATCGACGCCAAGGCGGAGCAGCTGCATCTCAACGATCCGATCCCGCAGCGCTACGTAATCTGGCTCAAAGGCATCGCGCACGGCGACTTCGGCACCACGCTTGCCGGACAGCCGGTCAGCGAGGAGTTGCCGCGCCGGGTTGCGGTCAGCCTGCGTCTGCTGATCATCGGTTCGCTGGTCGGCACGGTGCTCGGTGTACTGATCGGCGCGGCAGGGGCGATTCGCCAATACAAATTCAGCGACTACTTCACCACGGTGATCTCGCTACTCATCCTCAGCACCCCAGTCTTCCTGCTCGCCACGTTGCTGAAATATGGTGCGCTGGAAGTCAATTCGCTTACCGGTTCGCAGATCTTCCTCTATACCGGGGAAACTTCGGCGAATACGGTCAACGGCTTCTGGCCACAGTTGCTCGACCGCGTCCAGCATCTGGTGCTGCCCACGGCGGGCCTCGCGCTCGGCGGCATGGCCGGTTACAGCCGCTACCAGCGCAACGCAATGTTGGACGTGTTGCAGAGCGACTTCATCCGCACCGCACGCGCCAAGGGCCTCACTCGCAACAAGGCGTTGTACAAACATGGCCTGCGAACCGCGCTGATTCCGATGGCGACGCTGTTCGCCTACAGCCTCGGTGGCCTCATCACCGGCGCGACGTTCACCGAGAAGATCTTCGGCTGGCACGGCGTCGGCGAGTGGCTGGTCGACTCGATCAACGCCCAGGATCTCTACGTCGTTGTGACGGTGACGGCCTTCGCCGGGCTGGTGGTGCTGGTGTCGGGTCTGCTCTCCGACGTCGTCTACGCGATTCTCGATCCCAGGGTGCGTGTGTCGTGAGGGAGCGTAGCGAGTCGTGACCGAAGCTGAAATCATCGTCCAGGGCGCGCCCGAGATCACCGCAACCGGCAGGCGCAAACTCGTCTTGCGCCGATTCCTACGCAATAAGCCCGCGATCGGGGGCGCGGTGGTGCTGGTCGCGTTGTTCGTCGTGAGCTTCGCGCTGCCGCCGCTGCTCACCTACGACTATCAGCAGCTGGACTACACCGCGCTGCTGAAGCCACCGAGCGCCAAACATCCCTTCGGCACGACGCAGATCGGCCAGGACGTGCTGGCGCAGACGCTGCGCGGCCTACAGAAGTCACTGGTCATCGGGCTGTGCGTCGCGCTGTTCTCCACCACCATCGCCGCGACCGCAGGCGCGGTCGCCGGCCTGCTCGGCGGCTGGACCGACCGGGCGATCATGTGGGTTGTCGACCTGCTGCTCGTGGTGCCGAGCTTCATCATCATCGCGCTGTTCGCACCGCGCACGAAGGGCAGCGGCTCCATCGTCTTGCTGATCGTGCTGCTCGCGGCGTTCGGCTGGATGATCAGCGCGCGCATCGTGCGCGGCCTGACGCTGAGCCTTCGCGATCGCGAATTCGTCAAGGCCGCACGGTATATGGGCGCACCGACCCGGACGGTGATCGTCAGCCACATCATTCCGAACATCGCATCGATCCTGATCATCGACACCACGCTCAGCGTCGGTGCGGCGATCATGGCCGAAACCGGTTTGAGCTTCCTCGGTTTCGGTGTGCAGCCGCCCGACGTATCGCTCGGCTCGCTCATCGCGGCGGGCACCAAATCGGCGTTGACCTACCCCTGGCTCTTCCTGTTCGCCGGTGGCCTGTTGATCATCACAGTGCTCAGCGCGAATCTGGTCGGTGACGGCCTGCGCGACGCGTTCGATCCTGGCGCCAAGCGAGCCCGTTCGCGAAAGAAAGCGAATCGATGACCGGAGCACATTCGACCGCGCCCCTGCTCGAGGTCACCGATTTGCGCGTGTCGTTCCCCAGCGAAGAGGGCCGGATCGACGCCGTTCGTGGGGTCAACTACACCGTGTCAGACGGCGAAGTACTCGCCATCGTCGGTGAATCGGGTTCCGGAAAGTCGGTGTCATCGCTCGCGGTGATCGGGCTACTGCCGGAACAGGCCCGCATCAACGGGTCCATCCGGTTGCGCGGGCGCGAGCTGCTCGGCCTCGGTGATCGCCAATTGTCCAAGCTGCGTGGCAGTTCCATCAGCATGGTGTTCCAAGACCCGCTCTCCGCACTGACGCCGGTGTATCGAATCGGCGATCAGGTGGCCGAGGCGCTGCTCGCGCACGGCACGATGGGCAGGAAAGAAGCCGCGGACAAGGCGGTGGAGCTGCTCGACCTGGTCGGCATCCCCGAACCGGCCGTGCGCGCCAAGATGTTTCCGCACGAGTTCTCCGGCGGCATGCGCCAGCGCGTTGTCATCGCGATGGCCATCGCCAACGATCCCGCGCTGATCATCTGCGACGAGCCGACCACCGCACTCGATGTGACGGTGCAGAAGCAGATCCTCAACCTGCTGCGCAAGGCACGCGACATCACCGGCGCGGGCGTCATCATGATTACCCACGACATGGGTATCGCCGCAACCCTCGCCGACCGGGTCGCGGTGATGTACGCGGGCAAGATCGTCGAAACCGCAACCACCACTGAGCTTTTCAGTGCGCCGAGGATGCCGTACACGGTGGGGCTGCTCGGCTCCATCCCGCGCATCGACGGTCCGGCGCGACGTCCACTGATCCCGATCGTCGGCGCACCGCCCGCGATGCACTCGCTGCCGCCGGGCTGCTCCTTCGCACCGCGCTGCCCGATCGCGATCGATGACTGCCTTGCGGCCGAACCACCGTTGGAGAAGACCAATCCCGGCCACTCCGCCGCGTGCATCCGCACCGCGGAGGTCGGCTCCAAGGACCTCTTCGAGGCCTACCGCCAGGAGATTTCGGAACCGGAAACCGAAGCCGTCACCGAAGACCGGGTGGTGCTGAAGGTTTCGGAGCTGGTGAAAACCTTCCCGATCACCTCGGGGGTGGTGTTCCGTCGCCGCAAGGGCGAGGTGCGCGCGGTCGACGGCATCAGCTTCGAAGTCCGTGCCGGGCGCACCCTGGCGCTGGTCGGTGAGTCCGGTTCCGGGAAATCCACCACGCTCACCCAGATTCTGGACCTCGTTCGGCCCGAATCCGGGAGCATCGAGATCCTGGGCAGCGATGTCTCGACCCTGACCAAGGCGCATAAGCGCGAGATACGCAGGAAGATGCAAATCGTCTTCCAGGATCCGACCGCCTCGCTCGACCCTCGGTTGCCGATCTTCGACGCGCTGGCCGAGCCGCTGCGCATCGATGGCCGTCCGCGTGCCGAAATCGCCCGCCGGGTACCGGAACTGCTCGAACAGGTCGGGCTGCGCCCGGAACATTCCGATCGCTATCCCGCCGACTTCTCCGGCGGCCAGAAGCAGCGCATCAGCATCGCCCGCGCGCTGGCGTTGGATCCGGAACTGCTCGTGCTCGACGAACCGGTGTCCTCATTGGACGTGTCGATTCAGGCCGGCGTGCTGAACCTACTGCGCGACTTACAGATCGAACGCGGCCTTTCCTACCTGTTCGTCTCACACGACCTATCGGTGGTCCGCAATCTGGCACATGACATCGCGGTGATGTATCGCGGCAGGATCGTCGAATCCGGTCCGGCCGAACAGATTTTCGCCGATCCACGCAATGAATACACCCGGGCGCTGATCGATGCGATTCCGGTTCCAGCCGTGAGCCGGTAGCAAAGGAGAGCGCGATGCGGATCCGATCGAACAGAGCCCTGATGGGGCCGACCCGAATGACCGCACTGCGATGCGTCGTGCCGTTGGTCGCGATCGGTCTCATCGCCTCCGGCTGCGGCACCGACGAAACCGATTCGGGCAAGGGACTGTCGGACGCGCTCGGCACCACCAGCGACATCAACCCGAAGGATGTCGGCGAACTGCGCGATGGCGGCAACCTACGCCTGGTGACGACCACGTTCCCGGCGAACTGGAACACGCTGTCCAACGACGGAAACGACGGCGAGATCGCCGACATCGAACGACCGCTTATTCCGCGTTCCTTCGATACCGATGCGGCGGGCGAGCTTTCGGTGAACAGGGACTATTTCACCGATGTCGCCCTGACCGGCACCAACCCGCAGCAGGTTACCTACACCATCAACCCGAAGGCGGTCTGGTCCGACGGCACACCGATCACCTGGGAGGACATCCGATCCCAGGCCGAAGCGCTCAGTGGTGCCGACAAGCGTTTCCTGATCGCGATCACCAATGGCTTCGAGTTCGTCGACAAGGTGGAACGCGGCGTCGACGACCGCCAAGCCGTCCTGACCTTCAAACATCCGTACGCGGAATGGCGCGGCCAGTTCGCGGGAAATTCTTCGCTGTTTCCGAAATCCGTTACCGCGAACCCGGACTCGTTCAACCACAGCCTGGTCGATGCGATGGGACCCAGCGCGGGGCCGTTCCTCGTGCAGTCCACCGATCGCTCACAGGGTCGAATCGTGTTGGGCCGCAACCCGAAATGGTGGGGAGCCACACCGAAACTCGACACCATCACCATCAGCGTGCTCGATCACCCCGCCTGGGTGGGCGCGTTGCAGAACAACGAGGTCGATCTGGTCCGACTCAACAGCATCGACGAGGTCAAGACGGTGCGCAATACCCACGGGCTGGCTCTGCGCCGCGCACCGGGTAACCGCTGGCGCCACATCACTTTCAACGGGGCACCCGGCTCCATCCTCGCCGATCCGCAGGTTCGGGTCGCCATCTCCAAAGCCATCGACCGGCAGGGCATCGCGACCGCGACCCAGAACGGTCTGGTGGAGAACCCGAAACCGTTGAACAATCACATCTTCCTGCAAGGCCAGGAGGGCTACCGGGACAACAGCCTCGGATTCGACCCCGCCGCCGCGGCAAGCGAACTCGACGCACTCGGCTGGAAGCTCAACGGCGATGTCCGCGAGAAGGACGGGCGCAAGCTGGTCATCCGCGACGTCATGTACAACGACCCGCTCTGGGTACAGGTCGCCCAGATCATCCAGCAGAACCTCGCCCAGATCGGTGTGCAGCTGACGATCGATACCAAGCCGGGCGCGGGGTATTTCACCGATGTCATCCAGCCGGGCGATTTCGACGCCGCTCAGTTCATCTTCCAGGGTGACGCGTTCCCGCTCGGCGGCATCCGGCAGATCTACCGCTACGACCCGAACGATCTGCAGGGCAACTACGGACGCATCGGCTCGCCGGAACTCAACGACCTCATCGATCGGACACTGTCGGAACTGGATCCGAAGAAGGCGATCGAGATGGCGAACGAGGTGGACCGCAAGGTGTTCGAGGAGGGGCACTCCCTGACACTCACCCAGTCCGATGGGAGCTTCGGTGCCCGTACCGATCTGGCCAATATCGGCTCTCCCGGCCTCGCGTCCTACGACTACACCAAAATCGGCTTCCTGAAGTAACTACACAGCATCCCTGCGAAAGGAGCGGACCATGCGGCTTCGTTCATTGACGACACGCCTGGCGATTCCCCTTGTCACGGTCGGCTTGATCGCGGCGGGGTGCGGCACGAGCGAGGAGGCCGCGCCCGAAGGCTCCGTCGCCGCGCTCGGCACCACCAATGACATCAACCCGAAGGATGTCAGCGAGCTGCGCGATGGCGGTAACCTGCGCCTCGCCGTCGGCTCACTGCCACAGAACTGGAACGGGCTGCAAAACGACGGAAACGACGCCGATACCGCCGCGCTGCTGCGGCCGACGATGCCACGGTCGTTCAAAACCAACGCGGCAGCGGAACTCTCGGTCAACACCGACTACTTCACCGACGTCGCGCTGACCGGCACCGAACCGCAGCAGGTCACCTACACGATCAACCCGAAGGCGGTCTGGTCCGATGGCACGCCGATCTCATGGGAAGACATCAAATCGCAGGCCGCGGCGCTCAGCGGCGCCGACAAATCATTCCTGATCTCCAACAACTCTGGCTTCGACCGGGTCGAGAAGGTCGAGCGCGGCGTCGATGACCGGCAGGCCGTCATTACCTTCAAGAAGCATTACGCCGACTGGCGTGGACAATTCGCGGGCAACTCGTTCCTGTTCCCCAAGGCCGTCACGGCGACCGCGGAGGCCTTCAACAAGAGCCAAATCGACGGGCTCACCTTGTCATCGGGCCCATTCATCGTCCAGTCGGTTGACCGGGCGCAAGGCCGGATCGTGCTCGGTCGCAATCCCAAATGGTGGGGTGACACACCGAAACTCGACACCATGACCTTCAGCGTGCTCGACAGTGCCGCATTCCTGCCCGCGTTGCAGAACAATGAGATCGACGCGATCGGTCTGGCAAGCAGGGATGAGTTGAAGACGGCACGAAACACCTCCGGCATCGCCGTACGCCGTGCACCTGGAAATCAGTGGTCGCACTTGACTTTCAATGGCGCACCAGGATCGATCCTCGCCGATCAGGGTGTGCGCGTCGCGATCTCGAAGGCCATCGATCGGCAGGGCATCGCAAGCGCCATCCAGAACGGCCTTGTCGAGAATCCGAGGCCGCTGAACAACCACATCTTCTTGCAGGGCCAGGAGGGCTACCAGGACAACAGCCTCGGTTTCGATCCGGCCGCGGCCGCCAAGGAACTGGACGCACTGGGCTGGAAACTCAATGGTGAATTCCGTGAGAAGGACGGCCGCAAACTGGAAATCCGCAACATCATGTACAACCAGGACGTCTGGGTACAGATGGCGCAGATCATCCAGCAGAACCTCGCCCAGATCGGCGTCAAAATGACTATCGAAACCAAGTCGGGTACCGGCTTTTTCACCGATGTCATCATGCCGGGCAATTTCGATGTCGCGCAGTGGTCCTGGGTCGGTGATCCGTTCCCGCTCGGCAGCCTCACCCAGATCTACGGCTACAACCCGAACGATCTGCAAGGCAACTATGGGCGTATCGGTTCGCCGGAGCTCAACGACCTGATCGAGCAGACCATCTCGGAACTCGACCCGAAGAAGGCCATGGAGCTGTCCAATCAGATCGATCGCAAAATATTCGAAGAGGGGCATTCGCTGCCGCTGTTGCAGTCACCCGGCAATATCGCCGCCCGCGCGAACCTCGCGAACTTCGGCGCAGCCGGTCTGGCGTCCTACGACTACACCAAGATCGGCTTCGTGAAGTGAAAGGATCAGCAATGAGGCTCCGTACCCTCGGCACCAGATGCGCTATCCCGGTCGTCGCCCTCGGGCTGGTCGTGACCGGCTGCTCCAACAGCGACGTGGCCGCGGGCACCAGCACCATCGGCACCACCAATGACGTCAACCCGAAGGACCCTGGCGAGCTGCGTGACGGCGGCAATCTGCGGCTTGCGCTGGGTTCCTTGCCGTCGAACTTCAACTACCTGCACGTCGATGGCGGCACCGAGGACGGTGCCACCGTGGTCAACCCCACGATGCCTGCCGCGTTCGTCAGTGATGCCGCGGGAGAACTCACGGTCGACCACAACTACTTCACCGACATCAAGCTGACCAACGCCGCCCCGCAGCAGGTCACCTACACGATCAACCCGAAGGCGGTCTGGTCTGACGGCAGCCCGATCACCTGGGAGGACATGCGCTCGCAGGCGGCGGCGTTGAGCGGCAAGGACAACGCGTTCCTGGTCTCATCGACCAGCGGCTTCGAACGGGTCGGGAAGGTCGAGCGCGGCACGGACGATCGCGAGGCGATCGTCACCTTCGACAAGCCCTACGCCGAGTGGAAGGGCCAGTTCAGTCCGCTGTACCCGAAGGCCGTCACCGCGACCCCGGACGCGTTCACCAACGCCGACCTGAACTCGCTGCCGGTCAGCTCAGGGCCGTTCGTCATCACCAATATCGACCGTGCCCAGAACCGGATCACGCTGAATCGCAACCCGAAATGGTGGGGCGCCACCCCCAAACTCGACACCATCACCCTCAGCGCGCTCGACCACAGCGCGACGCTGCCCGCGATCCAGAACAACGAGCTCGACTGGGCGTATATGTCCGGACTCGAGCTGGTGACCGCCGCGAAGAACTCGAAGAACGTCGTCATCCGCCGGGCGCCGGAGCCGAGCTGGTCGCATCTGACCTTCAACGGGGCGCCCGGCGCCCTGCTCTCGGATCCGCAACTGCGCATCGCCATTTCGAAGGCGATCGATCGACAGGGACTGGTCACGGCCGCGCAGAACGGCATCGTGGTCGACCCGAAGCCGCTGAACAATCACATCTTCATGGCGGGGCAGAAGGGCTACCAAGACAATTCGGCCCCCATCGCGTTCGACCCCGCCGAGGCCGCGCGAATGCTGGATTCGCTCGGCTGGAAACTCAACGGCGATGTCCGCGAAAAGGACGGCCGCAAGCTGGAAATCCGCGACGTGATGTACCAGCAGGACCAGTGGGTGCAGACCGCACAGATCGTGCAGCAGAATCTGGCCGCGATCGGTGTGAAGCTGACGATCCAGACCGTACCCGGCAGCGGTCTTTTCAAGGACGTGATCGATCCTGGCAACTTCGATATCGCCCAGTTCAGCTGGGGCGGCACCCCGTTACCGCTCGGCGCACTGCCGCAGATCTACGCCTACAACCCGGAAAATCTGCAAGGCAACAAGGCAAGGATCGGCTCACCGGAGCTCAACGAACTCATCGACAAGACCATCGCGGAGCTCGACCCCGACAAGGCGCTGGCGCTGGCCAACCAGTGCGACCAGATGATCTTCGCCGAGGGCTACTCGATCCCGCTACAGCAGGCCTCGGGCACCTACGCGGTCCGCGAAAACCTGGCCAACTACGGAGCCTTCGGCCTGGCCTCACCCGATTACACCAAAGTCGGCTTCCTGAAGTGACTTTCGGCCACCCCCTGGCCTACCCGGTCACCATGACGATCGGCGCCCTCGCGACCACCGTCGCCTGGGCGCCGTTCGCCGATCCGGACCAACTAGCCGCCCTGGCAACAACCGCCTTCTGCATCATCGGCTACACGACCTACCAACTCACCAGAGCACTCGGCCGCCTGCCAACCGGAATAACCGGCGCACCCCGCACAATCGGCATCAAGCGCGTCCGCCAGGACAACCGCCTCCTCAGCAGGACCTGGCTCGAAATCACCGGCACCGGCCGCCCCCGCTGGCTCCCGGTCTATTTCGACCCGGCGCTGCTCACGCTCACCGAAACGACCGGCGAGATCACCGATCGCTCCATCCACACCCCCGACCTCCGCTTCTACCCCTCCGGTCGCATCCGCGACACCGAACCCCCCGGTCGCTTGATCGACAACCCTTCTCGCCCCGATCCCGAGGCCCCGATCGTCGCCACCAACTCCACCCGCCCGATGCGCCGCCTCCTCCTCGACGCCCAATCAACAGTCGCCGCCCCCTTCATCGCCCTGATGTGGGTCTACATCGATAACGGCGGCCTCACCGCCTTCGCAGCCGCAACTTCGGTCGCCGCCGCCTCCGCTATCTGGCTCTCCGCCATCCAAGGCTCCGACCCGAGCTAGACACCCCGGCCGTTCCCGGTATCCGACAGACTCGAATCATCGACAAATTGGTCTGACCACTTGACCATCTGGCCGCTCTGGCGGACAGTGAAGACATGGCGTTGCAACCAGTGGTCAAGCGGTCGGTGTCCGGCGATGTGTTCGAGCAGATCGCGGCGGATGTGTTGAGTGGGGAGTTGGCGCCGGGGGCGACGTTGCCCAGTGAGCGGCAGTTGGCGGAGGCGTTGGGGGTTTCTCGGCCCGCGGTTCGGGAGGCTTTGCAGCGGCTGGCGGCCGCTGGGCTGGTTGCGGTGCGGCAGGGGGATGCGACAACGGTGCTGGATTATCGGCGGGGAGCGGGGTTGGAGGTTTTGCCTCGATTGTTGGTTCAGGGTGGGGAGTTGGATCCAGGGGTCGCGCGCAGCATTCTCGAGGCGCGCTTGCACAACGGCCCGAAGGTTGCCGAGTTGGCGGCTGTGCGACTCGGCGAGCACGACTCGGCGGGGGTACGAGAAGCACTCGAGCGAAGTGTCGAAGCGCTTGCGGGCGAGCAGGATTCGGTCGCGCGGCAGCGCCGTGCGATGGAGTTCTGGGATCACGTCATCGACGCGGCCGATTCCATTGTGTTCCGGCTGATGTTCAACATGCTCAGCGCCGCTTACGAACCCGCGCTCACGGCGCTTGCTCCGATCATGTCCGCCGAAGTGGGCAATGCCGAGGCGTATCGCGAACTCGCCGCCGCCATTGTGGCGGGCAGGCCGAAACAGGCCGCCGAGATCGCTCGAGCATTGCTCGAGCCGGCGACCACCATCCTGATCGATGCCCTCGGCGGGCACTGATCACGCTTCACCCTAGGAAGAAAAATGACGAAACCGCAGTCTTCAGAACAGGATTCGAGCGCACGAGCCCGCGTCCAGCGAGACGAGCGCGCCTTGCGGCGTGGCCTTTCCCTCGGCGAGGCCTTCCGCGAATTCCTCCGCCACCCATCGCCATGGCTCATCGGAATCACCCTGCTGGTAGCCCTCACTGGGCGACTCATCGTGGGCGACTGGCAGTTGACCGACGCGCTGGTGCCCGCCGCGATGCTCGCGGTCTTCCCGATCTTCGAGTGGATCGTGCACGTCACCGTGCTGCACTGGCGGCCACGCAAACTCGGCCCGGTCGCCATCGACAGCGAACTGGCCCGTAAACATCGTGAGCACCACGTGGATCCGCGCAATATCCCGCTGATCTTCATCCCGACCAAAACCCTGTCGGTACTGGTCGTCGTACTCGTCGCCCTCGCCGCCCTGGCATTCCCCCGCCTCGGCCTCGGCCTGACCTTCCTACTCACCATCACCCTGCTCGGCCTCGCGTACGAGTGGACCCACTACCTCATCCACACCGACTACAAGCCGAAAGGCTCGCTCTACCGCGCGGTCTGGCGCAACCACCGTCACCACCACTACAAGAACGAGCACTACTGGTTCACCGTCACCACCTCCGGCACCGCGGACCGCCTCTTCGGCACCCACCCGGACCCCGCCGAAGTCACCGCCTCCCCCACCGCCCGCAACCTCCACTCGGCCTGACCACCGACCCACCCACGAATCGTGGACGCCGCGAAAGATTGAAACCTGACCGTCGATCACCGATCACGGCGAGCCCGGCCCCGACGATCATCGATCGTCGGGCCGGGCTCTCCGCATTTCTGGAACCTCCACCTGCGCCCTTCGGTCCGGCACCGATCTCGACAAATCGATCGGTTGACAAAATACCCTAGGGGGGTATGGTAAAAATCGAATCCGGCGGCACTCGCCGTCATCGAAGAAAAGGAGCATCCCGATGAACGCCTCGAGCAAGTTCGCCGGCTTCACCCTCGGTCTCGCGGCGGTCTTCGGGATCGCCCTTGCCATCGGTGCCGCGCTCGGACCGAACGCCACCGACACGGCCGCGCATGATGCCCATGAGGAAGGCCCCGCCACCGATGGCGGGCCCAGCGAATACCCTGCCGGACTTATGGCCACCCAAAACGGCTACACCCTGCGACTGGACACCACACAGACCACCGCCGCGGCGAATGCCGGGCTGCGATTTCGCATCCTGGATCAGGCCGGGACACCGGTCACCCGCTATACGCGCAGCCACGACAAGGACCTGCATCTGATTGTGGTTCGCCGCGACATGGTCGGCTACCAGCATGTGCATCCGGTACTCGACCAGGACGGGACATGGAGTGTCCCACTAGATCTCAGCCGTGCGGGTGACTACCGGGTGTTCGCCGACTTCACCCCCGAGGGCGGCGACAATCTCACCCTCGGCGCGGACCTGCGGGTCGCGGGCAACTACGACGCGCAACCACTACTCGCCCCGGCGACCACCAGTACGGTCGGCGCTTACACCGTCAGCATGGACGGCACCATTACCCCGGGCCGGACTTCCGAAGTCACGCTCTCGGTGAGCCGCGACGGCAAGCCGGTCACCGACCTACAGCCCTACCTCGCCGCCTACGGTCACCTCGTCGCACTGCGCGCCGCCGACCTCGGCTACCTGCACGTCCACCCCGAAGGCCACCCCGGCGACGGCATCACCCCGGCAGGCCCTGACATCACCTTCGCCGTCACCGCCCCGAGTGCGGGCGACTACCGACTGTTCCTCGACTTCCAACATGAAGGCGTCGTCCGCACAGCCGAATTCACCCTCACCGTCGGCCCTGCTCCAGCGCCGACCGGAAACACACCCGTGCCCGAACCAGCGCACGGCCACTGACCATCCACACCCGCGTCGCACAGAACGGAGCACACGATGACCACCGCGACACAACCCTCGAGCACCGCACAGGTCGAACTGGTGATCGGTGGCATGACGTGCGCGTCCTGCGCCAATCGCATCGAGAAGAAGCTGAACAAACTCGACGGAGTCACCGCGACGGTGAACTACGCGACCGAGAAGGCTCGCGTCGACGTCAGCGGCGACATCTCGCCGGATGAGTTGATCGCCACCGTTGAGCAGGCCGGTTACACCGCAGTGCTGCCGACGCCGAAGACCGATGCACCCACGGAAACTACTGTGGGCGAGCCGGATCCGACCGCATCACTGCGGACCCGCCTGCTGGTATCGCTGGTGCTGACCGTTCCGGTTATCGCCATGGCGATGGTGCCCGCGCTCCAGTTCACCAACTGGCAGTGGCTGTCGCTGACGCTGGCCGCGCCGGTCGTGGTGTGGGGTGCGCTGCCTTTCCACAAGGCGGCGTGGACCAACCTCCGCCACGGGACCGCGACCATGGACACCCTGGTGTCGATGGGAACAATCGCCGCACTCGGCTGGTCGCTGTACGCGTTGTTCTGGGGTACCGCGGGGATGGCAGGGATGAAGCATCCGTTCGAGTTCACCATCTCGCGGATGGACGGCAGCGGCAGCATCTACCTGGAGGCCGCGGCGGGCGTCACCACGTTCATCCTGGCCGGGCGCTACTTCGAGGCCCGATCCAAGCGGCAGGCGGGTGCGGCACTGCGCGCGCTGCTCGAGCTCGGCGCGAAGGAGGTTTCGGTGCTGCGTGGCACCGGGGGACGGCAGCCGGCGGGGTGGGTCGGTACCGGGGGACGGCAGCCGGCGGAGCCGGTGGGGTGGGTAGGTACCGGGGGACGGCAGCCGGCGGAGCCGGTGGGGTGGGTAGGTACCGGGGGACGGCAGCCGGCGGAGCCGGTGGGGTGGGTAGGTGCAGTCGAGCAGCGAATCCCGGTCGGCGAGTTGACCGTCGGCGACTGGTTCATCGTGCGGCCCGGCGAGAAGATCGCCACCGATGGCGTGGTTGTCGAAGGCTCCTCCGCCGTCGATGCCTCGATGCTGACCGGCGAATCGGTGCCGGTCGAGGTCGGCCCCGATGACGCGGTGGTCGGCGCGACGGCGAACGTCGGCGGACGAATCGTGGTGCGCGCCACCCGAGTCGGCTCCGATACTCAGCTCGCACAGATGGCGAAACTGGTAGAGGACGCGCAGACCGGTAAAGCGCAGGCGCAGCGGCTGGCCGACAAGATCTCTGGGGTCTTCGTGCCCATCGTGATCGCATTGTCGGTCGCGACCCTCGGATTCTGGCTCGGTACCGGCGGTTCCATCGCGGCGGCTTTCACCGCGGCGGTCGCGGTGCTGATCATCGCCTGCCCGTGCGCCCTCGGGCTTGCGACACCGACCGCGCTGATGGTGGGCACGGGTCGCGGCGCGCAGCTCGGCATCCTGATCAAGGGCCCCGAGGTGCTCGAATCGACCCGGCGGGTGGACACCGTGGTGCTGGACAAGACCGGCACCATCACCACCGGCAAGATGACGCTGCTCGAGGTTGTCGCCGCGGCGGGCGAGGACACCGCCGAGATCCTGGCTCTGGCTGGGGCGCTAGAGGATTCGTCCGAGCACCCGATCGCGCAGGCGATCGCCAAGGGTGCCCGCGACAAGGGCGGCGAGCTGCGGCCGGTCGAGGGTTTCGCGAATATCGAGGGCCTCGGTGTGCAGGGCGTGGTGGACGGTCACGCGGTGATCGTCGGACGCGCCCGGCTGCTCGCCGACTGGTCACAGCAGCTGGACACCGACCTCGAGCAGGCGATGCGCGAAGCCGAGTCGCATGGCAAGACCGCGGTAGCGGTCGGTTGGGACGGTAGGGCCCGTGGCGTGCTCGTTGTGGCGGATGCGGTGAAATCCACTTCCGCCGAAGCGATCTCGCAGTTGAAGGCGCTCGGGCTGACACCGATCATGTTGACCGGCGACAATGCCGCCGCGGCCCGCGCCATTGCCGACCAGGTCGGTATCGATGAGGTGATCGCGGAGGTGCTGCCGAAGGACAAGGTCGAGACCGTCACGCGGTTGCAGGCCGAAGGCAAGGTAGTCGCGATGGTCGGCGACGGCGTCAACGATGCCGCGGCGCTGGCTCGAGCCGACCTCGGCTTGGCGATGGGCACCGGCACCGATGTCGCCATCGAAGCCAGCGACCTGACACTGGTGCGCGGTGATCTGCGTGCGGCGGCTGACGCAATCCGGCTGTCCCGCAAGACCCTCGGCACCATCAAGGGCAACTTGTTCTGGGCCTTCGCCTACAACGTCGCGGCGATCCCGCTGGCCATGGCGGGCCTGTTGAACCCGATGCTCGCCGGTGCGGCTATGGCGTTCTCCTCGGTGTTCGTGGTGAGCAACAGCCTGCGGCTGCGCAGCTTCCGGTCCACCGCGCTGTAGTTGTGCGACAGGACAGGTGGGGCGGCGAAGGATATTCGCCGCCCCACCCGTTTGTTCGGCAAGATCTGCGCCACTGCCCCGTCGCGCAGACCGGCCTACTGCCCGCGATCGGTCATCGACGATCGTTACCGACGATCATCACCGATCTTCGGGCGCTTTTCGGTTTCGACCTGCTCCTTGCGGACGGTCTCGGTGACGGTCTGCTGGTCTTCGACCTCGTCGACCGCCAGCCGAACCCGCTCCACCGGCACCGCGTGCTTGGACACGTGCACCTCGTCCTCGTGCAGGATCACCTCGCGTTCCTGCTCGCCCATCCGCACACCATCCATCACGGACGGGTCCGTTATCGGCTCGCGAACTACCCTGACCTCCTCGTGGATGGTCGGCACCCTGATGGACTGGTTCTCGGTCACCACGTATTTGCGCAGATGCGCGGCGCCGACCTCGTGGCGTTCGGTGCCGATATCGAGCCGTTCCTCGGACCGGACAACACTGTCGCCGTCGATGCGGCCGTCGCCCGCCATGGCGCGCCTACCGTCCGCACCGTCGTAGCCGTCCGCACCGTCGTAGCCGTCCCACCCTGCGTGACCGGGATCGACTCCGTAGTGGATGAACAGTTCGTTTTCGTCGTCGCGACTGATCCGTCCGTCGTGGTCGAGATGCGGCGCGGACTTCACCGCCGCTTTCTGGACCCGTACTTGCAACGTGTTCCCGTCGCGCTGGCGGGCTCCCGCCAGCGGCACCAGCGAATCATCGCTGAACAGGCCGGTCGACACCGCGATCCAGGTCGGCGATCCGGAGTTGTTGTCGAGGTAGATCTGATGAACCTTGCCGATCTTGTCGCCGCCCATGTCGAAGACGGTATTGCCGATCAGTTCATCCAACTTCTGGGCCATGATTCTCCTCCTCGATTGTTCGACGGGCATGGCAGATGAACGCGACAGCCCGCCGCGTATTCAGGGAATTGATTCAGTCGTTCTCGGCCGAGGTGAGCTCGTCCTCGGCCATCCGAGATGCCAGGCGAGATGTCCGCACGGCGCCATCGTGGCCGGACATACCCAGATATCGGCTGATGTCCAGCCGCTGGGTGTCCTGGTCGAGCGTGTCTTTTCGGTAGGCAATATCAAGCATCGACGTGCTCCTGCCTTTGTAGTGAATATTCCCGCTCCCGTATGGAGAAGTGGGCCGATCAGCTACAAAATGGCAACTACCCGGTGCGTACGGCGTCAAACAACCGTCCGTAGATATCGAATCCGACCGGCAGCGCTATCGGAGCCGCCATTATTGCTGCTCGGTCGCCGAAACAGTCGACTGCACCTTCCATGCAATAGGACCAGCGGCATTGTCGATATCCGCGACCGGCGGATTGCCGCAACACCGGCGCGTGCGGGGTTGCCATCATCATCTGGGTGAATATGATTCAAACTTCAAGTAACACAATGGGTTACGGGCATGTTGCTACGTCTTGCGGATTTCCCAGGATGGAGAATTTGATCTTTCGTTCACCGATCCGGGCAGCTATGCTCGGCCGCGAGATTCGGAACTGTTTGGCGGTCTGCGCATTTGGGTAGGTCGCCGCACGCAGGTGGGTCGGGGGAATCACGCCGTCTCCCGTAGGTGAACGCGAGTGCGGAAGTGCGGAACTTGTCAGAGTTATTGAATCCGCCGGATGGCGAACCGCAGGAACACGCCCATCAGGGTCCATACATGCCCTATACGGCGCTACTCACATCCGCTGTCATTACCGCGGTCGTGGTGGTAATTGCCGTGATCAGCGCGCCCTCCCAATTCCGTATCCCGCTCGCCGGGGGCACGATCCTGGCCTCGATCATCCTGTGCGCCAGCATCACCGCAACGGCGCACTATCGCGGCGAAACCGAGCGAGCCCGCCGCGCGGCCGCGACCGCGAGCGCCGACACCTCCGCCACGTTCACGGCCGCGATCACGGCCGCCGAAGAGCTGGCGGCAAGCCATGAGCAGGCGTCTATCGCCAGCGAGAACCGCAGAGCCGCAGCGATGTCCGCATTCGCGGGCGCCGCGGGCCGCATGCAAGCAATGACCACCAGCATGCTCGCGGAACTGCGGGAGATGGAGCACCGGCACGGCGACCCGCGTGTGCTCGCCGACCTGTTGCACTTGGATCACCGCACCGCACAGGCGGGCCGACTCGCCGACAGTATCGCCGTACTCAGCGGTGCGCGAACCGGTCGCCGCTGGGCCAAACCGATTGCCATGGAATCGATCCTGCGTGGCGCGATGGGCCGAATCGCCGGATATCAGCGCGTGCGGTTGCGCGCCATTACCGACATCGCCATCGCGGGCCACGCGGCCGAAGGCGTCATGCATACCCTGGCGGAACTGCTCGACAACGCCTGTAATTTCTCGCCGCCGACCACCGAAGTCCACGTCTACGCCGCCGAGGTCCCCGCCGGGGTCGTGCTGACCATCGAGGACAGCGGGCTTGTCATGAGCGAATCGGCGCTGCGCCGCGCCCAGCAGGCCGTCTCGGTATCGGGTCCGAACGGACGCGGTGGCCGGGCAGGGTTGGACCTGTCGTCGCTGACCGGGACCCGGCTCGGACTCGCCGTAGTGGGTCATCTCGCGCGCAAACACGGACTCACCGTGTCCTACCGGCCCTCCGCGATCGGCGGAACGGCGGTGGTCATGGTGGTTCCACGAGATCTCATCGCCCGCGTCGAGCGCGCACGGGAACCGATCACCGCGATCGCGCTGCCCGCACCCGCCGAACTCGCTACCGCCGTCGAACCCGCGCCGACGCCCGCTCCGGCGGCTTCGGCGCTGCCGAAGCGGCAACGGGGCAGCACCCTGGCCGCGGTCCACCCGGAAGGCCTGTCCACCCCGAGTACACAGACCGCGGCGACCCCGCCCGCATCGACGCCTTCCGCGATGGGCGCATTCCAGCGCGCGTTGGCCGGTCGTGAGACCGATACCACCACACCCCCTTCCCCTTCCGTTGCTGTGGAGAATGAACAATGACAACGTCTTTGCCGACGCAGCTGGGCTGGCTGTTGGAACAACTGCTATCCCGCACTCCGCGAACGCGACATGCCTTGCTGTTGTCCGGCGACGGCCTGAAGATCTGCCACACACCGGAACTCGGCACCGATAGCGCCGATCAGCTCGCCGCGATCGCGGCGGGTATCCAGAGCCTTTCCCATGGCGCCTCGGTCGAATTCGGTGACGGCCGTGGCGGTGTGCGCCAGTCGATGACCGAGTTCTACGGCGGCATCCTGTTCGTCGTCGAGGCCGGTATGGGCGCCCATATCGCCGTCGTCGCCGCCGAGGACGCGGATGCGGGACTGGTCGGCCACAACATGCGGGAGCTCGTGGAACAACTGGGGCACTACCTCGCCGCCGCGCCGCGCGTCGGGGGAGGGAGCGTGTCTTGAGTTGGAGCGGCCGCGACGACGACCCGGATCGGCTCTACACACTGACCGGCGGACGCAGCACACCGGACTCCGACAGCTTCGATCTGGTCGCCCTCGTGGTCAGCGAGTGCGATCCGTCACCGGGCATGCAGTCCGAACACGTGGCGATCCTCGATATGTGCCGGGCGCCGACCGCCGTCGTCGAGATCGCGGCGGAGCTACGACTACCGATCGGTATCGCAACGGTCCTGCTCTCGGACCTGCTGCACGCAGGCAAGATCACCGTGCGTCATCCGCAGACGGGCCCCACAGTTCTTGGCGCACCGTGGAATTCGCTGCCCGACGCCACCACCCTCGAGAAGGTGCTCGTTGGACTCCGCAAACTTTGATTCTCGGCCCGCACGGGCCGACGCACCGCTGAACAACAGCGCCCGTCATGGACTGAAAATCGTCATAGTCGGCGGCTTCGGTGTCGGCAAGACCACCATGGTCCGCTCGGTCAGCGAGATTCGCCCGCTCGACACCGAAGCGACAATGACTAAGGCGGGCTTGGGAATCGACGACCCGCGTGGCGCGCCCGAAAAGTCGACGACGACGGTCGCCTTCGATTTCGGGCGGATCACCATCGACGACGAGAACGTGCTCTACCTTTTCGGCGCCCCTGGCCAGGAACGGTTTCGGTTTCTGTGGGACCGCCTGTTCACCGGCGCGCTCGGTGCGATCGTGCTCATCGATCAACGCAGGATCGCCGACTCTTGGTACGCCATCGACAGGCTCGAGCACCAGCGGACGCCATTCATCGTGGCGTGCAACAACTTCGGCGAATCTGCGGATGGAGGTGACGCGGTCCGCGACGCCCTCGATCTCGATCCGCGGGTACCGCTCATCGAATGCGACGCCAGGTCACGCGAATCCAGCAAGCAGGTACTGATCACCCTGGTCGAGCATCTCCACACCGACACAACGCCCGCACCGGCCCGGCCCACTCTCCTCACCGCCTCGGAGCCCGCATCATGACAACGCCAAGTGCCACGTCGGGCAACACCCAGCAGTGCCCGGTGACCGGCGCCGTACCGCTGAGCGGCCCTGGCTTCCACATCGACCCGAACCAGCTCTATCGGGAGATGCGCCGCGAGCACGGGCCGGTGGTCGCGGTGGAGCTGCCCGGCGGTTTTCCGGCCTGGCTCGTCATCGGATACCGCGAGCTGCACCAGGTCACCAGCGATCCGGAGTTGTTCCCCCGCGACGTCGGCCGGTGGAATCAGTGGCCCAACGTCCCGGAGGATTGGCCACTGCTCCCCATGGTCGGGCGGCCAATGCCGTCGATCTACTTCACCGCGGGCGCGGAGCACCTCAGGCACGTCGCGATGGTGGAGCCCGCGCTGGAATTGGTCGATCCCTTCGAATTGCGCCGCACGTGTGAAGATTTGGCCGACCAGCTGATCGACGTCTTCTGTGGCAGAGGCGTCGGCGATCTGGTCGCCGATTTCGCGGAGCCGCTGCCGGTGCTCGCGCTCGCCAGAATCGTCGGCTTCCCCGAGGAGGACGGGCCGCAGCTGGCATGGCTGTTGAAGGCGTTGGCCGATGGCGGCGCCGATGCCCAGATGGCCTACGGGCGCCTGTTCGAGCACATGCAGCACCTGGTCGCGGTGAAGAAGGAGCGGCCCGGCACCGACCTGGTATCGCGGATGCTCGCGCACCCGATGCCGTTCACCGATGAGGAATACGCGATGGACCTGATGGCGATCACCGCCGCAGGACATCTGACGACCGCGGACTGGCTCGCGAGCTCGGTGCGACTGATGCTCACCGACGACCGGTTCGCCGCCGCACTCGGCGGCGGTCGGCACAGCGTGGGCCAGGCGATGAACGAGGTGCTGTGGGAAGAAACACCGACACAGATCCTCGCGGGTCGCTGGGCGGCCCGTGACACCAGGCTCGGCGACAAAATCATCGGGGCCGGTGACATGCTCCTGCTCGGACTCGCGGCCGCCAACGCCGATCCACACGTCCGCCAACATCTCGGCGCGAGTGCCGAACCGGCGCATACGGGCAACAGCGCACACTTCGCGTTCAGCTACGGCGAGTACCGCTGCCCGTTCCCCGCCCAACAGATCGCCGAAATTATCGCGCGAACCGGTATCGAGGTGCTGCTCGACCGGCTGCCCGATATCGACCTCGCGGTGCCCGTCGAGAGCCTGATCCGACGCCCGTCGGTATTCATGCGCGGCATGGTGTCGTTGCCTGTCCGTTTCACACCTGTTCGCGCTGTCGGAGGTAATCAGTGAGCCAAGGTTGTCCGCATGCCGGGCCTATCGCCATCGACCCGATGGTCGGTGATCTCGCCGGGGAAACCACCCGACTACGCGCCGCGGGACCGCTCGCCCGCATCGAACTGCTCGGCGTACCGGCATGGACGGTCACCGAACACGCACTGGCCAGGCAACTGGTCACCGATCCCCGACTGATCAAAGACATCAATGCCTGGTCACTGTGGACCACCGGAGTCGTAACCCGGCAATGGCCGCTGATCGGCATGATCGACGTCGGCCGATCCATGTTCACCGTCGATGGCCCCGAACACCGACGACTACGCATCAAAACCACCCAAGCACTCACACCCCGCCGGTTGGACGCACTGCGCCCGGTGATCGAACGCCTCACCACCGAACTTCTCGACGACCTGGCCGACGCCGGACAAGACAACGCGGTCCTCGACCTGAAGTCCGAGTTCGCCTACCCGCTGCCCATGCGCGTCATCAGCGAGCTCATGGGCGTGGACCGCGCCGATCACCCGATGCTGCTCACCTGGTACAAAGCGTTCTTCTCGCTCCTCACCCCGCAGGATGAGCGGTTGCGAGTGATCAGCGACCTGACCGACTACTTCACCGAGATGGTGCGCAAGAAGACCGCCGATCCGACCGACGACCTGACCACCGCCCTCATCCTCGCCGACGACGACGGCCGGCCATTGACCGAAGCGGAGGTCGTCGGCAATCTGCAAGCGCTGGTGGCGGCCGGGCACGAAACCACCGTCGGCTTGATCCTCAACACCGTGCGCGCCCTCCTGCGTGAGCCCGGCCAGTTGTCCGGCCTGCACCGTGGTGAATACGAGTGGAAAACCACGGTCGAGGAAACCCTGCGCTGGGACAGCCCCGTAACCCATCTACTGATGCGGTTCGCCACCGACGACATCACCGTCGGCGACACCGTCATCGAAAAGGGCGAGGGCGTGGTCATGTCATACCGCGCCATCGGCAGAGACACCACCCTGCACGGTCCGGACGCCGACGAGTTCGACATCACTCGCCCAACAGCCCACCGGCACATGGCATTCGGCTACGGCCCCCACATTTGCCCAGGCGCGGCCCTCGCCCGACTCGAAGCAAGCATCGCGCTACCCGCGCTGTTCGCACGCTTCCCCGACCTACGCCTCGCGGTACCCGACGAGGACATCCACAACCTCCCCGTTCTCACACAGAACGATTTAGCCGCGTTCCCAATACATTTGGGCAGCTGAACGCTTTCCAGCAATGGGAGGAAGGCGCTGCAACGATGAAGACCGCTCGAGGACAATCTTTTCGGTTCCGAGCATGCCACTGCTTGGATTCCAAGGGCCTTGGGTCCGCTCCGTCAACGCTCGTTCGTCGCACCCTTTGCGACCTTGGCCGCCAGCTCCCTCCGCCACGGAGTACGCGGACCCTCGGATTGGGGAATGGTGGGGAATGTGGCATGCATTGTAGTTGAGTCAACGCGGCGACTTCTAGAGTTCGGCGAAACCGCGTACAATTCGACCAGGTCGGGACAGCATCTGGAGCCCATCATGACTGAGAGAAAGAATTCACACACAAAATTCGCCCGGTTGGCGGCCGCCGCTGGTATTGCCGCAATTGCTGCGATTCCGGTCGTCGCAGCGGCGCAAGCGCCTACCGCACATGCAACGACGCCCAAGTCTGCAACCCAACTCGTCGACAGCCCCGGTTGGGGTAACGGCGGCGGCTGGGGCAACGGCGGCTGGGGTAACGGCGGCGGCCGAGGCAACGGCGGCTGGGGTAACGGCGGCGGCTGGGGCTGGGGGAACGGCGGCTGGGGCTGGGGCAACGGCGGCTGGGGCTGGGGCAACGGCGGCTGGGGTAACGGCGGCGGCTGGGGTAACGGCGGCGGCTGGGGCAACGGCGGCGGCTGGGGCTGGAATCCCGGCTGGGGTGGCTGGGGCAGCTTCTAGCGCAGGTGACTGAGCCCGGACACGCACAAGCGTGCCGGGCTCGGCTGCATCGAGTACCGATCATGTGACGCCAGGTTCGACCAACCGGGCTGGAGCTGGTGACCAGATGAAGATTGTGTGTATCGGTGGCGGGCCGGCCGGTTTGTACTTCGCTATTTCGATGAAGCGGCGCGACCCGGCCCATGACATCACGGTGATCGACCGCGATCCCGCCGGATCCACCTATGGCTGGGGCGTCGTGTACTGGGACGACCTGCTCGACATTCTGTATCGGAATGACCCCGACAGCGCCCACGCGGTGCGTGCCGGGTCGGTCCTATGGCGTGAACAGGCAATCCATGTGCGCGACGACCAGACCGCACATTTCGGGGGCTACGGGTTCAGCATGGGGCGCGCGGCATTGCTCGACGTACTTTCCCGACGGGCGAGCGACCTTGGCGTCGATGTCCAGCACGGGCGAGAGATCCACGATCTATCCGGCTTCGACGACACCGATCTCATCGTCGCCTCCGACGGCGCGAACAGCCAGGTACGGCAGCTGGGTAACCATCTTTTCGGCACGTCCGTCACACTCGGCGAGAATCGATATATCTGGCTCGGTACGGACAAGATCTTCACCCGATTTACCTTCGCCTTCGAACACACCTCGGCCGGTTGGATCTGGTTCCATGCCTACCCGTCGGTTGCCGAAAAAATCAGCACCTGCATCGTTGAGTGCCAACCGCAGACTTGGCATGGACTGGGATTCGATTCCCTGGACAACCTGGAGAACTTGCGTGTTCTCGAGAACATATTCACGCGCCTTCTGGACGGTCACTCGTTGATCAGCAAGACACGAGACGAGTTCGCAAGGTGGAGCCGCTTTCCCGAGGTAACCAACAAGACCTGGTATCACGACAACGTGGTACTGCTCGGCGATGCAGCACACACGACACACTTCACCATCGGTTCGGGCACCCGGTTGGCAATCGTCGACGCCGTCGTACTCGCCCAGAACCTGTACGAGCATGCCGAGGTCACCGACGCGCTGGAGAACTACGATGCGCAGCGGCGCGCTGCGCTGCGCCCAGTACAGGCCGCCGCCCGCACCAGCATGATCTGGTTCGAACACGCCGACCGGTATCTCGACCGCAACGCCGTGCAATTCGCCTATGCAATGGCGGCACGGCACGGGCTACAAATGCCGTGGCGATATCAGCAACACCTGCTCACACAGGTACCCACTGTGCGCAAGATCCGCCGCGCCATCGACTCCGGACGGCGATGGTGGCGGGCTGCCCGACGGGGGGAACTCGCGATGGCACTGCCCACGCCACGACACGCACCCGAACCGATACCGACCGATCAGTCGATGTTCTGATCCCCGCACAAGCCGGGCGCCGGCACATGGACTGTGCCGGATCAGAGGTAACGGTCGTTCGGACACAGCGACATTCAGACCCACGGAGAGGAATCCGTCGCGGCGCTTTTTATGAGAGCGGATGACGGGATTCGAACCCGCGACCCTCACCTTGGCAAGGTGATGCGCTACCACTGCGCTACATCCGCGTGCGTCGCATGTCGGCCGGGTGTCCGGCCGCGCATGTTGTGCGACGCTGAATTGTAGTGGGTGCGGCCCGGATCGGTGAAATCCTGAGGTGTCGGGGCGTTACTGGGACATCGCGTTATCGGCCGCGCCGAACGCGGCGGCGTGGTCGGTTGCCCATTCGGCGTATGCGCGTGGTGTGCGGCCGAGGACCTGTCGAACGTCGTCGGTAAGGACGGCGTTGCCGCCCGCACGAACGAAGGCCTGACCCGCGAGAGCGCCGTCGGCGAATTCCAGGGACATGCCCGCGGCGAGCATGTGTTCACGAGCGGTGTCTTCGGGGACGTCGATCGATTCAACGGGGTGGGCGAGGACAGTGGCGAGCACGGCGGCCTGGTCTGGGCCGGTGAGGAGTTCGGGGCCGGTGAGGGTGTAGATACGGCCTGCGTGGCCGGGTGCGACAAGGGCCTCGACGGCCACTGCCGCGACATCGCGTGGGTCGACGACGCCCTGGGTGCCCGAACCGGTCAGGTTGGGTACGGGCCGGCCGGACCGGATCGCATCCGACCAGCTCAGGGTGTTAGAAGCAAAAGCGCTCGGGCGCAGGATCGTCCAGTCCAGTCCACTTTCGCGGGCAGCGGTTTCCCCTGGGAGGTGCCAGGTGCCGACGCGGCCGAGCTCGGGCTCGCCGGTACCGATCGCGGAGAGTTTCACGATTCGGCGGACACCTGCCGCCTTGGCGGTCGCGACCAACGCTCGGTCGGTTTCGGCGTCGTCCGGGCCGAGCACGCCGACGATGAAGGCCGCGTCCGCGCCGGACATGGCCGCGGCCATCGATGCGGTATCGGTGTAGTCGCCACGCACCACATCGATCTCGGCGGGCAGCTGTGCCCGCTCCGGGTCTCGCGTCACCGCGCGGACCCGCTCGCCGCGTGCCGCGAGTTGACGGACGATTTCGCTGCCGATGGTGCCGGTAGCACCGGTAATGAGGATCATGATGGCCAGCCTGCCGCCGCACACCCCGCGTTCTATAGGAAATTTCGGCACACCCGTACGACCTCGAACTGCTTACAGTGGATCGGGTGACCACCATGCTGCATCCGGCGCACACGCTGACCGAAGACCTCATCGAGACCACGGTCGCAGCGCCCGAATCCTTGCGGCCGTGGATCACCGAGATGGGGCACATCCCGACCGTCGACGACGTCTCGACGCCGTTCACTCATATCCCGCACACCGCGACGACGATCGTGCTGCGGGCCGAGGCGGCGGGCCACCACGAGGCGATGGTTGTCGGACCGCAGACCAGGGCGACCTACTACCAGGCCGACAAGCCCGCGGGGTGCCTACGTCTTCGCCTCGAACCGGGGGCAACCCGTCAGCTGCTCGGTGTGCCGGCCACCGACCTCGCAGACCGAGTTTTCCGGCTCGCCGACTTTCCCGGCGTCGCGGCCGACCTGGCGGATGAACTCGCACGCCTCACACCCGACGAGGTACTGCCCTTCTTGGAAGATGTCCTCCCGCAACGTATCTCCGAGGACCGCACGCAGCGCGCGCACCGGACCCTGCTCCGAACCGCCGTAGCCGCCATCTCCGCCGCACGCACCCCCATCCACGAACTAGCCGCCGACCTGGCCGTGAGCGAACGCCAGCTCCGCAACCTGTTCACCGCAGGAGTCGGTATCTCCCCCAAGCATTACGCCCGCATCGGCCGAGTCCGTCACATCCTCGCCCACGCCGGCAGCGCCCCATGGGCCCAACTGGCGACAACCACCGGCTACTACGACCAATCCCACATGACCGCCGACTTCCGCACTCTGATGGGCGTCCCCCCAACCTCTTTCCTGCGCGGTAACCTCCCCGCCCCCACCGCGTGCCAACTCCCAAGCCGCCCCTGACTCACTGCGGCTTGCGTTCAGGGCTACTGTCGCTGGTCTTCGAGGATGGCCTCCGCGACGGTGGGCGGTGCGGCCTGGGAATCGCTCCCCCTACTAAGAATCCTTGTCCGCCCGGCGCGCAGCCTTTTCCTCGGCTTCGGCGGCTTCCATCGCGTCGGCTTCTTCAAGGGTGGGCGCGCTGCCGCCGAGGCGGGCGGGAACCCAGTAGGCACCCTGCTCGTGTGGATAGTCGCGCTGGAGGTCCAGCAGCATTTCCTGCATGACGGAGCGGAGTTGAGCGGTGAGGTCCGCGGCGGGCTCGTAGGGCTGGATCGGGGCACCGACGGCGATGAAGATCGGAGTGTTGGTGCGGCCGAGGCGTTTCGGGAAGCCCTTGGTCCATACTCGCTGGGCACCCCAGATGACGATCGGGATGATCGGGACATCCGACTCGATCGCCATGCGCGCGGCTCCGGACTTGAAGTCCTTGATCTCGAAGCTGCGGCTGATGGTCGCCTCGGGATACACCCCGACCAGCTCGCCCTTGCGCAGGTACTCGACCGCGGCAAGGTAGGAGTCGGCGCCCGCCGATCGATCCACGGGAATGTGCTTGAGCGCCCGCATGATCGGCCCGGAGACGCGGTTGTCGAACACCTCTTTTTTGGCCATGAACCGGATGTAGCGCTTCGGCGTACGCACCGGAAGCCCGGCGTAGGTGAAGTCCATGTAGCCGGTGTGGTTGACCGCGATCACAGCGCCACCCCGGGCAGGGATATTCTCCTCACCCTTGACGGTGAATTCGAGACCTTCGACGAAGAAGACGGTACGGGCGAGGCCGACGATCGTCCGGTAGACGGGTTCCACAATTCCGCTAGCGTAGTCGCAGACTTTCCTATCCAGCAGGGCACCCGTGTCTATCCGCACAGCACCCTGTCTATCCGACACAGCACCCGTACCGAACCGGCACAGCACCCGCGCCGAACCGGCAGCAAGACCTACGAAAGAGGACCTTCGAAGTGGAACGCGCCCGACCGACAACGCGCGAACGCGACCGGAAAGACCCGCGTAATCGCGACCGGACAGCCCAACTCGATTGCGACCGGTCACTGACAAGCAGCAACCGTCGGACGCCGTCGCGCATCACCCGGACCGTGGTCGGCGCACTCGCCGGAGCCTTCGTGCTCGCGGGTTGCGACTCGGCCGTCGGCATTCCCAACGACGAACCCAACCGCGCAACGGTGCTGGCCACGACGGCGCCCGCCGCTGGTCCCAGCACGCCGAGCACCTCGGCGCTGCCGCCGATTCCCGCGAACGCCCCGCAGGTCGCAGCGGTGCCGGGCCTCCAGGCCGCCGCACCCGCCGTGCAGCGCTGGGCAGCCGACCTGCAAAACGAACCGATCACCGAGCTGCAAGCCGAGTGCTGGACCATGGCTCCGGGGAACGTGGCCGACATGTACGAGGACAAGCAGGCCATCCTCACCGCACTCGCCCAGCCCGGCGTCGCGACCGAGAACACGGTCACCTGGAAGACAAGGGCCACCACGGTCACCATCGACCGCGCCGACGTCGATAGCGGCTATGCCTGCCCGCGAGTGGTTGTGGCAGGCGGCGAAACCGGCCTCAACGATGCCGACGCGAGGCACACCGTTCGCCGGTATCTGGCCCGGTCCGTCGGGGCCCCGCTCGACCCCTCCGACAAGGAGGTCACCCACCCGCTCGTCTGCAAGCCGAACCCGCCGACCTGGGACCCGACCGGCACCGGCAGTCCGGTCGCCGCACCGCTGGCGAGCAACCCTGGCAAGCTGACCGGCGCCGCGAAGTTCGCCGACCAGGAGATCCAATCGGAGCGAATGCGGGCGGATTACATCGCGGTGCAGGTGCCCGTCACCAACTCCGCCGGCGTCACCCGGACGCGAACCTTCACACTGACCGATGGTCACGAAGGCGCCGAGGGCTACTGCATCGGCGACGTTTCGCCCTAGCCATTACCCTGAATGGCTGGTAACGGCTAGGAGGAGCAGCTCGTGCAGATCACCAGCGTCGGACACGCCGGATTCCATATTCGCACCACAGCAGGGTCGATCCTTTGCGATCCCTGGGTCAACCCCGCCTACTTCGGGTCGTGGTTCCCGTTCCCCGACAACACCCAGCTGGACTGGGATGAGCTGGGCAATTGCGATTTCCTGTACGTCTCGCACCTGCATCGCGACCACTTCGACGCGGAGCACCTGGCCGAGCACGTCAACAAGGAAGCGATCGTGCTGCTGCCGGACTACCCGGTGCCGGATCTGAAGCGCGAACTGGAACAGCTCGGCTTCACCAAGTTCGTCGAGACCGAGGACTCGGTGAAGCACACGATCACCGGTCCCGGCGGCGACATGGACATCATGATCATCGCGATGCGCGCGCCCGCCGACGGGCCGATCGGTGACTCCGGGCTTGTCGTCTCCGACGGTGCGACGACCTGTTTCAACATGAACGACGCCCGCCCCGTCGACATGGATGTGCTGCACAACTCGTTCGGCCGGATCGATATTCATCTGTTGCAGTACTCGGGCGCCATCTGGTACCCGATGGTCTACGACATCCCGAGCCGCACCAAGTCGAACTTCGGCAAGCAGAAGCGCCAGCGCGGGATGGATCGGTGCCGCAGCTACATCGAGCAGGTCGGCGCCACCTGGGTGGTGCCGTCGGCGGGGCCGCCGGTGTTCCTCGACGACGAGTTGCGCTATCTCAATGACGACCGCGGCGACGAGGGAAATATCTTCCCGGACCAGATGGTGTTCCTGGAGCAGATGCGCATCCACGGAAACGCGGGCGGGGTGCTGATGATCCCGGGCTCGGTCGCCGATGTGCGCGGTTCCGAACTGGAGTTGACCCATCCGTTCGAACCGGGGCTGATCTATGACAACAAGGCCGAATATATCGAGCTGATGGCGCAGCGCCTCGCACCGACGCTGGCAGCGGAGAAGGCGGGCTGGGCGCCCGCGACGGGTGAGCCGCTGTTGCGGCCATTGCGGGCCCTCTTCGAGCCGATCATGGCGCAGAGCGACCTGATCTGCGACGGTATCGGCTACCCCCTCGGCCTCGTGATCGGTGACGAGACGGTGGTTCTGGACTTCCCCAAGCGCGTCGTGCGCGCTCCGATCGAGGGAGAAGGCAGGTACCGCTACGGTTTTCGTATCCCTCCCGAGTTGGTGCGCACGGTGTTGCGTGACAGCGAGCCGGACTGGGTGAACACCATCTTCCTGTCCACCCGTTTCCAGGCGTGGCGCATCGGCGGTTACAACGAATTCCTCTACACGTTCTTCAAATGCCTTACCGACGAACGCATTGCCTATGCCGACGGCTGGTTCTCCGAGGCGCACGATGATTCCGCCTCCACCGAACTCGACGGCTGGGAAGTGCAGCGCCGCTGCCCGCATCTCAAGGCGGATCTGTCGAAATTCGGTGTCATCGAGGGCAATACGCTTACCTGTAATTTGCACGGGTGGCAGTGGGATCTGGAATCGGGTCGCTGCAAGACGTCCAAGGGTCACGAACTTCGTTCACGCAAGTTGAGCTGAACGTAGGGTTCGGCCGGCGTTGCGGGTGCGATCAGCCCGCGCGCAGCGTGGTGCGGGTGGTGGCGTAGGCGTCGTGGCGGGCGTAGCTGCGGTCGCCGCCGTTTCGGGTGACGGAGCCGCGGACGAGGCGGGTACGGATTCGGGCGCCTAGTTTTTCTTGGAATCGGGTGGCTCCGGGGAGGAGTTGGCGGGGGACCTCCAGTGCTCCGTTGACGACGGCGGTGGCCATGACCGCGGACTGGGAGAGTTTGTTGTCCGGCAGGCCGAGGAAGTTGGAGTTGGTCGGGCCGAGGATGATTCGGCTGTAGGCGACCATGTAGCTGGTGACCGCCTTGCGAACCAGGCGCTTGGGGGCGGTGTCGTCGCCGATGAACAGGCCGCCCGCGGCGGTGACGAGGGCCTGGGCGAGGCTGCGGGAGTCCTCATCGGGGATGAATTCGGTGTCTGCGAGGATCCAGAAGGCGCGCCAGGTGTCGGTTTCGCAGGTCGGCAAGATTTCGGCGTCGATGCCGAGCAGGAAGCCTACGTAGCGCCACAGATGGAAGACCGCGTCCTTCTCCTTGGCGGAGAATCGCAGCCCGAGTGCCTGTGCGCCAACCAGATTCGCCATCGAGAACAGGCCGAGGGTGCCCACGGTGAGCACTTGGTTCACCGGCTGATCCCATGCGGCGTAGTCCCAGTCGGGGCGTCGATTCATGCCCGCACGCACGAGCGCGTGCATCAGGCGGACCCGCAGCACGCTCTTGTAGCCGACCTGATTGCGTTGCAGGCCAGCGGGAGTGGTGACATCCAGCCACCACTGGGTGGTTTCGGCGAGTCTGCGCGGCGCCATCGCGTTCAGGTCGCCGGTGCCGACGAGCGTCTTGTCCGCGCGCGAGGCGAGATAGCCGCCCATCAGAGCGAACATGCCCATTGCGATGCCGCCCCATACGCTGGTGCGGCCGACGACGCGGGCGCCGCGGTCGATCTTGGTGCGGTTGAGCCAATACGGGTCCGCCTCGACCTGATCGAAGAGTGCCCGCAGCTCTTTCGGTGCGTCCGGCACCGCGTCGATGCCGTTCTCGACGGCGATCTCGAACATCCTGCGGCCCTCGCCGACCGGCAGGCGCTGGATCATCGCCACCACGTCGTCGGCGAGCGGGTCGCCGGCCTGCGCGAATCGGCGGAACGAATCACGCTGCGCCGCGGTGCAGCGCAGATCGCCCGGCGCGAGCACCGGTACCGCCTGCCGGAAGGGGAACTCGGTGAACAGCGGCGGAGTGGGTAGCAACTGGTTGTCATGCGTCATTGCACTTCACCCATCGGATCGAGTTTCGCGTCAGCGCTCGCATCGGAAGCCGAGCACCTTCTGACAAGAACGTCTCACAGAATCGAGAATCTGGCAAGGATTCATGCCAGATGGCCCCGGACCGGTTAAGACGGTCGGTCAGGATGGTGGCGGGGTAGCCAGGAGGGGGTCAGGAGGGCGATCGGGAGGATGGTGGCACCCAGTAGAGCGACAGTCGTCGGCATCGAGAGGTAGTGGGTCGCGGTGGCGGCGAAGGCGAAGACCGCGAGGGCGACCACCTCCGAGGCGAGGCCGGATACCGAGGTGACGGTCGCGCGGGCCGGGCCCGCGATGACATCCTGTAGCCGCGCTCCCGCCACCACACTGGCGTTGTAGACGATCCCGTAGGAAACACCGATCGCGGTGAAGCCAACGCAGGCAAGGACATACACGGCGCTCGGCCAGCGGACGGCCAGACCCGCGACAAGTGCGCCGCCGACGAACAGCAAACCGCCGACCCCTACCGCGATCGCCATCGTCCGCCCCGCCATCCCCTCGGTGCGCCCGGCCGACAGCGAACCGATCAACGAACCCAGCACCGTGACTCCGACCAGCAACGGCACCACGGCAGTCGAGACACCGACCGACTCGGCGAGCAGGGCGAAGTACTCGTCGAACGCCGTAATCCCGAACAGCAGCGCCCCGAGCAGCACGCCGTTGCGCACGGCCCGCACCCGAATCGCCTCTGCGACACCGGCGCGCAGCATGGTCAGATACTCGGCGAACGGTCCAGGCGGCGCTTGCGACGAGGCATGTTCGCCCAACACCGCGGCAGTCGTCGATTGAGCCGAATCACGCTCGGCGACATCTCGTTCCAGGTCGGTGATGTCCGTCGCACACGCCTCCTTCGACGCCGTCGGGATATCGACGCCGGGCGCGCGGCTGTATCGACGCGACGAGGTGGGCGGATCGTCCTCGGTTGCATCGTCTTCCGGGTCGTCGACGTCCGCTGCCGACACCACCTTCGGCGCGCTGGGCAGTGCCAGGGCGATCAAGGTGTGGATCGCGGCGACCGCGACGCTGGCCCAGCCGAGCAGGGCGTAACCGCCCCAGATGTACAGGGGCGTCGCGGCGACGATGGCGATCACGACCGCGGCTTCCGAGGCCGCTCGCGCGTAGCCGACGATCCGCGGGTAAGCAGCGCGCTCGCCTTGTGCGGCGAGCTCGTCGTAGAGCAACGCCTCGAAAGTTCCGGACTGCAACGCGCCGGAGACACCCCACAGGACGAAGCCCGCCGCGAAACCGGGGTAGGCCGGGATAACGGTCCATGCCGCGAATCCCGCGGTGAGCAGCACGCCGCTGAGCACCAGCAAGGCCCGCCGCGAAACCGTGTCCGCCCAGGCGCCGGAGGGCACCTCCAGCAGGAAAGCGGTGGTCGACCAGATCGCGAACAGCGACGAGATCTGCCCGGTGCTCAGCCCGTGATCGGCGAACAGCAGGGCATACAACGCATACAACGGGATGAGGTCACCGATGCCCTTGAAGAGCACGACCCGGACCGTGAGCGCGTGCAGACCGCGATCGTCGACGCGCCCCGTAAACCGGGCACGTAGCGACCTACCAACTCAACAGACGTACAACAGCAAGCGCATACAGCCGAGCCTTGTCCCCACACTGCGCCCCCGTCAAGCGATTAACAGCCGAAGCGGCTCGGCATCACCGATGCCGTACTTCGGGTGGATCGCCCGCGCCGCTCCGACGGGACGGCACTATCCGAGTGGCAGCCAGCCGTTGGCGGTGTGGCGGTCACCGCCGCCGAGTTCGCGGTCCGAGACGCCGGGGCCGACCCTGCCGTGGTGTTCGTTGAGGTCACTGATGAGGTCGGCGACCGGGTGCGAATCGCTGTAGTGGTAGCCCTGGGCGAGGGCGAATCCGAGTTCGGTGAGGACCGCGGCCTGGTATTCGGTTTCCACGCCTTCGGCGATCACCTGTAGGTCGAGCGCGCTGCTGAGGGCCGCGATCACGCCGAGCAGCGGCGGGGCGGGGGAATCCGAGCGGATCGCGGCGACGAAGGACTGGTCCACCTTGATTATGTCGCTCGGCAGGGTCGCCAGCCTGCTCAGCGAGGAGTAGCCGGTGCCGAAGTCGTCGATGGCGATGCGGACGCCACGCTCACGCAGCGTGTGCAGATTGCCGATAGCCGTTTGGGATTCGGCGGCCAGTTCGCTCTCGGTGACCTCGAGTACCAGCTGATGGGCGGGCCAGCCGGTGCTGGCGAGGATGCCTGCCACCCGGTCGGCGTAGCCGGTCTCGGCGAGCTCGAGGCCGCTGACGTTCACGTTCAATGTCAGATCGAGGGAGGCGAAGGTCTCCTGTAGTCGGGCCGCGTCCGCACAGGCCCTGCGCAACACCAGCTCGTCGAGATCGGAGATGAGGTCGTATTCTTCGGCCACCCGGATCAGGCCCTCGGTGGTGACATCCGGCTGCGCGCTCGAGGTCCAGCGCAGCAGCGCCTCCACACCGACCGCCTTACCGCCGCCCTCGGTCAGGCTGACGATCGGCTGGTAATGCACGTCCAGCGCGCCACGGTCGATCGCCTCGCGCAACTCGACGGCCAGCGGCAGCTGCCGCGAAGACTCGAGCACCGTCCGGTTGCGACCGGCCTGCTTGGCCCGGTACAGACCGACATCGGCGCGACTGACCAATAGCGAACCCGACTCCCCCGGCTGCCATGAGGTGACACCGGCGGAACATCCGGTGGTCACCGCGGCGCGCAGCTGCTCGGTCAGCAGGATCGCCGCCTGTTCAGTGGTATTCGGTAGCAGCAACGCGAAGGCGTCGCCACCGTAACGGGCCAGCCGCTGATCGGGTGCGAGCAGCTTCGACCAGGTGTCCGCGACACGCTGCAACACCGCGTCGCCCGCACGATGGCCGAGGTGGTCGTTGATCTTCTGGAAGCGGTCGAGGTCGACGAGGACAAGCGCGAGACCCTGCCCGCTGCGGGTCGCCTGCTCGATGGCGGCGTTCAGCGCACGATCGAAGCCACGCCGGTTGAGCAGACCGGTCAGCACATCGACGTCGGCTTCCGAGGCCATTCGGGTCAGGACGCCGACAACGACACCGACACCGAAGGTGACACCGGCCGGGATCAACCCGGACCACCACGGCAGGCCGGGAACGACGGGCCGGGCGGGCAAAACCCACAGACACAACGCCATCGCGAAAGCGATATGTGCCAATGCCTGTGACCAGGCGAAGAACAGTGCCGCATCGCACGCGACGAAGACATAGAACGAGGCGAGGCTGATCGCGCCGACCGTGTTCGGGAACGAATGCACCGCGATCGTCACCAGGACTGTCGCGATGGCGACATACCCGTGGTGAATGGAATGCGGCAGTCGCGGGCCCCACGCGAGCAGCGTGAGTCCCAGCGTCAGCGCAATCGCCGCAGCCGTACCGACCAGCGGTCGATTACCCTCGTCGCCCGGCGCGATGGCAGTAATAACCAGGCCAAGCACACCACCCATGACGTAGAACGCCCCGGTGGTCCGAGCCATGACCATAGCTGTCGCCAGCGCCGATGCCGCCCGCACCCGGGTTCGGGTATCGCCGCGCGCCCCGATTCCTCGCACGGCAATAGCCTAGAGGCAAGGATTCGCAGTGGTTGCCACATCCCGTGAATCCGGCATGGCGAACCGGTGGCTATTTACCTGACCGCAATATGAACCGGGCGATCAGGACGGTCGCAACACGTCGGTTCCGACGAACGGAACCAGCGCGGCAGGCACCCGAACGGAGCCGTCTGCCTGCTGGTTGTTCTCCAGAATCGCCACGATCCAGCGAGTAGTCGCCAGTGTGCCGTTCAAAGTGGCTGCGATCTGCGGCTTTCCGTTTTCGTCTCGATAGCGCACCGACAGCCTGCGGGCTTGGAAGGTGGTGCAGTTCGAGGTCGAGGTGAGCTCACGGTAAGCCTGCTGGGTGGGCACCCATGCCTCGCAATCGAATTTGCGCGCCGCCGAGCTGCCGAGGTCGCCCGCCGCGACATCGATGATCCGGTAAGGCACCTCGACAGCGGCGAGCATGTCCTGCTCCCACGCCAGCAGTCGCCGATGCTCGGCATCGGCCTGGTCCGGGGTCGTGTAGACGAACATCTCGACCTTGTCGAACTGGTGTACCCGGATGATGCCGCGGGTGTCCTTGCCGTAGCTGCCCGCCTCACGACGGAAGCACGACGACCAGCCCGCGTACCGCTTCGGGCCGTCGCTCAGATCGAGGATCTCGCCCGAGTGGTAGCCCGCGAGCGGCACCTCCGAGGTACCGACCAGGTACAGATCATCATCGGCGAGATGGTAGACCTCAGCCGAATGTTGACCGAGGAAACCCGTGCCCGCCATGATCTCCGGCCGGACGAGCACCGGCGGAATCATCATGCTGAAACCGTTGGCCATCGCACGTTGCGCGGCCAATTGCAGCAGACCGAGCTGGAGCATCGCGCCGTATCCGGTGAGGAAGTAGAAGCGCGCGCCCGAGACCTTCGCGCCGCGCTCCATGTCGATCAGCCCGAGCGACTCGCCGAGTTCCAGGTGGTCCTTCGGCTCGAAATCGAATTTCGTTGGCGTGCCGATGTTCTCCAGGACGATGTAGTCGGCCTCGCCGCCCGCGGGCGCGCCGTCCTGCACCACGTTCGAGATGGCGCGTTGCGCGGCGTCGAGATCAGCGTCGGCGGCGTGCTGCGCGACCTCGGCCTCTTTGACCTTCACCGACATTTCCTGCGCCCGCGCCAGCAGCTCGGCACGTTCCTCCGGGCTCGTCTTGCCGACCAGCTTGCCCATGGCCTTGTGTTCGGCACGCAGGTTATCGGCGGTGGCCACCGCCGCACGGCGCGCGGTGTCCGCTTCGAGCAGGGCGTCGACGAGGGCGGGGTCTTCGCCACGGGCGCGTTGCGAGGCACGGACCGCGTCGGGGTTGTCCCGCAGGAATCGGAGGTCGATCATGGGTGACCAGCGTAATGGGCCGGGTATTGCTGATTCACCCCGATATCCCACGATGCGGGCCTGCGGGCGTCTCGCGCTCTGCGACCGGTTGCCGCTCAGCGTTTTCGGGGCATCGGCGCGATCTTCCTATCCGCCTTCCGCCGCCGATGATCACGCGCCTACCGTGGCCCACCGACCAGGTCGTAGCACCGACGATCAGACGCTGCCATGATGGATCGCAATGTCCTCCGATGATGTGCCTCAGCCCCCGCAGGCGCCCGAGCGCCCCTCGGGTGACAAGTCGTCGCGCCTCGGCTCGTTCCCACGGTCGCTCGATGCCGCTCGCGAGACGCTGACGGGTGCCGACCTGCACCTATCCGCGCCGACCATGCGCTGGGGGCTGCTCGCCGTCGCGGCGGGCGCCGTCATCGCGGCCATGGTCACGCTGTTCGTGACCGGGTTCGACAACGAGAAGGGGCTGGAGGCACACACTCCGGGAAAGCCGGGCGAAACCGTGCTCGACAAAGAGTTCGGCACCGCGGCCGAGGGCGATTGCCTCAGCTGGACCAGGCAGGACCGCGGTGACCTGGTGAAGGTCGCCTGCTCGAACAAGCATCTGTTCGAGGTCGCCGCCGATATCGACATGAGCAAATATCCGGGCAAGGAATTCGGCGCTGGCTCGCGGTTCCCTGATTCGCTGCGGCTGACCGAGCTCAAGGAAGAGCACTGCGTCCCCGCGGTGCAGCAGTACCTGAGCGGGCGCTTCGATCCGCGCGGACGCTACGTCGTCGGGCTGATGTACCCGAGCCCGGACGGGTGGAAGCACGGTGACCGGACGCTGCGCTGCGGGTTGCAATACTCGGGAAGCACCGGCACGCCGCTGCCGTCGGCGGGCAACGCCGCCGAGCACGATCAGTCGAAGGTGTTCGAGACGGGGACCTGCCTCGGCATCAACCAGAACCTGCCGACCGATCCGGTGGACTGCGGACAGGCACACGCCGTCGAGATCGTGTCCACCATCGACCTCGCCGCGCGGTTCCCCGGCGCCCCGCCTGCCAAGGAGGAACAGGACAAGTTCGTCGAGGAGGAATGCTCTCGCTCCGCCGGCGACTATCTCGGTTCGCCCGACCAGGTCCGCAACAAGACGCTGACGCTGTTCTTCGACTATCTCGATGCCCGCAGCTGGCTGGCGGGCAGCCGCAAGCTGGACTGCATGATCGGCAAAGGCACCGACCGTGAGGGTTTCGCCCCGATCACCGGCTCGGCGAGGGGCGAAATCCTGATCAACGGCCAGGCGCCGGTACCGCCGCCGAACTCGGGTCGCTCGACGCCGACGCCGCTGCCCGGCGCGGCGCCGCTGCCGCAGCCGCGCTAGGACCTCCCGCGACGATGTCGGTAACCATGTCCGAGAACCGGTTCGAGGAACTGGTCGGTGATGCGCTCGACCTCATTCCGCAGGAGCTGGCTCGAGCAATCGATAATGTGGTCATTCTTATCGAGCCTCGCAATTCGGAAGACCCGCGACTGCTCGGCCTCTATCACGGGATCGCGCTCACCGAACGCGACAGCCATTACGGCGGAGCACTTCCCGACACCGTGACGATCTACCGCGACGCGATCCTCGAGATCTGCGACGATGAGAGCCGAGTCGTCGAGGAAGTGGCGATCACCGTGATCCATGAGATTGCACACTATTTCGGGATTGACGAAGACCGGTTGCATCAGTTGGGATGGGGCTAGTCTTTTACGCAGCTGTGTGGGACTGGAGCGCAGCTGTTGCGACAGATAGAAAATTGGGGATTCGATGGAACCGATTGCGTGGCTGTCGCGTCCTATCACTCGTAGGGGGAATTCTCGTGGTTCCGCCCAGTAGCCGCCACTAGAAGGAGTCGAGTCATGTTTGGTGTAGACATCTCACCCGAAGCCGTCCTGGCCGCAGCGCTAGAGCTGGATCTGGTCGCCGACCGCCTCGCCGCAGCGCACCTTGTCAGCGCCCCGGCGACCCATGTCCTCCCATCCGGGATGGACGAGGTGTCGCTGCTTGCTGCCAATCACTTCAACCGGGGCGCGTTGAGCCACGACCAGGCCGTCGCCCAGGCCATCCTCGAGTTGCACCACGCCGCCGCCACCCTGCGCATGCAGCTGGCCACGCACGTCGGCGAGGACATCTTGCGGTCGAGCGTCATCAAGGCCACCGAGATGACCATCGGGACCTAGGCACGCGGACAGCACCGACTCAACGGACAAAGGGGAGAAACAAGCATGACCGCAGGAATGACCGGGGTGTTCTGGCTGCCCCGCATGGCAGAAGTGAACTCCGTCGCGCTCAACGCCGGTGCGCACGGCATCCCGATCTCGGCCGCGGCCACCGCGTGGGGCGGGCTGACCGCTGCATGGATCGACGCGACCACGACCGCCGTTCGAGTAATGGCCGAGTTGGGCATCGGCATGCAGGGCGTCAACGGCATCGCGGCGCTCAGCAGGCTCGCGGGCTTCACCGGATGGGCCGAACAGCAGAGTGTCATGGCGGCGACACTCGGCGCGAAGGCCGTCGCGAACGCGACCGCGTACACCGTCGCTTCGTTGGTCATGCCCAGCCTGCCGGAGATCGTGGCGCTCAACACGGCCCGTGCCGCGTCACACACCACCGGTGGCGTGCTGCGCGGTGACGGTGAGGCGCTCGAGGCGGCCAAGATAGCGATGGACATCCGTGCGGCACTGACCATGGAGACCTACGAGGCGGCAACCACCGCGACGGTGGCCACCCCCGGCGAGTTCGTGCCGCCGCCCGCGATCGCCAACGGCGCGGGCACCGCGGCGGGTGCGGGGGAATCGGCATTCGGAGCTGGTGACCCGGTTTCCTCCGCGATCGCAGCGGCAGCCGGGTTCGTGAACAACCCCGGCATCGCGGGCGCCGCGACGCAGGCGGCGAACGCTATCGGCGGGGTGGCAACCTCGGGTGTCAGCACGGTCGGCAGCATCGGCGCCAATGCGATCTCGGCCGTCACCAGCGCCGGAACGCCCGCGATGGGCGGCATGGCCGCGCCGATGTCCATGATGGGCGGCGGCGCTGCGATATCCGCCGCCGCGGCAACCAGGTCCGCGACTTCCACCCCGAATCGCAACGAATCGTTCAAGGTCCCCGAAGGCTGGGGTGCGGGCGCTGGCGCGGTCGTCGGAGCCTCACCTGCCACCCTCGCGGCGTCCGAACCGATGAACATGGCGCGCATGGACGCCGCGCCGGTTCGTCCGCCAGCGTCGCCTAGCAGCCCGTTGATGGGCAATCAAGTGCGCGATGACGAGGAGGAAGCCGACCACAAGTCCGCCGAGTACCTGCGCACCGATCAGTTCAACGACGGCCGCTTCACCGCCGATGGCGTCATCGGCTCGAACACCGCCGGGACGGGTAAGTGACGGTGCTCGGAGCGGGCCACGGCCCGTCGATGCTCGCGGCGGTTGTGCTGTCGCTCGACGAGATGCAGTTTCTCCAAGAGAAACTGGAGATCGACGAACTTCCCGTTGTGCTCCAAGCGATGGGAAGCTACGACAACGTGACCGACCACGATGCCGCGATGGCCGTGGCCGCTCAATCCCTCACCGATCGGGAGCTCCTGATCGGTGATGCGGTACACCAAGAACTCGAAGACCGGCTACGAACGCTGTACCGACCCCACTGGGTGGTCGCGCTGCGCCTGTTCGTGGAAGGCAACGCGAGTCGCATGTGCCTTGCGAAGGGTGACGACTTCGTCGCCGTCGCCCTTCGCGGGCCGCTGTCATATGTCATCGACCAGGTCGAGGACGACCTGCCCGGCCCGATCATCTCGGCACTCGGGCCTGCCGAGCCACTCGAGCTGACCGGTATGCGAGCCGAGACCGAACAGCTCGCACCGGTTTTCGACGACACGGGCGACGCCAAGGCGACTGCCGCCAGGCTCGCCAAGGTGGGTAATCCCGCCAACGACGCGCAGGCGATCGCCTCGGCGATGGTGGAGATCCATTCGCATGCCGAGATTGTCGGCGTGATCTACGGCGACGGCACCAAGGACTACGCCGAGAACCACATCGCCGTGTTCAACACCAGGGGCGGCCGATTCATCTCCACCGCAAGCGTTTCCGATGACGGCACCAAGTGGACGTCGCTGAGCAGCGGCACCACGGGCCGGTTACGCACCGCGTTGCAGAACTTGATCAGCGAGTTGCCGGAACGCGAGGACTTCCCGCGCAACCCGGCCCTGACCTGATACCCCGGCGCGATCAACCCATCGGATCATCGGCGGTCGGTGAGACCTGGTAGGCGAATGGGGGCGTGAAGCGCCCCCAGCGGATGCACTCCCAGCCACCGACGGCCCGCGGCACCAATTCGATGGTCTCGGTGTTGTCGAGGTGATTGTTGGTGGTGAACGGCGGCGCGACCCCGCTGAGGGTGCGCGATACCAGCCGCATGGCAGCGCCATGGATGACCAGCAGCACGTCGCCGTCGGAAGGGTCCGAGACCAGGTAGGTGGTACGGAGCGTCTCGATCACCGGCAGAAAGCGAGCGAGTACTTCGTACCCGGACTCACCGCCCGACACCCGCTCCGAAAGATCACCTTCGTGCCAGGCCCGGTATACCCGCTGGAAGGTCTCGTGCGCCTCCTGAGTTCCGAGGCCCTCCAAGTCGCCGACCTGCACCTCGTGCACACCTTCGAGCACCACGGCGGGCACACCGGTCACGGCCTCGATGTAGCCGGCGGTCTGTCTGGCGCGCAGGGCTTCCGAACAGAACAGCGCGCGCGGTGGCGCGAGCAAACTGGAGCCGAACGTCTTCGCCTGCGCCGCACCACGTTCGGTGAGCGGGAGCCCCGGCAGCTTGGTGTCGAGGATCTTGGCGACATTGCCTTCGGTCTCGCCGTGCCGGACCAGAATCAGCTTTCCGCTCATAGATCCGCCACCCCCTTTCGTAGCTGGGCCAGCCATTCGGCGGCCGCCTCGTCCGACGGCGGTGGGGTCCCTATCGCCGAGGTCGCCGCCCACGAGCCGAGGAACCTGATCCGCGCGGTGCGATGCAACGCCTTGAGCGCCTCGGCCACCGCCGCGTCGTCGATGTGTCCGACGCAGTCCAGATAGAAGCGGTAGGTACCTAGGCCCGTTCGGGTCGGTCGGGATTCGATTCTGGTCAGATCGATACCGCGAGTGGCGAATTCGGCGAACGCGCGCATCAGCGAGCCGGGTTCGTTGGGCAGCTCCAGCACGATCGACGTGCGGTCGGCGCCGGTCGCGGGCGGCGCGACCCTCGGCCGGGTCACCAGGACGAATCGGGTGATCGCCTGCTCATGGTCGGCCACCCCTGAAGCCACCGCCGCCAGCCCGAGCCGCGCACCGGCCAGCGCGGTCGAGACCGCGGCGTCGGCATGACCCGCGACCACATCCTCGGCGGCGGCGGCATTCGACGCCGAGGTGTACACCTGGGCGTTCGGCAGGTTGCGCGCTATCCAAATACGCACCTGCGCCGCGGCCACCGGATAAGCCGCGAGCGTCTGAATATCGGCGAGGCGGGTGCCCGATGCGGCGAGAATCGTGAAGGTGACCTCCAGTTCGGTTTCGGCGATGATCTGCAGGCGCGGGCCGATCGCCAGCGAATCCAGGGTTGCCGAGATGGAACCTTCGACCGAGCTCTCGATCGGCACGACCGCACCGGCGACGTCGCCGGACCGAATGAGGTCCAGCGCGGCCCCTTGGCTCGGCGCGGGAACCCGCTCGACCGGCCAGTCGAGGGCCTCCGAGGATTCGAGCTTGGCAAGGGCCATCTCGGTGAAGGTTCCCGACGGTCCGAAGTACGCGATTCGCGGCACGATTACGACAGTACTTGCGGTTGCCGGTGTGCCGGAAAAATTTGGCGGACTGGGAAGTTATGTTCACCTGGCGCTCCCCGCCGCTTCCGGTCTTTCGGGCGACGGTCAGGCGCTGGCCTCGACCGTCGCGGCCCGGTGGCCAGGCGGCACGCTCCGGCCCCCGCGAATCGGGTGCGAGACCCGTGTACTCCCGAAACCGGTTGTCACCTAGGCGAATCCGTGCCGGCGAGTGGTGAAAGGGACCGGATCACCTCGTCCGGTTCTTCGGTCTCGATAGCGAGCAGGACGGTGCGAAAAGCCTCGATCGCAGGAGGTTTCAGCGCGGTCAGGAAGGCGATGTCCGGGGTGCGGAGGGCGGCGCGAATATCCTCACCGCACAGGGCGGCCACAGTTGCCGCGACGATTGCCAGGGCCCGATCGCCGTTGGCGGTGCGTGCGATGAACCCGGTATCCGCGTGTGCGACCTCGGCGAGAAAATCGGCGATCTCCGCATCGGGAACATCCACATCGACGGTACGCGCCACCAAGTTTCGATCTCCGGATCCGACGGCGCGCACCAGACCCGCCGCCAGGCTTCGCCGGGCAGGCGCCGTCAACGAGATCAACACCGGTTCTCCCGATCCATCCGCCATCCCTTCACCGTAGCGATGGCCGTTCGCGGCTAACTCCCAGGATCCGGCCGACGCGAAAGCTTGCGAAACAACCGCTCCGTGACTTAGCTTAGGTTTACCTAATTTAGTCACGCGAAGCGGGGCAACGCCGAGTACTGGAGGTCTGCATGCCGAACCCGACCGTCGCACCATCCACCGCCGAGCGGGTTCGCAGCGCATGCGCGCATGCTGAGCAAGCGGTACTTGCGATGCCGGGCATCGATCCGACCCCGGTTTCGGTACATCATCTGCGGCAATGCGGTGATGCGGTGATCGCGGTGCCGACCGCGTCGATGGCCGCGGTGCTCGCGGCGAATTCCGGCGACGCGGGCGCGCCTGCGGTGCTGGAGCTCACCGACCATTCGCCGCTGACCTTGCGGGAGCCGGTACGGGCCCTGGTCTGGTTGCGCGGCTGGGTGCGCACGGTCCCGAAACAGGCGCAACGCGCGTTGGCCTCCGAGGTGGCCGCGGACCTTCCACATCCCGGCCTGCTCGACGTAGGACACACCGCGACCCTGCTGCGCGTGGTGATCAACTCCGCGGTGATGGCCGACTCGACCGGCGCCGAATCCGTCTGTGTCGACGAGCTTCGCCTCGCCGAGCCCGACCCGTTCGGCGAGCTCGAGTCCGCATGGCTACAGCACATGGACGCCGACCACGCGGATGTCGTCGCGCAACTCGCCCGCCACCTGCCGCCGCGCCTACAGCGCGGCTCGATACACCCGCTCGCCATCGATCGATACGGCCTCACCCTGCGCATCGAAGGCACCGACGGCGACCACGACTTTCGCCTGCCCTTCAACGCACCGGCCGAGGACATCGAATCCTTGAGCCGCGCCGTCCGCACGCTGGCAGGCTGCCCGTTCCTCAACGGGTTGCGCCGCATCTGAAGCGCGCATTGCCCGCGCACGGTGCCCTGGCAATAGATTCGAGCCCATGAGCGCTGCTGAATCGGTTCCCACCTGGGACAGGCCCGAGCCGAAGGATCGGGAGCGATTCGCGATCAAGCTCGAGATCGCGGTGGTTCTGGTCGTCACCTTCGGGCTGAGCGGGCTCAATGCCGCGCTCTCGCTGATCGAAAGCGCACTCTCACCCGGTGGTGTCCGTGGACAGACCGTCGCGCTGAATCCGTCGCGTGCCGCGCAGTCGACGATCGACCTGCTGTTTCAGCTGCTCGGGGTTTTGCGGCTGGCCGGTTGGGCCGCGCTGGGTCTGTACCTGTTGTGGCGCAGCGGGATCGGGCCGCGCGTGGTCGGCCTTGCGCGGATACGGTGGCGTTCGGACGTGCTGCCCGGGCTCGGGCTCGCGGCGCTCATCGGCCTGCCCGGGCTCGGCCTCTACCTGACCGCGCACGCGTTGGGCGTCAGTGTCACCATCGTGCCCAGTTCGCTCGGTGATCATTGGTGGCGACTGCCCGCACTCATCCTTTCCGCGTGCGCGAACGCGGCGGCCGAGGAAATCCTGGTTGTCGGGTACCTGATCACGCGGCTACGCAAGCTCGGCTGGTCGGAGAACTCGTCGCTGCTGGCCTCCGCACTGCTGCGCGGCAGCTACCACCTGTACCAAGGCCTGGGCGGCGGCCTCGGAAATTTGGTGATGGGGGTGATCTTCGGCCGCTACTGGCAACGCTCCAATCGCCTGTGGCCGCTGATCCTGGCCCACGCCACCATCGACACGGTGGCCTACATCGGCTACACCCTCTTGCGCGGACATGTTTCTTGGCTGCCGTAACCAAGTTCGGTCCGTTAGCGAATTCAATAGGGAGCGCCGATACTCGGCCGCTCACGATCGGTGCTGGGTAGCGTCCTGCGCCGCCCGAGGGGATTCCGAACAGACACACCCGCATCGACCAGCTCCGCCGTCCGAACCGATATCCGGCCGCCGCGAATCACCCCGCGCGGCCCCTGATCAGTAGAGTGCCTAGTGATGAATGGCGACGACCCCCAGCACAACGCACGGACGCGCCGGGTCCCGCCACCACCCGGTCGGCCCGGTGAACCGCCGACCCCGCGACCGCAGCGGCCCGAGCCACACCCGCCCAACCCGCGCAGAGGCGAGCCTCAGCATCGCGGAGCGCAACGGCCGGAGCAGCCACCCATCGAATCCACCCACAAAATGCATCGCGATGGGCCGCCGAGCTACGCGCCGCCCCTGGCCTACTCCCAGGTCCCACCGGAACCGGCCGGACGGCGCATGCCGCCGTCGATGAGAAAACCGCCATCGGCGTACCAGCCGACCCAGCAGCCGGTTCCGTATCACGATCCCGCGCAGCAGCCTCATGCACAGCGACCGCGCCAATACCGGGAACCACCGCCGCCGCCGCCCGCCGCGCCGCCATCGCGCAGGGACCGCGGGGCCGAGCCACCGCGCAAGCGCCGCAAACTACATCTTTTCCGCTGGTTCCTCGTCCTGCTCGTGGTGCTCGTCGTTGCAGCCGTCGCGGGGGTCATCAAGCTGGACAACTCGCTGAACCGGATCGACGCGCTACCGAATTACGCCGATCGCGTCGGCGACACTCCCGGCACCAACTGGCTGCTGGTCGGTTCCGACGGCCGCGCGGGCCTGACGCCCGAACAGGAGCAGGAGTTGGCCACCGGCGGCGAGGTCGGACCCGAGCGCACCGACACCATAATGTTGGTGCACGTCCCGAAGTCGGGACCGACCACGATGGTCAGCCTGCCGCGCGATTCCTACGTCGGAATCCCCGGCTACGGCAAGGACAAACTCAACGCCGCCTTCGCTATCGGCGGCCCGCAACTGCTGGTGCAGACCGTCGAGATGGCCACCGACGTACGGATCGATCACTACGCGCAGATCGGCTTCGGCGGCTTCGCCGGCATCGTCGATACCCTCGGCGGCATCGATGTCTGCGTGCCCAAGCCCATCGACGATCCACTGGCCGGTATCAACCTGGCGGCGGGTTGCCAGCGGCTCGACGGACCGGAGGCACTCGGCTTCGTGCGCAGCCGAGCCACCGCGCTCGCCGACATCGACCGCATGAACAACCAGCGCTTGTTCATGGCTGCCCTGCTGAAGAAGGCCACGAGCGGCGCCACCCTTGCCAACCCGTTCAACCTGTGGCCGCTCGCGCGTGACACCGCGAAATCCCTGAAAGTCGATGACGGCGACCACATCTGGAATCTGGGGCAGCTCGGCTGGGCGCTGCGCGGTGAGACGGTGACGACCACCGTCCCGATCGGCGGCTTCGACGATACCGACAGCGGAAACGTGGTGCTGTGGGACAAGAGCAAGGCCGGCCTGTTTTTCGATGCACTGGCCAAGGACCAACCGGTCCCGAAGGATCTGCTGACGAGGTAGCGTCGGGTTATGCCCGACTCCGACGTCGACCAGCCATTCCCCGACCTGCTGCGCGCACAGATCCGCCACGGGCTCACTGCCGCCCAGCAGTACCTCTCCGCCGCGGTGTATCTCGATTCCGATCGCCTGCCGCAGTTGGCCAAGTACTGCTACGGCAAGTCCGACGAGAACCGCGCGCATGCATTACGCATGGTCCAGTACCTGCTCGATCGCGATATGGAAGTCCAGGTAGCCGGGCTGAACGAGGTGCGGGCGAGCTTCGAATCCCCGCGTTCCGCCGTCGCTTTCCTGCTGGACTCCGAGCGCACCAGCGCGAAGCAGATCACCGCACTCGCCGATGCGGCGCGCACCTCCGGTGACTACCTCGGCGAACGGTTCATCCAGTGGTTCCTCAAGGAACAGGTGGAGGACGTCGCGGGGATGACCACCCTGCTCAACGTTGTCGACCGTGCCGCGGGCGATCTGTTCGACGTCGAAGACTTCATCTCGCGTGAACTGCGGGCGGCCCCGCGCGCCGATCTGACAGCCCCCAAAATGGCAGGAACTGCAAAGAATTAATTAGGCAACACTAGCCTCAATAAGGTTGCACTTGGATGACATGCGGGCTGACCAGCGCTAATGTCGCTGGCATGTCCAGCCACCCGGAGTCCCCACGCAGCAAATTCCACGGCCTGCTCCACGACCAGATCCGGCATGAATTCAACGCCGAACACCAATACATCGCAATCGCGGTGTGGTTCGATAATGCCGACCTGCCACAGCTGGCCAAGCGCTTCTATGCGCAGGCGGTCGAAGAGCGCAATCATGCGATGATGATCGTGCAGTACTTCCTCGATCGGGATATAAGCATCGACCTTTCCGGTATCGATAGCGCGAAATCTCAATTCGAGAATGTCCGCGAACCGATCGCGTTGGCGCTCGCGCAGGAGAAAGCCGTCACCGAACAGATCATCCAATTGGCGAGCACCGCCCGCGAAGAGGGCGACTACCTCGGCGAGCAGTTCATGCAGTGGTTCCTCAAGGAACAGGTCGAGGAGGTCGCGAACATGACGACACTGCTCACCATCGCCGATCGCGCCGGGTCGAACCTGTTCGACCTCGAGGATTTCATCGCCAGGGAAATGAGTGGTCCGAGCGATACTTCCGGCGCCCCGTCCACCGCGGGCGGCTCGGTCTAATCGAAAGTATCTGCCAACCGATCAGGCCCAGCTCGCCACGACGAGCTGGGCCTTTCGCTGGTATATCGAGGGCGGGTTTCGAATAACTCCGCCGTCAATGTTCTGCGAGATGCTTATGAGGCACTCAGCGAGCTGAGCAGAGTCTTGAGCAGTACGAGGATCGCGTCCATAATGTTCCCTATCTTCCTCATCAGATCGGTGAGGTTGTCCTCACCACCACCATCTTTCGGTGATAAAGAGAACCTAACCGAGCCTGATTAGAAATGAGAGTGTTTCACAAAATTCTTTCGAGATATTTTTCGATCATCGCAAGGTGATCTGACGCGAACGCAAGCCGTCGCGCGAACGACGCTCATCGGCCGAAAGCGGCGCATCCTTCGCAAGCGCCTCCGACAGCCGCGCACCGAACTCGATGGCAGGCTTGGTCCATTCTGTGGCATGCAGTTCGGGATCGAGATCGAACACCGGAACCAGCAGCCCGTGCGTACGGAACGACCCCGCGAAACGCGAACCTTCGCCGAGGTGCAGTCCGCCCGCGGCGTGCAGCCTGGCCAGCGCGAGCATCAGCGCATCCTCGTCCTCCGGACGGACCCAGCGCACATGCGCCTTCTCGCCCGCATCGACCCACCAGGCCGCACCGATCGAGTCGGCGCCGAGCTCGAGCCGCGCCGACGGCATGATCGCCTTCTTCGCCTGCACGATGGTCGCGGCGACCTGCGGATCGGGAGTTACGCCCTCGGGCACCCACCAGTCGAAGTCCTGATGCACAGTGAGCTCGAGATCGGCGCCGGGATCGATCACATCGGCCAGACTCAGGCCACCATCCACGCTCTTCGCGGCGGCCAGCGACTCGCCGGGCTCCGCGGACTGCGTCCACAGAATGGCGGCCGCGAGATCGGAAGCCGGGTCGACGTCCTGGAACTGGACCTGCACACCGACGTAACCGGTCGGCTGATCGCCCGCGCGCACCAGCGCGGCGACCGCACCGGGCAGCACCGTTGCCAGCACCACCGAACGCTCGGCCGCGACACCGGGCGACAGCGTCAGCGTCGCCGTCGCCGACGGCACGAACTCGCGTAGCGCGACAAGATCGCACTCCGCGGCCAGCCCCTCGAACGGGCGCGTGACACCCTGTCCCGACTGCTCCAGCGCCTCCCGCCGTTCGGTGAGACGCTGCGCCCGGTTGCCTCCGGGCTTCGGACTATTCCGCTTGCTCTTACCCACGGCGCACAAACTACAGTGTTTGATTTGCAGCGCCTGCGGCTGTGCTTGTTTGGCGACGCCTGCGGCGTCGCGTGTTCGCGGCCCCCTTGGTCTCGTGTCCGAGCGTCCGAGACTCGCGCCTGCGGCGCATGCGCTTCGGACGCTCGGACACGAGACGGGCCGCGAACTCTAGTGCTCGGTCTCGCTTCGCTCGGAATACGGGGTCGTGCCTATTGGGGGCGGCGGTGGCGATGGTCGTGACCTTGCGGACACGCTCGGCCAGTGGTGTTGCCGGGCATGGTTGTTTGTGGGACTGGTTCTCGCCGTTTCGGGATGTGCTTTGCCTGCTTCGGGGCGAGACGGGTGACGGGCTCTGAGCTGGAAGCCGGGGCATGCCAATTCGCGGCGGCGATGGCAATGGTCGCGAGACTGGATGCTCATCTATCGCGCGGTCATAGATCGGTGACCGGCGGGCGGGGGGCGCACGTAGGGTGTCGAGCCTTCAAGCGTCGGCGAGTAGGGCCTTGGTGCGGGCGGGGTGATTGGTGGCTACCCAGCTGACGCCGAGGTCGGCGCAGAGGCGGACGTCGTCGGGTTCGTCCGCGGTCCAGCAGTAGGTCGCGCGGCCCGCGGCGGCGGCTTTGTCGACCAGATCCGGGTGTTCGCGAAGGGTTTTCACCGATGGTCCGACGGCTGTGGCGCCGACCGTGGTCGCCGCGCCGCCACCGAGGTAGCGCGATGATTCGCCGAGCAGCACCGTCGGAAGCAGCGGAGCGGAACGGCGGATACGCCATACCGCGGTGGCCGCGAAGGACATCACCACCGCACGGGAGTGGTCCGCGGAAGCCGGTGCCGCGATACCGAAACGCTGAAGTTCCGCGAGCAGCTTGTTCTCCACCAATGCGCCGTAGCGGACGGGATGCTTGGTTTCGATGAACAGCTTCGTCGGCCTGCTACGCCAGTCGAGCACCAGCTCGATCAGTTCGCTCAGGGTGAGCACTTCCGCTGGTGCGCCGTCGATTCCGAAGTCGAGAGCCTTCAGCTCGGCGAGGGTCATCTCGCTCACGAGGCCGGTGCCCGACGAGGTCCGATCGACGGTGCGGTCGTGCACACAGACCAGGTGACCGTCCCTGGTCAGCCGGACATCACACTCCACGCCGTCGGCGCCCTCCTGGAGCGCAAGCTCATACGCGGCGATCGTGTGCTCGGGTCGCGCCGCCGAGGCTCCCCGGTGCGCGACCACGAACGGTGCGCGATTGCCCTGGCTCACTTGGCCACAACCTCCTCGTGCTCACGATTCATTGCACTGCTGTCGTCATCCTGATCCTCGACTGCACCGGTATCCACAGCACCACGCTCCGTTGAACTCGCGGAACCGAGCCGATTCGTATTGGCCGCACCACCTGGGTACACCGGTTCGATGACCGGCACCCGGGGATCGACCGCCATCACCCAGCGGCGCGCGATCCTGTTGTGACCGAACAGATCCCGGCCCTCGATCATCCGCATCAGCCACAGGGTCAGCAAGGCGACACCGACGGCGGTGGCGTCGGTGAACGCGGTGAACATCACCCCGTCCGCCTTGGCCTGCAAGGAATCCGCGGTACGCCACAGCAGCGCGGCCGCCGCGACGATGCCGCCGAACACCCAGGCGCACCACCAGATCCGAATCGCACGAAGCACCCGCGGGTCGGCCGGTCGATCCGGTGCGGACACCGTCACGGTCTCCATCAGGAAGACACCGGGCCACACCAGATTGACCACCGGGATCAAACAGCCGAGGCCGAGGGTGCGCACCGATCGCGGGTCACGCCGCCCGGACCGCTGATAGGCAACCCGCCGCGTTTCGATCAGCCAGCCGAGCATGCCCAACGCGGCGGCGAGCGCGACTCCGAGTCCGAGCAGAGCCGAAAGGTAGAGCAGGTAATCGGAAACCGTCAGCAGCAGCGGATTCACCAACCTGGTGCGGTTGCGCAGCAGAATCCCATATCGCCCGAGTTCGGCGAGGCAGGCAAAGGCGAACACCGCCGCGGTGGCTACCAGCAGGGTGTCGACCCGCTCCGCGAAGGCACCGAGCGGGCGCCGTCGTTCGGCGGCGGGCACGATGCGCTGATCCGACAATCCCCAACGCGGCATCTGGGTGTAGCGCGGGGTTTCGACCGGCGGACCCGGGCGGCTCGACGCCGATGATCTGCGGGTGCGCTGGCCGGGCCTGCGCGCCACCCAGCGGTAGTTACGCCGTTCGGCTGGGGCGTCGATAGGGGCGGGCGAGAGCAACACGCCTCGGCAGCGCGGGCACCAGTGCATGGGAGTCGTCTGCACGGCCCAGCGAGCGCCGCAGCGCGCACAAGGTTGCACCACCGTACTCAACCAGTGCCTCCTTTCGGCATTCGCGGCCGTCCGTGGTTATCCAGGCTGCCGACTCCGGGCCTGATGCTCATGTACCGAGCACCTCGGCTCTTTCGTTCAGTAGATCTTTGCCTGGTGCTCGCCATCGGCGACCAGCGGACGACCCGATTGCTGCCATGCCACCATGCCACCGTTGACCTGCACCGCATCGAAACCGATGTGCGTGAGGTATTTGACGACCTCCAACGAACGACCACCCTGCCTGCAGATGACATAGAGGTCGACGTCGTACTCCAACTCATCCACCCGAGCAGGCACGTCGACCATCGGAATGTGGATCGCGCCCGGCGCGTGCCCGAGCCGCCATTCGTCATCCTCGCGCACGTCCAGCAGGATCGCCTGTCCTGCTCGGCTCTCGGCGGTGTCGTCGAACTCGCCGGGCACGGCTTCCACCGGCACCGACGGGACCTCGGGGCTCGTCACTCTTCGATCCTGCCATGGGCGCCGCGCTGCCGGGGAGTTGTGGGCTCCCGCTGTACCGGCGACCGCCCCGCTACGACGCGCGGAACGGGCTCGACATCGGTCGGCTACCTCGGGTATGTTCTGTCCTTCCGGATCCTGCCGAGCACCCCGATATCGGGGTGCTTGTGCATATCTTTGTCAGAGTTATCCACATAATCCACAACTCTATCCACAGGCATCAGCTATCACACAGCACACGCCTCGCAGCTCGGACCTATCAGGAAATCAGCTGGTCCACTCGATCCAAGAGCGTCGCGGCACTGAATTCGCACCAATCGACCCCCGCCCAGCAGCCCCGTGGCGAACCAAAAGATACGAATAACCGATCCGAGACTCCCCTCCTGGCTATCCCGGAGCGGTCATTCGCCGCACCTTCGGGGCCAGCGGCTGAGCCGGTCCCGATAACTACTTGGACGGTGCCAGGGTCGATTCGGTTCCATAAAAACGAGAACACTAGCGAAAAACTGAAATACCGGGTTCCCGCAGGTGCTGTCGGTAGCCTGGATGCATGAATGTGAGCAGGGGGCTACTCGACGGATGGGACACGGCCGGGCTCAACACCGCTCTGTCCGAGGCCACATGCCTAGGACTGGAGGTTGACGAGGCGGGTCGTCGATTGAGTCTGGAATTGGAGGCGTTGACACTTCCGCAGGAAGGACCCGCATCAGATCGGGTGCGGCTGACATTCACCGGCGTGAGCAGGGTCGCCGCCTCGATGCGCATTCAGCGCTGGGACGATCTCGCTGCGACAGTGCTGCCCTTGCAGCTGGACGGGCTGGACGAGGGCATCCGCAGTTTCGGCGGTGGACGCCTGCACGGCTGGGAGTTCATCGATGTGGACGACAGCGGCTGGGCGCTGTGGAGCGAACTACTCAGCTTCGACACCAAGATCGGTGACGAGATTGCCGCGCACGTGTTGGAGTTCTCCCAGGAGGAGGGTATCGATCCGCGCGAGCTGGACGTGCGCGTGTGGTTCGACAACATGTCCATCCACGACAAGAGCGGCCGTGAGATCCCGCTACCGGAGTTCATCGCCGGCGGTAAGCGCTGGTGGAAGGCTCATGACGAGGGCGATCCGCAGACCATGCGCCCCGGCATCGTGCCGCAGCTCTGAGCTCGGGCACCACACCACCGCACATCCATACCGCACATCCGATCACGGATGTGCGGTATTTCGTTCAGCCGCAGCTCAGGCGCCCAGACCCACTGGGCAACTCACGCCGGTCGCGTGCACAGGACAGTAACCGCCGGGATTCTTGGCCAGGTACTGCTGGTGGTAGCCCTCCGCGTAGAAGAACCCGGACAGGTCGGGCAATTCGGCGATTTCGGTGGTGATCGCGCCGTAGCCCGCCGCGGCCAGCCGCTCACCATAGGCCTTCGCGGTGGCGTGCGTAATCGCCGCCTGCTCCGGACTCAGCGTGAAAACGGCTGAGCGGTACTGGGTTCCACGATCGTTGCCCTGCCGCATACCCTGGGTCGGATCGTGATTCTCCCAGAACTGCCGCAGTACACCGGCATAGTCGATCACGTCGGGGTCGAACACGATCAGCACTGCTTCGGTGTGCCCGGTCCGCCCACTGCACACCTCCTCGTAGGTCGGGTTCGGTGTGTAGCCGCCGACGTAACCGACGGCGGTCGTATAGATACCGTCGAGCTGCCAGAACTCTTTCTCCGCACCCCAGAAACAGCCCATCGCCACCACCGCGACCCGCATATTCTCCGGAAACGGCGGATAGATCGGATGCCCGTTCACGTAGTGCCTCTCGGGCGCGACGAGCGGCTCACCCCGGCCGGGCAAAGCTTGGTCCTGCGACACCATGACCGGCTGCGGAAGGCGTACCCGCCCCACTAGTTCGTCATACCAGGACATGCTTCGATGCTAGCCGCCTCCCGGAGTTCTCGGTCGGCAAGTTGGACGCCGACAGCTTGCGGTCCGGGTCAGCGGGTATGGCTCGGTAGGAGGTCGCCCGTTCCCGACGAGTTGTCCTATGTGCTCACACAATCAGCAGTTACGTCAGCAACCAGGAATGTAGGGGGCACAGGGTGAGGTTGGACCGAGCGGGTGTACGAATGATGGTTGAGTGTGCTCGAAGACGAGGGCGCACACAGCCCGACACAAGGAAGGGACATCGTGGCTGACTACACGTTGCCAGATCTGGATTACGACTACAGCGCTCTGGAGCCCCACATCTCCGGGCAGATCAACGAGATCCACCATTCGAAGCACCACGCCGCTTACGTCGCAGGGGCCAACGCGGCGCTGGGGAAGCTCGAAGCGGCACGCGAGGCCGGCGATCATGCCGCCATCTTCCTGAACGAGAAGAACCTGGCCTTCCACCTCGGCGGCCATGTGAACCACTCCATCTGGTGGAAGAACCTTTCCCCCAACGGCGGCGACAAGCCGGTCGGCGACTTGGCCGCGGCGATCGACGATCAGTTCGGTTCGTTCGACAAGTTCCGCGCGCAGTTCACCGCCGCGGCCAACGGCCTGCAAGGCTCCGGCTGGGCAGTGCTCGGCTTCGACACCCTCGGCCAGAAGCTGCTGACCTTCCAGCTGTATGACCAGCAGGCCAACGTGCCGCTCGGCGTCATCCCGCTGCTGCAGGTCGACATGTGGGAGCACGCCTTCTACCTCCAGTACAAGAACGTCAAGGCGGACTACGTCACCGCGTTCTGGAACGTCGTGAACTGGGAAGACGTCCAGGACCGCTTCGCGCGCGCCACCGGTCAGGCCAAGGGCTTGATCTTCGGATGAGTCTTTGACAGCGCCGAAGGCGCTGTCGAACACCAGCCCGCAGTCGGATTTCCGCTGCGGGCTGGTCTGTTTTGTCCGGTTAGCACTCTTTGGTACTTGTGTGCCAGGTGATTCGTAAGCCATTCTCAGGAGTCCACGTACGAGGACGGGCAAAGCCGCCCCCGGGTTCCATGACGGGAGGCACCATGCACACGAACGGACCGATCGGCATCACGCCGTTCCAGGCTCGCGGATCGTTGCGGGGTTTCGTTATTTCCGGCCGTTGGCCGGATACCACCAAGGAGTGGGCACAGGTGCTCGTGCTCGCGGTGCGGGTGGCGACGATGCCCGGATTGCTCACCACTTCGACCGTGTTCGGCGTGCGCGAGGATCTGCCAGACGACCCACAACCCGGCACGGTGGGCATGGTGCTCGCCGAGGGCCCGGTACTCGGCGCGGAGGCGCTGGCTCCCGGCCGGTTTGCCGGTCATGTGCCCACGGCCCTGCTGATGCTGCATCCGCCCTCGGAAACCCGCCCTTCGCTGCCGGAGTGCGCGGGCGCGGCATCGGGCTGCGTGCTGCTGCCCGGCGTTCCGCATCTCGGGCTGGAGCATCGGGCGGCCTGGGTGGAGGCCGAGTCCGACGGCACGATCACCTCGCTGATCAGCCGGGTCGGACTCGATCCGATCAGCGATCCCGACACCGCGGTTCTGGCTATGCTGCTCGCCGCGTGAGGGTAACCGAAACCTGCCACGTGGATCGCCAAACTTATTGTGCGCATTGCGATTTCGACAACAGCAAGTTGGCACACAAGTAGCGGGCCGGGTACAGTCGATGATAACGAAGGGGAGTAGCCCCCAATCATGCAGTCGACATGCTGACTTGTGGCCACACAATGGCGCGGGTCCGGTTGTGTGAACCGGTATCGGTCCGGTGGGCGAGACCTTCGGCCTAGACATCAATTTCGTTGTCGGCCGGAGACATACCCCGATCTCCCGGCAGGCAGGCCGAAGACCCGGGAGTACACATGATCGCCACGATATTGCTGAGCGTCGGTATCGTCTTCCTCGCCGAACTCGGCGACAAATCGCAGCTGATGGCGCTGACATTCGCGCTGCGCTACCGCTGGTGGGTCGTGCTCGGCGCTATCGCGTCGGCGACGGCGGCGGTACATCTGATCTCGGTCGGCGTCGGATTCTTCCTCGGCGCCTCGCTGCCGACCCGGGCGATCTCACTGGTCGCCGCGATCACCTTCCTCGCCGTCGGCCTGTGGACCCTGCGCGAACATTTCGGTGACCAAGACGTAGACGCCGAACCGAAGCCGCCGAACTCGACCAAGGCGCCGTACTTCGTGGTGTTGTCGGCGTTCCTGCTTGCCGAACTCGGCGACAGGACCATGTTCGCGACGGCGGCGCTCGCCACCGACAACAGTTGGGTCGGGGTCTGGATCGGATCGACCATCGGCATGGTCGCGGCCGACGCGCTCGCGATCGGGGTCGGGATCCTGGTCGGCAAGCACCTGCCGGAACGGGTGATCGGCATCTGCTCAGGATTGCTGTTCCTCTACTTCGGCACGGCGACCCTGCTCGCGGTAATGCTGCCCGGACTCGGTGTCCTCACCGGCGCGACACTTGCCGCGGTCGCACCCGCCCTCGCGGGCGCACTGTTGCTGGCCAGGTCACGGCGTCGCCCGCAGATCATCGGTAGCCACAGCCACCTGTCCATTGAGCGCGCCGACGAATTGCAGTAGTAGCGTCTGCGGGCCTTCCAAGCTCAGCACATTGAGGCAGCTCAGATCCGTGACAGTGATACCGAGGCGCGCGGCAACCGCCGAGTGGAAGATGACCGTGCGCGTCGCCTGTATCCGCAGCTCTGCCTGCAACGAATTCAGAGGCTGGCAGCGGAAGTGCTGCTCAGGCGCGCACCGCGCCGTGCTCGATCATCGCGTTCCCGTACAGATCACCGCTACGGCGAACCAGCTCCAGCAGCGGTTCACGCAGCGCGCGAAGCCCGTCCAGATCGTCGGCCGCAATTCGAGCGGTGACCATCGCGCTGACCGCGGCGGCGAGGGTCTGGCAGGCGAAGCGTTGCTGTTCGGTGCTCGCGCCGAGGACATCGGCGATCAATGTCACGAACGATTCCTGGAGCAGGGCACGACGGGCTACCGCCGTGGAACCCACCGCGTAGACCTCGACGAGGAACAGCCTGGCATAGGCGGGCTCTTCGGCGAGGCCGTCGAGGTAGGCACCGAGAATGCGGTCCATCCGGTCGGGATCGGCCGGCGGTCGGGATCGGTCGATCTCGCTCGCCGCTGATGGCGGTGCGGCGGCATCCGCGATACGCGAGAGCGACCGGTCGACCGCTCGTTCGTAGGCCACCTCGAAACAGTCTTCTTTGGAGCGGAACTGCTCGTAGAAGGTCTCCCGAGACACTCCCGCGCGTTTGAGCACAGCGGCGACCGACGTTCCGACATAACCGTTTTCGGCCATCGCCTCGGCCATCGCGTCCAGGATCCGCTCGCGCTGCGACGCGATCACCTGCTCCCTCGGCAAGCCGTGGCGACCACGAGGAAGTTGGCGGGCGGCGGCGGCCGGTTCGGTCATTCGGCGGCTCCGGTGTTCGATCGCTCCATTGTGCGTGGTCGCGACGGCTGGTCCGTCGTGCAGGACGCCTCCTCGGTTCGCGCGATCTCTAGCGCTCGGGCGACTCCGCGGCGCAGGGCGATATCGATGAGGTGCTGGGCGATCGGCCGCAACGGCAGCGCCAACGCCACCCACCACGGCGAAACCACCTTGCGTTTGCGGCGGGCGATAGCGCGTTCGACGGCATCGATCGCGGGCCCGAGCGGCGCGACACCCGAGACGGTGGACCGGCCGAGGATTGCCCTTGCCGCGGCGGTGCCGAATCCGCGTGTGGTCATATCGGTGTCGAGTTCGGCGAAGTAGGCGATGCCCACTTTGGCACCGGTATGCCTGATCTCGTTGCGCAACGTGTTGCCGAGCACCTCGACCGCGGCCTTCGACGCGCTGTAGGCCCCCGCAAGCGGCAGGTTCACCGCGGCCGCGAGTGACGAGACGATCAGCACGTAGCCATCCGGATGGCAGATGTGCGGCCCCGCGGCGCGCAGCGTGTAGTAGACGCCGAGCACATTCACGGCGAGGGTTTCCTCCATCACCGTGGGATCGCCGCCGATCAACGCCAACTGCCGCGCCACCCCCGCATTGGCCACCACCACGTCCAGCCCGCCCAGCTCGCTGACCAGTGTTGTCACCACCCGCTCCACCTGCGCGGAGTCTCCGACATCGCAGTAACGCCATGGCGCATCACCACATTCGTGCGCCGCGTCGGCGAGCAGATCCGCCTCCAACCCGAGCAGCGCCACCTTCGCCCCGCCCGCGTGCAACTGCCGAGCCAGCGCCGCACCGATCCCCCGTGCCGCACCAGTAATGAGGATTCGCCGCCCCGCGACAGACGCGGACGAGAACACGTTCATGTTCCGACGGTACCACCAACGAACATAAATGTTCGCAGATATTTCCAGGTGCGAAGGTGCCGTGATCGGGCTATCACCACGCACTGACCGGGCGGGCGGCGGCCTTCGCTCGGCCCGGCGCGGGCTCCGGACGGACTACGTCCCGCCGCACCTATTAGGGTGCAATTGACGAAGGGCCAACTGGCTGTCACGAACGAGAGGACCATCGTGGAGATTTCGGGTTCCGCCGCCATTGTCACCGGAGGCGCATCCGGCCTCGGCGCCGCCACTGCCAAGCGTTTCGCCGAACTGGGCGCCACCGTCTTCGGCTTCGACGTGCCGCAGTCGATCGAGCGTGCGGGCGATAACGTGCCCGAGGGTGTCACCCTGATTCCGGCCGACGTCACCAGCAACGACGAGGTCGCCGCCGCGGTCGCCAAGGTCGTCGAGTCCGGTGTGCCGCTGCGTATCGCGGTGAACTGCGCCGGTGTCGGCTGGGCGGGCCGCATCCTGTCCAAGAACGGCCCGCACGATCTCGAGCTGTTCCGCACCGTCATCACGGTGAACCTGCTCGGCACCTTCAACGTCATGCGCCTTGCCGCCGACGCGATCGCCAAGACCGACACCGTCGACGAGTACGGCCAGCGCGGCGCCATCATCAACACCGCCTCGGTCGCCGCGTTCGAGGGCCAGATCGGCCAGATCGCGTACTCGGCCTCCAAGGGTGGCGTGCACGGCATGACAGTTCCCGCCGCGCGTGACCTGGCCCAGTTCGGCATCCGCGTGAACACCATCGCCCCCGGCATCATCGACACCCCGATGCTGGCCGGTGTCACCGAGGAGTACCGCAAGGGACTGGAGGCAGGGGTCCCGTTCCCGTCCCGCCTCGGCCGCCCGGACGAGTACGCGCAGCTCACGCAGTACATCGTCGAGCACGACTACCTCAACGGCGAGACCATCCGCATGGACGGCGCGCTGCGCATGGCACCGCGCTAGCTTCGGCTGCCGTTACAACGAGCACACCCCGCCACTCCGCTCGGACCGGAGGGCGGGGTGTTCTCGTTCCATGGCTCAGGGCTGCGGTTTGTGGCCGATGCCGAGGAAGGCCGTGGTGGACAGCGGTTGATTCGGGCGGTAGTTGTCCGCGAGATAGGCGCGCATGAGCGCGGCGCGCTCGGCCCAGACCGCTTCGCCGACGTTGCGCCGCATCAGGACCATCGGCGCGCTACTGCGAACCATGGTTTCCCACATCTCGTCGCCGCTGTCGAAGGTCAGCGAGGTGGTATGCCGCTGAATGCTCACGCCCGCGAACCCGGCCTCGCGCATTTCGGTGGCGAAGACGTCCGGATTTTCCAGATTCAGAACATCGGGCTGCGGAATCTGGATGGTCGGGTCGGCGGCGGCGAAGGCGCCGAACATCATTCGCATCAGCGGTGATTCCACGACCGGCGCCCAACTCGACACCACGGCGACGCCGCCGGGACTCAACACTCGGAACAATTCGGCGAAGCCCTTGGCGCGGTCGGGAAAGAACATCAGCCCGAACATCGAGAAACCGGCGCCGAACCGGTCGGCATCGAACGGCAGCGCCTGCCCATCTCCCACCCGCGCATCAATATTGGTCACGCCTTCGGCCCGCGCACCCGCGACGAGCCTGCGGATCATCGGGTCGGAGAAATCGATGGCATGCACATGCGCCACCCGCCGCGCGGCCGGCAAACTCAGTAGGCCCGTCCCCGCGGCGACGTCGATGACCTGCGAATCCACGGACAATCCGGCCAGCTCGAGCGCGCGAGCCGAGAAGGGCCGCATGACCGCAGGCGCGAATTCGGCGTATCCGTCGGCGACGAGATCCCAAGGCTCTGCGGCCGCGAGCGGGTTGGCTGACGTGCTCACAGGGTGCGGGTGAGCCGATCGGTGAGGATGTGCGCGAAGCGGGCCGGGTCTTTCAGTTCGCCGCCCTCGGCCAGAACCGCTGTGCCGTAGAGCAATTCGGCTGTTTCGGTGAGCTCGGGGACCTTGCCCGCGTCGGCGTCTTCCTTGCGGGTGTCGTAGGCATCGCGCAGACCGGTGACCAGCGGATGTGCCGGGTTGAGCTCGAGAATCCGCTTGGTTTCCGGGACGGCCTGACCAGAGGCGCGATACATCCGCTCCAGCATCGGGGTGAAGTCGAAAACGTCACCGACCAGGCAGGCCGGGGAGGTGGTGAGCCTGCTGGTCAGGCGCACCTCCTTGACGCTATCGTCGAGGGCACTGCCGAGCCAGGTGAGCACATCGCCGAAGTCCTTGTCCTGCTGTTCACGCAGCGCCTCGGAGGCCTTCTTCTCCTCCTCCGATTCCAGGTCGACCTCGCCCTTGGCGACGGACTTGAACGGCTTGCCTTCGAAGTCGGTCACCGAACCGACCCACATCTCATCGACCGGGTCGATGAGGATCAGCACCTCGAGGCCCTTGGCCTTGAAAGCCTCCATGTGCGGGGAGCTTTCGACCTGCTGGCGGCTCTCGCCGGTCATGAAGTAAATCGCGTCCTGGCCCTCGCGCATCCGCTCGACGTACTGCGCCAGGGTGGTGAGCTCGGTGTCGGAGTTCGTCGAGGCGAACGACGACACCTGAAGCAGCGTCTCGCGGTTGTCGAAGTCCGAGAGCAGGCCCTCCTTGAGGACGCGGCCGAACTCCGTCCACAAAGTCCGGTACTTCTCCTGATCTTCGGAACCTTGCAGATCCTTGACCGTGGAGAGCACCTTCTTCACAAGGCGCTTGCGGATCATCTGGATCTGCCGGTCCTGCTGCAGAATCTCCCGAGAAACGTTGAGCGACAGGTCCTGTGCGTCCACCACGCCCTTGATGAAGCGCAGGTACTCCGGCATCAGCTCTTCGCAGTTGTCCATGATGAACACCCGCTTGACGTAGAGCTGCACGCCGCGCTTGTGCTCGCGGGTGAACAGGTCGAACGGCGCGTGCGACGGAATGAACAGCAGCGCTTGGTATTCGAAGGTGCCTTCGGCCTTCATCGGGATGATCTCCAGCGGATCGTCCCAGCCGTGGCTGACGTGCTTGTAGAACTCCTTGTACTCCTCGTCGCTGACCTCGCTCTTCGGGCGGGTCCACAGCGCCTTCATGGAGTTGAGGGTCTGGTCCTCGACAATGGTCTTGTCGACCGCGTTCTCGCCTTCACCCTCGGTGATGGTCCGCTCGACCCGCATGCGGATCGGCCAGGCGATGAAGTCGGAGTACTTCTTGATGATCTCGCGGAGCTTCCACTCCTGGGTGTAGTCGAAGAGGTGGTCGTCCTCGTCGGCCGGCTTGAGGTGCAACGAGACCGAGGTGCCCTGCGGCGCCTCGTCCAGCGTTTCGATCGTGTAGGTCGACTGGCCGGTGGATTCCCAGCGGGTGCCCTCGACGTCTCCCGCCGCGCGGGTGGTCAGGGTGACCTTGTCGGCGACCATAAAGGTCGAGTAGAAGCCGATGCCGAACTGGCCGATCAGCTCCTGCGAGGCGGCCTCGGACTTTGCCTCGTTGAGCTTCTTGCGCAGCTCCGCGGTGCCCGACTTGGCGAGGGTGCCGATCAGGTCGACGACCTCGGCGCGCGACATACCGATGCCGTTGTCGCGGATCGTCAGGATCCGCGCGTCGGCGTCGATCTCCAGCTCGATGTGCAGATCGGAGGTGTCGACATGCAGGTCCTTGTCCCGATAGGACTCCAGTCTCAGCTTGTCAAGGGCATCGGACGCGTTGGAGATCAGCTCCCGCAGAAACGTGTCCTTGTTCGAATAGACCGAATGAATCATCAGTTCGAGCAACTGATGAGTTTCGGCCTGGAACTCGAGTTTTTCGACGCGCTCAGTCACGTCGCGATACTACGACGCCCGAAATCGGCGAGTGCAGGAACCTCGGCGTCCGCGCTGTGCGGACCCGGTTCGCGCGGGTCCATCCACTCGCGCAGCACCATGGTTGCCCGCACATCGTCCTCGTTGTATTCCAGCAGTCGGATGCGTTGGCTCAGGTCAGGGTCGTTCTCGTAACCGACGGCGCGGCGATACCAGCTCATCGACGCCTCACCACCCGCTTCGGGGTCCCGCCATGCGAAACCCGCCACCGGCGCGATCTTCTTCAGTCCCTTGCCGTTCGGGCAGATGAACTGATCGGAGACGGCCTGGAACATATCCACCCACTGCGGGCCGTCGACGAACGAGCGCACCTGATCGACCGTCGGCACTCCGGGCCGCCCCGCGAACCTGCGCGCCGATTCGTAGAGCCATTTGTCCTCGGCGGTGCGCGAATAGCAGTAGGCGGCAAAGGTTTTCCCCGCAGCGGCGGCCTCGGCGCGTACCGCCATCAACCAGCTCCAGAACTCGCCGAACGAGCGGCCCTCGTCATCGGTCGGCAGCGGATCCCAGGTGACGAACGGCCGATAACTCCCGTCGAGCAGCGTGCCCCACAGGTACGCGCCGAATTCCTGGAAACTCTCCAGGTCCACATCCACCTCGACGTCGGCGCGGCGCACCCACACCTTGTCGACCTTGCGGACCAGCGGCGCACCGGCGAGCCAGGCCCGCGCTGTCACCACGGCCTCGTCGAACGGACCGTGCTGCCAGTCCTCCGGATCGTCGCCGACCCACGCGGCCAGGTCGTCGATCGTCTGCACGCCGTGCCCGCGCAGCACGTCGGCGCGTGAGCCCGGCGCCACCAGGCTGACGTCGCGATGGTCGATCAACCAGCCCTCGCAGCTCGCACCTCCGGTACCTTCCTCGCCCGCGACACCCCTGCTCCACCATGGGCATTGCCTGCACTCGGGCACCTTCGAGGGCACCGTCGGAGATTCACCGCGGACCACCGCGATCCGGTCGGCGTAGCGCAGGTCGTAATCGGTGAGCAGCGGAGCGAGATCGTGCACGAGAATGCGGTCGAAGTGATACCCGATCACTCCGCCGACCAGTGCCGGGCTGGCAAGTCCGTGGCGCTGGAGCATCCGGTAGAGGTGGGCAAGGCGCTGCTGATCGCGCGGCTGCTGGCGAAGTTTGCGATGCGGATCCGGCTGCGGATCCCAGTGATACAGATCCGAGGTGGTCGGATGGAAGTCGGCGGGCTCGGGTTGGCGCGGGTCGGTCACCTTGTGATTGACCACGATGACGGGGATGTAGCCGCCTCGGTCGAGGTCGCGCAGCAAGATCTCCGAGCCGCCGCGCCGTCCGGTGTCCGGCTCCTGCGGCAGCAATCCACCCCAAATATGGTGCGTCCCAGCGGCACACGCGCGCAGCGTCGCCTCGGAACGCTCCCTTGCGCGCAGCGTCGGGTCGATCACGAGCCAGTTGTCCGGATCCGCCGCGATCAGCGCGTCGCGCACCTGGGTCCGGTGCGCCGACGCGGCCTCCCGCCGCTGCCGAACCCCGGCGTCCTCGGTCACGCCGGTCAACATTTCCGGATGGGCCGCATTGAGATGCAGCCGGTGCCTGCACCCGATCAGCGCCCTGGCATCGACGAAAGCCGCCGTGGCATCGCGTGGTCGATCTTCGGCTGTGCCGTCACGATGGCCGCCCTCGTGATTGCCGCCGTCGCGGTCGCCGATGCCCGAATACACGTATGCAGTATGGTCCCTACCCCCGACAACTCCACGAACCGCCTAATGAGCGCAGCCGGACGAAGTGCGGTCCTGATCGGCGCGCGGCCGGAGCGGAGGCGGAGGTACGCACAGGCGCACGGCCGGAGCGGAGGCGGAGGTACGCACAGGCGCACGGCCGGAGCGGAGGCGGAGGTACGCACACGCGCGACTCACCCCCTCGCAGCGGCGACCATGGACCCTATAGGGTGGCGACAAACCGTGTGACATGGGCGGACGGGCGTTCCCCGACGTCGTACTGCCATGGCAAACCAGCATGACGGAGGGCCTTCGATGGGGTTGTTCACGAAGCGCAAGCGGCGTCCGAGCCGCAAGGCCGAGGCGAAAGCTCTCAAGCACAAGGCCGGTTTGGAGGCCAAACTCGGCGCCAAGAACGATCGCAGGGCCCGTCGCGCCGAGGCACGCACCCAGAGCAAGATCGCCAAGGCTCAGATCTCCACGTTGCAGGCCGAAGAGAAGGCCGCGCTGAAGCTGGCCGCGAAGGCCGAGCGGGATCCGTTCAGCGCCAGCCAGGTTCGCAAGTACCTCGGTGTGGCCCGCGTACTGATTCCCGTCCTCGCGCCGCTGGCCTATCGGGCCGCGACGATGATTCGCGGTCGGATCGATAACCGCCGGGCCCATCAACTCGGCATCGGTGTCGAACAGCTCGGTGATTTCAGCGGCCACGGCGGCAAGTTGCAGGCCCGAATCGTGAATGTCGAAGGCGCACTTGGCAAGATCAGCGGCAGCATGAACGGCGACGGCAAGGCCTTCATCACCGCCACCCAGGATCGACTCGACAATCTGACCGCCGCCGTGCGTACCGCGGAGCAGATGCCCGCAACACGCCGTCGCGCCGTGCACGCGTCGATTTCGAACGAACTGTCCGGGATCGAGGCGGACGTCTTGGCGCGCCTCGGCGTCGGCTGATCGTTCCATCGCAATGCGCCACCGCCCGATTACCGGCAGCCTGCGCGGCTGCCTGGTCGGCGGCGTTGTCGGCGCACTTGCCGTAGCCGCGCACGGGATCGCCGGTGGCGGCTATCCGAATTCGGCGCAGGTTTCGCTCGTACTGCTCGTCGCCGCCGCGGTCGGATGCGCCGCGGGCACCTTGCCGGTCGGGCGTGGACCCGTCGGAGTATTCGGTTTGCTCGCGGGTGGGCAACCGGCAGGCCATTACGCGCTTTCCGGCTTGCTCGGCCACAGCCACGATTCCGGCGGCGCCTCCGGCCAGCTGTCCGGCCTGATGCTTGCCGCGCACCTCATCGCGACGCTCGGCTGCGCCGTACTCATCGTGCTGGCCGAACGGCTCTACGCGGTCGCGTCATGCGCGATCCGGGCAGCCCTGGTCACACCGCGGCACGCGCGGATCACCGGCACCGATCGCTGGTCGGATCCCGGGCAGCGGCCATACCGCTTTCATCCGAACGGCGCGATCGGTCCGCGCGCGCCACCGGTGCCCGCCTGATCGGTCGCACCAGTTCCCCTCGGACAGAAAGCTTTTCACCCCATGCGTAATTCTCTTTTGCGTGCCTCCTGCACGACCGCGATCGCCGCGGGCCTGGTTTTGGCAACCGGCGCCACCGCCGCGGCGCACGTCACCGCCGATGCACCCGGCGCCCAACAGGGCGGATATTCGGTGGTCACCTTCAGGGTGCCGACGGAATCGGAAACCGCGAACACCGTCGCGCTCACCGTGACCCTGCCGACGCCCAAGAGCGCCCGCACCGAGCCCATCCCCGGCTGGAGCTCCAAGATCGAGCGCAACGACAAGTCGGAGATCACCGCGGTCACCTGGACCGCTGAACCGGGCGCACCCGGCGTCGGGCCGGGCCAGTTCCAGCGCTTCGCTGTTTCGGTCGGGCCGCTGCCGACCAAGGCGACAGTGAGCTTCCCGACCAAGCAGACCTACAGCGACGGCAAGATCGTCAGCTGGGATCAGCCGATGGGCAGCGACGGCACGGAGCCGGAGCACCCGGCGCCCAGCGTCACCCTCGCGGCCGAGAAGGCGGGCGAAGACGAGCACGGATCGGCCGCCGAAGCCTCTGACCACGAGACCGACGACGCCGCTGACAACACCGCGCGATGGCTCGGTGGCATCGGCCTCGCGCTCGGCCTGCTCGGTGTCGCGCTCGGCCTCGGCAACGTGATCCGCGGACGGCGCTCGTGACCGCCCCACGCCGCCTGCTCACCGCACTCGTCGCCGGTCTGCTGCTGCTCGGCGGCAGCCTCGCCGCCGCAGGCACGGCCGCCGCGCACTCGGCGGTCACCGGCAGTTCGCCGGAGAACGGTTCCACCATCGACGCAGGGCCTGCTCGGGTCAGCATCACCTTCAACGAGGACCTACAGACCAGCTTCCCGTCGCTGACCGTCGTCGGCCCGGACGGCAACCTGTGGTCCAAGGGGACGCCGACCGTCGAGGGCAAGTCGGTCAGCGTCGAGGTCGGCGAGCTCGGTCCGGTCGGCGAATACACCATCGCCTACCGGGTGACCTCCGCCGACGGCCATCCGGTCAGCGGCACAAGGAAATTCACCCTCGCCAAGGCGGGCACCGGAGTCCCTGGTCCCAAGCCCGGCGCCAAGAACGGCGCGACCGACGACGGCGGCTCGAGCGGAATTCCGTTGTGGGTGTTCATCGTCGGCGCCGTCCTGCTGTTCGGCGGCGGCCTCGCCTTCGCACTGTTCGGTGGCAGGAGCCGGAAACAACCGTGAGCGGCGTGCCGACCGGCCGGGACGCACGGGCGTTGCTGCTCGTCGTTCCGGCCGCCATGCTCGGGGTGTTGCTCGCCTGGGCGCTGGATCTTCCCGCGCGGGTGCCGACCGAGGGCGGCGTCCGTGTCGTGGCGGACTGTGCGGGCGCGACGGTATTGGGGCTGGCCGCGCTCCCCCGGATGCATCCGCGGCTGCGTCCGCCGTGGCGGTTGCTCGCCGTGCTCGCGGCGCTCTGGTGCGGCGCCGAGTTCGCGGTGCTCGTCTTCGAGGCCGCCGACGTTGTCGGCGTCCCGGTAGCGCGTCTGGGCGGCGGGCAATTCGGCACCTTCCTCATCGAAATCAGCGGCGGCCAGGTCGGCATCGCCATCCTGCTCGGCACCGGCGCGGTGGCCTGCTATTGCGCGCTGGCCTTCCGGCGACCCGAGACCGCGTCGACCGACTTGGTGCTGGTATTCGCGGCCGTGGCGCTGGCGCTGCGGCCGATCACCGGGCACATGTCGCAACAGCCGTTCGGTTCGGTGCTCGGCGCGGTGCACGCGCTTGCCGCGGCGGCCTGGTTCGGACTGCTCGTCGCGCTCGCGCTTGTGGTGCGCACCCGCGGTGAGTGGGCGGTCGCGCTGCCGAGGTATTCGGCATTCGCGCTGCCGTTGATCGCGACCGTCGCGATGACCGGGGTTATCAACGGGCTGGTGCGCGTCGGCGGGCTCACGCCCTTCGTGACCACCGGCTACGGCCGCATCCTGCTCGCGAAAACCCTTGTGCTGGTTGGATTGCTGATACTCGGCTGGTGGTGGCGGCGCACCTGGGTGCGGCGCGCGGCGGACCATCGGATGACCGCCGAATCGTCGTTGCGCAGGGCCGTGCTCGAGGTCGTTGTGATGGCGGTCGCGTTCGGGCTTGCCGCGACGCTGGCGGTGACGGCGTGACAGGGCAGGTCAGGGACGCCGCGGTTACAGTGCTTGTATGACCGAAGTGAAAATCGTCGAGGACTGCGCGGCAACGGCCGAAACCGCCTTTGCCTATGTCAACGACTACCGCAATCTGCCGCGGTTCATCTCAGAGATCCATGAATTCACGCCGGTCACCGACCAGATCGAGGGTGTGGGTGCGACCTTCGACGGCACCATCAGGCTCGGGCCCGCCACCCTGCATTCGACGATCAGGGTGGTGCGCTGGGAGGAGAACGTCGCGATCGCGGTCAAGTCCATCAAGGGCTTCGAGATCGAATCGACCTTCCTGTTCCACGGCAAGGACGACAACCAGTGCACCGTCGACGCTATCGTGGAGTACCGGGTCGGTGGCGGTATCGCTGGACGGGTGCTCGGTAAGACCATCGAGCCGTTTGTGAAGATCGCCGTCAAGCATTCCACGCACAACCTGACCACCCAGATCGCCGAGTTCCAGGCGAGTAGGCAAGGCTGAGTCCATGGTCGAACGCACCACACCGAGTTTTCCGCAGCGGATCGGTTACGTCTGCGGTCGGACGCTGCCCGCGTCGATGTCGGAGTGGGTGCGCAACGATCTGACCGGCCCGGGCGCCGCGCGCCGCTATCTGATGCGATTCCTGCTTCCGGTGATTCCGGTACTCATGCTCTTTCTGCTGGTACCCGGCCCGAACTGGATGGGCTTCGCGATGATGGCCCTGCTGTATCTGCCGCTGATCTACTTCACGATCGCGCTGATGTACGTGTACCGGCGCAGCCGGCTGATCAAACACGGCCTCGACCCGGACCTCGCCGATTCCGATGCCAGGCAGCGCGGCGCGGCCGAGCGGCTGGACTACGAGCGCAGGCACGGCCGCGCCTGAAGTTCGCCGAGTTGCCGCTCGAGACTGGCGGTGACTTATACCACAGGCATAGCCTGGAACTATGAAGACTCCCACAATACGGCAGCGGATCGCCTACGATGTCGGCCGCGAGCTCCCCGAGGAGCTGCACGAGTGGGTTATCCGCGACCTCGTCGGACACGGGGCCATGGAGCGCTATCTCGTCCGGTTCCTTGGACCGATCATCCCGTTCTTCGCCCTGGTGCTGTTGTTCCCAGGCCCGATGCCGCTGAAGATCGGCATCATCGTGATGATGATCGTTCCGATGGTCATCTTCACGGTCGCGCTCAGCTACGTGTGGCGCCGCTTCCGCCTGGTCCAGCACGGTTTGAATCCGGAACTCCTCGATCACACCAAGATTTCCGAACATGATCGGGACCTCTACGAATTGCGCTACGGCCACCGCTAGCAAAGCGAGCCCGACGAACCCCCGTTGCCCACACCCGAGCGCCCGCGCCAGGGCACAACCACGAGCCCGCAACGGTCCCCACGTACGCGCCCACTAGGCACGACCCCGTATTCCGAGCGAAGCGAGACCGAGCACTAGAGTTCGCGGCCCGTCTCGCGTCCGAGCGTCCGAAGCGCATGCGCCGCAGGCGCGAGTCTCGGACG